>CAUWFN010000019.1:0-33313 GCA_963558075.1 uncultured Clostridia bacterium | reverse complement strand
TTTTCTGATATATAGAATCAGTGATACGAGCATCATTGCAGTACAGATAAAAATCATAATATTAGATGCTAGCGGCGTGATATTATACCAGAGAACGTGAACTATGATTAATGTGTATAAAAGGGCCGTTACTATCTTGCCGTGCCAATCTGCTCCATTGACGCTTTTAGTTTTTTTGATAATGAGGATTCCGCTTATAGCCATGTATAATTCTTTGAATGCCATTAGAACGAGCGGAAAAATCACAGGTCTGAATCTAGTGCATAGGCAAAACAACATAGCCGCCTGAGTTAGCTTGTCTGCTACAGGATCGAGCATCTTTCCAAGATTGCTGATCATGTGAAAACGTCTTGCAATATATCCGTCTGCTAGATCAGTAAAGCCTGATAGTAAGAGAATCCAAAGTGTAAGTGTATAGTCCTTTTTTACAATGTAAACCCAAATCATCAAAGGTATTAGCAGTAATCTAAAAAATGAAAGCAGATTCGGAATCGTAAAAATTTTGTTCATACTCTCCGGTGTCTGCTCTTTTGCTGTATTCATAAAAAACCCCTCCTGAATAATGTAATACTATAATTATATATTTCTATAGTCAGATTAATGTTATCGGTTTGTGAAGTTTTTACGTTTAGGGGTATCTGAAAGTGGTATAATAGGCTAAAAGATGTAAGAGTATGGATAATAACAGGTGTGAAGAGAGGATGTTGTATATGAATAATCACTATAACACTCCCGCAGAAACTATTGAACTGAACATGAAGGCGTGTGCAGGCAAACCGTATATTCCCCATGGGAGGATGATTCTTCTGGGAATTATGGCGGGAGCATTTATTGCTCTAGGTGCAGCTACAAGTAGCACGGCTGCACATTCGATTACAAATGTTGGCCTTGCCCGCCTTGTAACAGGAGTTGTTTTTCCTGTAGGGCTTATGCTGATTGTATTTCTAGGAGGCGAGCTGTTTACAGGAAACTGCCTTATGGTGATGCCAGCGCTAGATAGGAGAATCAGCTGGAGAAGACTTGCGTATAATCTTGTAGTCGTATATTTCAGCAATTTTGCAGGGGCACTCATTGTTGGAGCTCTTGTATTTGGCAGCGGAAATCTGAACTATTCAGGTGGGCTTTTGGGAGCATATGCTATAAAGGTGGCGGTCGGAAAGATTGCAATTACTCCTGTTCAGGGAATAACATCGGGAATTTTGTGTAATTTTCTTGTGTGTCTTGATGTGCTTATGGCTACGTGTGCAAAAGACGTTACAGGAAAAATCTGGGCAGTATTTTTTCCTATATGTGCGTTTGTAGTTGGAGGATTTGAGCACTGTGTAGCAAACATGTTTTATATTCCAACAGGAATTATGGCAGCATCAAACCCTGCATATGTACAGGTAGCAAAAGATGTCTACAGTCTCACGTCAGAGCAGCTAGAAAGCTTGACTATCTTCGGAAGTCTAAACAATTTTTTACCTGTAACAGCTGGAAATATTATCGGCGGAATGTTATTTGCAGGTATACCGCTATATATGATTCATAGAAAGAAACAAAATTAACATCAAAAAAGCCGCACGGATTATGTGCGGCTTAATTTATACTATTTTATTACAGTCTTGCTGCAGCTTCTTTATCTAAGAAGATATGTACATCAGGGTGAACCTGAAGAATTGAAGCAGGGCAACCAGGAGTGATTTCTCCATGAACAGTTTCGTAAACTGCATCTGCCTTTGATGAGCCTGTAGCAACCATGATAATCTGTTTTGAATGCATGATTGGAACTGTACCCATAGTTAGAGCATAGTGAGGCATTGGGTTTTCATCGAAGTAGATCGAGTTAGCCTCGATTGTGCTGTCTGTCAGTTTAACTCTGAATGAGCCCTTTGAGAATTTGTCGCTTGGTTCGTTGAAACCGATGTGACCGTTTCTACCAATTCCTACAATCTGGATATCAATAGTAGTCTTTTCGATAAGGTCATCGTATCTTTTGCATTCAGCTTCTACATCTTCTGCATTTCCGTTTAGGAAGTTAACGTTTTCTTCTTTTACATCGATGTGATCGAATAGGTTGTCATGCATGAAGCTGTAGTAGCTGTTTTTGTCTTCTACAGGAAGCTGATAGTATTCGTCTAGATTGAAAGTAGTCATGTCCTTGAAGCTTACTTTGCCTGCATTATACTGCTCTCTTAGATATTCGTATGTAGGAACAGGAGATGCACCTGTTGCAAATCCGATTGTGATAGCTGGTTTTGCTTTTACTGCATCGATAATCATATCGCCTGCTGCCTTAGCAATCTGTTTTGCATCATCAAAAATATGTATTACCATAGTTACGTACCTCTTTCTTATTTTTTCATGTTAATCATTTTATCATATCATATATATTTTACAAGTTTTTTTTGTTAAAAATGTAAAAAAATGTATATAAACAGGCGGAAATAATAGCACATCAGAGATTTTGATGATATACTGATTTTGACAAGTTCGGGAAGGTTTGTATTTACAATTTGCAGAAAATCCCATAAGAATATGAAAGGAATTATAATGGCTAAAATAAATAGAAATGATCTATGCCCTTGCGGCAGCGGTCTAAAATATAAGAACTGCTGTGGAAGTTCAAAAAATAATACGATAACCCAAGAAAAATCATCTCGCTCTCTTGTAGATTTTGTTAAGCTTAGAATCTCTGAAGATGTTGTAAGACTTACAGATGCGATGCAGCTTATTCTCGGCCCCTATGGGTATGAGTTTTGCAACGCTCATGGGCTAAAGCTCAGAGAAGAATACGAAAAGGACTGTTTTAGAGAATATGTGAAGATGGATCCTCTGGGAGTTTACATGAGTATTGATGGTAGAGAAGATGACCTTATTAAGCTAAGACCTTACGGGGGCAATTTGCCAGAAAAAAATATGGACATACCATCACTTATAGAAAAAGGTTTGATAGGTTCTGATAACCTACAGGTTGAGCTGTTTCATGCGTATGTTTTAAATCATCTTGAAAAATGCTTTGGTGATTATTTATATATACCAAAGCCGGGACTTTTGTTCAATCAAAATTTTGGTGCTTTTGCATACAGAGGATATGACTATATCTTTGCTATTGCTATTTACCTAGAACTTCAGCTTGGTGTTCATATATATTTAGCAGAGCATCCAAAGCCAGAAAATGCGAATGTGCCAAAGTGCAGCAAAATGCTAGCTGCAGAGGATATGCAGGAGAAAATGAGGCCGGTTTTCGATGCAGTGAGTCCTTTTGTCGAGGACTACCTTAGAGTTGCAGAGGCAGTATCAAAGATTCATGATCCGAAAAAGGACTTAGAGCGTTATTACAAAGAAGGCGTAATCACTCAGGAGGAATATAAGTCAAGACGAGAAATGCTAAATGGAGCTTTGTTCAATGGAAGCTTGCAGAGATATAGCTATGGTGATTATCTATATAATCTTGTATATGCTACAGTGTTTAACATTGGCGAGTTATATGCGATTGCAAGATTTTCGTTTCCTCAGTGTGATTTCGTCAAATATGTATCGGGAATAGAAAGAGTATCGGAGCTGTTTGAGGGCAATCTTGAATCTGTGGAAATAACAGGCGAGGAAATCAAAGAATACTGCGGTGTTTCGGATGATACAAAGGTTAATGCAGAGGATATCAGCATCTCTAGAAAAGCGCTTTATCACTCGGCTGTGTTTGATTTAATGGATGAGCTTAATGGACTTTCAAACTCCTCTCTTCCGGCTGAATTTGAATATATTGATGATGGCGAAGTAAACGAGGATGAATATACGAAGAGAAAATTAAATCCTGCGAGAAAGAGCACGAGAACAGCATCTTTGAAAAAGCTTCAGATGGAGCTTTATGAAACATTAAACGGTAAATCTATTACATTTTGCTTAAGTGATGAGCCGGGAGATTTATCTAACATGAAGGTTAGAGGAAAATATATGCTTCTTCCCTGGCTGAGTAATGGCAAAGAGCATACAGTGCACTGCAGGCCCTTTGATAAAAAACCTAAGGACCCAGAGCTTTTGATTTCACCCAATATCGAAGATAGGCAAGAATACCTGACGATGGAATATAGGCTTACATGTATACCGGTAAACTGCATTTCAGAATATTTAAACCCGGAATTTTTCTATAACTGGGACGAAAGAAACGAGCTCTACAAAAAAGTAGAAAAGCAAAATAGGCAGCTTACGGAGATAAACGAGACGCTGAAGAGGCACATTGCTCTAAACGAGGAGCTTGTCCGAAATCTCTCCCATTCTGCGGCAAACTACCTGAATGCAGAAAAGCTTACGAAGACAGGGCTAGAACTAAACAATGCAAAGCCGGATAATCCTACGCTTGAGCAGCTTCACCTTGAGGGGCTAAATCTGATGCTTCAGTCAGAACAGGAGCGTTATCTCACAAGACAGCTCAATAGCCTCGTATGGAGATGCTCTGCAGATGTAAGCGCGTTAACAAAACAGATACGAGGTGGCCTTTCAAAGAGCGAGGGCGATGGAATCCATGTTCCATTTGATTTTGCAATCAAAACAGTTCTTGCCCGTGTTCTGTTTAGAGAAGGAGATAAGAGAAGCGAGTTCATACTGAAGAAGAAGTTTGGAAAAACAGATTCTGAGATAACCCTTTTGAAGTCATCTTTTATGCTAGATGTGCTTGCATACTGCGGAGAGAGCGACACACCGGCAGCAGACTGGTATAACAGTCATCTTGGACGTCTTAGCCTTGAAATCTCACCTACATGGGAAAAATTAAAGATCAAAGAAGGGCTTGCGTTTTATGACCTTGTTGTCGAAATTGTAACAGAACAATTTTTGAATGCTCTTTCTCATGCAGATGTAGATACTGAGGAAGTACAGATGAATTTTATGCAGGCGGAAGAGTTTAGAGGAAGACCTAGATGGCTTTGCATATGCTGCACAACTTTAGCAGGATATGATTATGAGGGAGGACGAGGAGTCGGAATAAAGTCACTAGATTCAATGCTGAGACTACTCAACAGCGGAAAACGCGGAATCACAGCAGAGATGGAAATGGGAATATTTTCTAACGAGGCATGGCTACTTGCAAGCCTTGCAAGACCTCTGTAGAAAGGCATGAAAAATGAAGAAAAACAAAGATATGAAAATGAAAAGAATTAAGAGAGTTCTTTGGATTGATGACTATCCAGACAACAAAGCAAGTTCACTGTTTCCAGAGGAAGAAACCTGCAAGGTTTCGAGCATGGACGATGCAATTAGAGAAATAGCAGGTGATAGCCTCTATGACTATGATACAATTGTGCTTGACATAGACTTCGAAAACGGCCTCATTTCTGAAAAGGAAGTAATAAGCAGGCTTTCACAGAAAATCTATTTAAGCAAAGACCAGAGAACAAAACAGTTTGTCATAAATAACGGAGGATATCTTCTCTACCTGTTTCTGCTAGAAAAGGGCTATCCGTCAGATCAGGTTGCTTTTTTGACTGGTAACGGCGGCATAATCGCTCAGCTACAGGAATATACAAGACAAAACGAAGAGGAATATTCAAAGGAAGATATCTTTGATTTATACTGCAGCATCTGGAATGAGATTCACGAAAATCCTGAGCTTCTCGACGGCTACAGCGGAGATGATCTTGATATGTTTCAGGACAGAATAGATGCTCTTGCCATACACGAAAGCTACAAAGACAGCGAAACAGTCATGGACTGTGCAGAGAGACTTGATTGTGACGACTTTTCTGGCGCAAGAGAGATAATAGAAGATGTTGAGGTTCCGCTAGTTACAGGCAATATCAACAATACAGGAGATATGATGATTTTTAGGTTCCATGAGGCAAATCTCGAGGCACCTGTATATTTTTCTAAGAACGAAAATGATATCTTCGGCCACAACATTTCGGATATGACTGCATGGCTTGAGGAAAACAGGACAGGAGATAGGCTCACAAGGTGGCTTCTTCTTGAGGCGGGAAACTACGTAGAGGCTTTGTTCACAGAAAATCCTATTCTCATGAACAACCAGACAGGATGTATTTTCCATGGAGTGGAAGATGATCCCGGCATACGTTCATCATTTAGACAGATGTATTTTGTGTTTGATGGTATGAGAAATCTCGAAAGACGTGGGCCGTATTACCAGGCGATTGCTGCAATGCTTATTCCATTTGATAACAGTCCTCACGGATCAGAGCCTGCAGCTTCAGCTAAGGAGCTTAACTATAACAATGTACAGAAAATGTTTGCAAGGTTTTCTAAGCAGGCAAGAAACTACTGCGCCCACAACAGCTTTGGTTCAACCCTTTCGAATGAGTCAGTTATATTCATCCTTATGGGAACTTTGGCATCAGTTCTGAACAAAAATCAGCGAAGCGATTTTGATAGCTGGTACAAAAATGCGAAAGGCATTTTTAAAATTTCAGATCATGTATGCGACGGCACTGGAATTTCAAAGGTCAAAGGGCTATACGAAACTCTGAAGGAAAAGGGCTATATTGACTTTGAAAGCGCACATGTTTATAGAGACACTGATTTTTCATCTTTATCTGCATGGGATTTTGTACGAGCTCTCGGATATAACAAAATGATGACAGTAGCATCAGAAAAGAGCACTTCAAAGAGAGAGGATTATTATATATTCACTCTTGCAGCATATATTCTAAAATGGTTCGGAGGATATAGTGTAGATGAAATTAGGCAGTATATCGGAGATGGAATAGCAAGAATCTATGAAACAGCAGACTATATTGTAAAATCCTATGAGTATCCAAATTAGGTAGATGCTCCCGGTAACAAAAGACAATTCAGATGCAGTTTTGATAAAATAAAGGAACAAATCAACGCTTTTTAGTGGTATAATAAATTGTTATGTAAAATTATATATTGTACGAAAATATAATAATGATTGCAATATCATTTGCACTTTCTGTTTTACTACAAAAGTGCTCGTATACAGTGCGAAAAATTCAGTAAACTATATTGACCTTTTGGTATATAAAAGGTATTATCAATGTGAAGAATTTATCATTCTTTTTTTAATGCGGTAGAATTATTTGCATAATTGCATATATGATAAAGAAGTCGGCCGAAAACAGCTGAAAACAGAGAAAGAGAGAGGAGTTTAAAAATGGCTACAATAAGAGACTTTATAGCAAGATATGAAGACAGAAGTCAGAACGTACAGATTTACGGACTAGACAAAAGCGGAGAACTGAAGGAAATCTATTTCACAGGAACAGCAGATAAAGTTCCAGAGTGGCTTCATGATGAAACAGTAATTGACAGCTTTGGATACAGAGCATGGGATAACCTTCAGATTGACTGGCTGAAAGAAAAGAACTTCCCTCTAATCTGCTACAAGGAAACACATAGCAGAAAACAGGGCATCAGAAAATGGTACTACAGCGATGTATATGTGCCAGAAACAATCAACCCTGAAATCATACAGACAATTATCAAAAATAACGATGGTGTGTCCAAACACCTCAAGAATCTAAACGAGCCTTCGTTCTACAGATGCGTATCAAAGCTTCTAAAAATAGCAAAGGTTATCGATGCCATTTACAATAACGAAGATTTCACATTCATAAACTTCATTATCTATCCATATGATAATGACCCTATTCACTGCATCAAACCAGAGGAGTACAATTTCAATCAGATATTCCTAAACGATGCTGTAGAAACTGTAGAAATTACAATCCAGGGAGAAGACAATGCAGAGGTAAGCATCAATATCAACGTGCTTGATAACCTTGCAAAATTCACAGAATATCCTACAAGCTCACTGTATTTCTATGAGGACATTCAGTTCAACTACATGCCTGAATTCGAAAGACATGCAAAAGACGTAGAAATCGCTCTAAGAGAAATTATAGACGACAACAAGCAGAGCAACAAAATCAATAGCCGCCTAAGACTGATTACTGGATATATCAATAATATCGAAAAGGCAGAAGAGCTTCTTGCAGGAGCAGAAGGCGATGCAAAAGAAGCGGCAAAGCTGCTCAGCGATACAAGAAAAATGATGACTGCAACACTTGATAAGCTGGCAGAAGACCTAAATATAGAACTGTAAAGAAAGAGCCGGGAGAGATATCTGATATCTCCCGGCTATTAAGTTTGGAGGAAAGAATAATGAAATTTTTTATATCGGCAGACCTCGAGGGTACTAATTTTGTTGTATCTCCTTCTGATATTATACCTGGTGAAGCAGGCTACGAAAATGGCAGAATCTTGATGACAAATGAGGTGAATGCAGCAGTCAGAGGACTCTTTGATGGTGGAGCGGATGAGATTACTGTATGCGACTCTCACGAGGATGCATCAAATCTTAGATGCGATTTGATAGATGAGAGAGTTTCTTTGATTAGGGGAGGCTCGCGCCATGATTCTATGATTCACAGCATTGACGAAAGCTACGACGGCCTTATTCTTCTTGGACATCATGCGATGTTTGGAACGCAAGGGGCGGTGCTTGACCATACTTATGACCAGACTCTTGTAAGAGAGCTAAAGGTAAACAATATGCCTCTTGGAGAAGTGGGGCTTAATGCTCTTTGCGCTGCAGAATACGGGGTTCCTTTTTTGATGACATCCGGAGATGATGCCCTTGAGAAAGAGACGAAAAATTTCTGTGAGCAAACAGAAGTGGCTGTCGTAAAATATGCTCAGGGAAGATATAGCGCAAAATGCCTGCCAAGAGAAGAGGGGCTTAAGCTTATATATTCCAAGGCAAAGCTTGCTTCTCAGAATGCGGCAAAGGCAAAGGCGGTTACAGTTCCAGAACACGTTACGCTAGAAATTACATTTCAGCAAACGGTAATGGCTGATGGCACTATGAGGCTTACAGGTATAGAGAGAAAGGGTCCTATGACAGTTTCTTTTGAATGTGAATCCATGCGAGAGTGCATGAGAATGAGACAGATTATTTGCGATGCGGCGGCCGAATACTACGATCCTAGATTTTAGAAAGTTAGTAAGGGGTTTTAGATTCGGCGCTAGAAAGCAAAAGTTTTGGAGAGAAAGGGGTTAGATACATGCTTGATTTTATCAAAAGCAGAAGAAGCACAAGAAAATTCAAAAAAGATCAAGTTCCATTCGATAAACTGGAAAAAGTAGTTGAAGCAGGAAGGCAGGCTCCTACAGGAATGAACTGCCAGACGACGCATTTTATCGTTATAACAAATCCTGAGGTTCTAAATAAGCTAAAAAATCTTGTGATGCAGGAGTTTGCAAAGATGGCTGGACGAGAGGACCTAGACAAGTCAGCGAGGAATTCTGTAGAGCAGTCAGTGAAAGGAACTTATGCATTCTTTTATGATGCTCCGGCACTGATTTTGACAGCAAATAGAATAGACAATACAAACAACATGGCAGACTGTAGCTGTGCTATGGAAAACATGATGCTCATGGCAAATGCGCTAGACCTTGGAAGCTGCTGGATTAATCAGCTTAGAAGAATGAACGAAAACGATGTGATTACAAGCTATCTTAGAACTATAGGACTTGCAGAAAATGAAAAGGTATACGCATCACTTGCACTTGGATTTGCCGATACACAGGATGGACTTCCAAACAGAGCAAGCTGCGAGAGAGCGGGGAATCCTGTGACATTCGTAAAATAGGAAAAAGCTATCGAGCGCAAGGCGGAGCACGCAAAACAATATGGGCTTACCTGCGCAAGTAGTCAGAGAGAAAGGAAAAGGTGAAAAATATGTTATTTGTAGGTTATCCAAAATGCTCCACAAGCAACAAAGCAAAGAAATGGCTCGATGATAACAAAATCGAGTACACAAATAGACACATTGCAGAGGAAAATCCAACTTATGAGGAGTTATCTGCATGGCACAAAAAAAGCGGACTTGATATAAAGAAGTTTTTTAATACAAGCGGAATGCTATATCGTGAGCTTGCGCTAAAAGACAAGCTTCCATCTATGACAGAAGAAGAAAAACTGAGACTTCTAGCAACCGACGGTCTGCTTGTGAAAAGACCGATTCTAGTAAGTGATGATTTTGTCCTCGTAGGATTTAAACAGGCGGACTGGGAAGAAAAGCTAAAGTAAGACAAGGTAAAGAAGCTTAGGCATGATAAAAACAGGCGAAGAAACTCTAGGACATGGAGGGCTTACGCCTGTTTTTTTTTATCAATAATCGTGTGAATTGAGGAATGACATGAAAATGTTATTAAAGAAGGGCCGCCTATTCCTGAAAAGAAGGTATAGGCGGCAGATGTCATAACGACATAATAGTCTATCACATATAGTTTATCGCAATGATAAGAAATATCAAGCAAAAAATTATACTTGAAGTATAAAATATAGTACTTTACCATGGTAAATCTGTTGCTACATATCATTATATGGTATAATGTTCCTGTATAGGAATGTATATTTTATATTCGGAGGGTGAATATGAGTTACTTGACAACAACAGAACTGGCACAAATATGGGGTGTAAGCAGAAGAAGAGTGACAACGCTTTGCCGTGAAGGGCGCCTAGAAGGAGCTGTGCTTAAGGGAAAAACTTGGTTAGTACCCGAGGACATTGAAAAGCCAAGAGATTTAAGGAAGAAAGATAATTAGTGTTTTAAATGAGGAAATAGAATGAGTTACGTTATAGATTATGATAAGTCGAATCCAAAGAGCATAAATGATGGATCACACATGATTACTGATGACTTATTTATTGACCCATATACAGACTCCATTGAAAGATACAAAGAAATCTTTAAGCAAATATTTGTAAAAACGGGGAATGAGGCGCATTATAATATGATGATGAAAGTGAAATAACCTCTTCATAAAAATATTAAATGTGTGAAAAGGTAAGATTTGGTTTTTAAATTTCCCCCTTGACAAATTTCGGGTATTGGTAAGATTTATTCTTCTGCATTTGCGATGAGAGAACAAGGCTTTAAGAAGGTACTATTCCTTGTACATTGAAACAGAATTGCAAGTCAATCGTACAAGTCATATGGAAAGGTAATGGGCGATTCGTTTACAAGAGGAATTTTGACAGGACGCACACAAGAGTATAATGCAGAGTATGTTTTTGCAACGATGCAGACAATGAGCAAAGACCATATGCTCGAAAATTCACTTAAGGAAGAATACAATTGTGAAATTGATAAAAACTGCAGGGACAATCTTGTTAATATGATGACTGATAATTTTGCGACGGGGTCGTCAAAAAATGCATATCCGCAGTGCGTATTTATCGAAAGAGAAGGTGATGATTTCGGTATCACTCAAAACTTTGAGAAAATGCTGAAAAACAAAGAGTTTCGAGATATACTGGAAGAAGTTGTAGATTTTGGCATTTCACGATATAGGAAGAATTATAGCAATAGGTACAAAAACACGGATTTTGTTTTGTATCAGAAATACACTTATGAGGATGCTTGCAGAATTCTAAACTGGGAAAAGGGCGAGGTTGCATTAAACATCGGAGGTTATAAGTTCGATAAGAAGACAAATACGTTCCCGGTGTTCATAAACTACGATAAGAGTGAGGAAATAAGCGATACAACCAAGTACGAAGACAGATTCTTAAACGAAAGCACGTTAATATCAATTTCGAAAAACGGTAGAGACCTTGAATCTGAGGATGTGAAGAACTTCCTTCATTCTAGGGAGCGCGGAATAGACGTTCAGCTGTTTGTCAGAAAGAACAAAGACGATAAGATTTCTAAAGAGTTCTATTATCTAGGAAGAATTTTCCCAACTGGACAGGCAGAAGTAATTCAGATGCCAAATACAAATAAGAAAGCAGTTGAGATGATTTGGGAGCTTGAAACTCCCGTGAGAGAGGATTTGTATAAATATATTGTAGAGGTATAAAAATGAAAACGATAAAAGTAGCAGCAGCGATTATATTGGATGAGGGCAAAATCTTTGCTACGCAGAGAAGATACGGCGAATTCGCAGGGGGCTGGGAATTTCCCGGCGGAAAGCTTGAGCCTGGCGAGAGTGCAGAGGCAGCGGTTGTAAGAGAAATAAAAGAGGAGCTTGGCGTAGTTGTAGAGCCGCTTGAACTTTTTGATACGGTAGAATATGATTATCCAAATTTTCACCTATCGATGGACTGCTTTATATGTCAGATCAAAGAAGGTAGGCTCGAGCTCAGGGAACATTCCGCAGCAAAATGGCTGACAAAGGAAACACTTGATAGTGTGAACTGGCTTGAAGCTGATCAGGGACTAGTTGAGAAGCTGAAGGTGTTGCTAGATTAATGATACAGTTCAATTCGAAAACTTTTGTGGAGGGCGAAATGGGTACAATTGAAGAGAAAGTATATGAATATCTGAAGCTGATTCCTTCCGGAAAGGTTGTAACTTACGGTCAGATAGCAGAGTATCTTGGTAACAAAAATCTGGCAAGAGTAGTTGGCAATATCTTGCACAAAAATCCGGATGAGAAGAAATATCCCTGCTATAAGGTTGTTGATAGAAATGGTAATCTATCAAAGAACTTCGCTTTTGGTGGAATCGAAGGTCAGAAGAAAAAACTGGAAGATGACGGAGTAGAAGTGGCTGGATATAACGTGGATTTGAAAAAATATAAAATGAGGTGAATACGGTGAGAGAAATTAAAGAAGGAAAGCTTTATAGACATTTTAAGGGCAATAATTACAAAGTTATTGCAATTGCAACGCATTCAGAGACTCGTGAGAAATATGTTGTTTATGAGGCATTGTATGGAGATGGTGGGGTGTTTGTAAGACCATACGATATGTTTGCCTCAGAGGTTGATTTTGATAAATATCCTGATGTGAAACAGAAATACAGATTTGAGGAAATATAAAACGGAGGCTAGATAAATGATAAAACCTATTATGAAAGATGTGCTATTTTTAGCACAAAAGTCGGAGACTGCAACAAAGGCGGATCTTCCGGTTGGGCGCGATCTGATGGATACTCTTGAGGCAAATCGTGAAGGTTGTGTCGGTATGGCTGCAAATATGATTGGTGTTAAAAAGAGAGTTATAATCGTCAACATGGGAATGTTTGATATTGTGATGTTTAATCCGGTGATTCTGAGTAAAGACTCCCCGTATGAAGCTGAAGAGGGTTGCTTATCTTTGACTGGAGTTCGCAAGACAACTCGCTACGAAAATATCGAAGTGGAGTACTTTGATATGCAATGGAATAAGCGTAGGCAGAAACTGAGCGGCTGGCCGGCGCAGATTTGCCAGCACGAGCTAGATCATTTGGAAGGAATAATAATCTAGACTTTGTAAGTAAGGCTAGAAGTATAGAAAAAATAACCACGATATTTGTGATTTGAATTTCTTCGTTATAGGGCAGGAAGTACCGCCCACCTAGGGAAGTAGACGAAGGTCGGGGTAGCATAAGCTTTACATGTATAATAGAAATTCTTGACATCAGAATCATAATCTCGTATTATATATAGGTAAAAAATACATAAAATAATGGTCGCTACCTGTAGCGTTAATAGAGAAATCGGTGAGAATCCGGTACAGTAAATACTGCTGTATGGTCGACGAGGAAACGATGAGCCCATGGAGTGATTATCCAGATGGCGTTTCTGAGGATGAGACTAAGTCAGAAGACCTGCCATTATCAATGCTTTGCGAGACGAGGAATACAAGTAGGTCTTTTATTTTATGTTGCATAAAATCAGATTCTTCGACAGGCTTTCGGGCCTGTTTTTTGTTTTCAAAAAATCTTTTGCTTCATAGTCTAACTGCCTGCGAGTCGATTTGGTCGGAAAGCCAAATAACTTAATGTGGTAACTATACCACAGTTTTATGGGGTGTGCAGATTTCTGCACAGAAAAAGGAGAATTTATGGAGAAAAGGAAATTTAAACGCAAGCGATTAGTTAGCCTTATGCTGATTTTTTCGCTCATACTGACATTCATTCCGCAAGTGGCTTTTGCAGCTGATTCGCCAAAAGCCGGCTACGAAGTTGTATTCAAGTATGATGATGGTCGTCCAGATCAGAAGATGGCAAAAGACTCAAGCTTTACACTGTCACCTCTTGATCAGGGACATTTTGAAGTTGTTGGCGCAGATCAGAGCGCAGTACGTTGGGAGTTTGGTAAAAAATATACAACTCCTGCTGGTGAGTATGGAACATGGTACTACATCACATATAAGGGAGGAAAGTATCAGCCGCTGATCAAAGAAGATATTAACGGATATGTTGAAATTCCAAATGCTTCTAACATCAATTTTAAAATCAAGAATATCGAAAGCGGTATAACTGAACTTAAGCCATATGTTGACGGCAAAGAAATTGCAAAGGACGAAACAGTATTCGTTTCAGGTTCAGAAAACAAAAAATTTGATGTCAAAGGTGTAATTGGAGATAAGCTTGTAAACGTTCCAGTTCAGGCACTTGTTTATGACAGAAAAGAAGGGGATGGTTTCCTGAACACAACTAACGGAATGTTCCAGGTTCATAACGGCAAAGCGATTTTCCGTGCATACCTAAGAGAAGACTATTTTGCTGACTGGCCAGAAGATATCATGACAACTATTACAGCAGAAGCAACTGATGTCCCTCTAACTGATATCAATGTAAGAGTTCCAAAAGTGTGGTACATCGATAGCTGGAATGGCCTTGCAGACTACTATGTAGGAATTCAAAGAGGCGATAAGGACAATCAGTGGAACTGCACATACACACCTTACAATGCGACAGGTAGAGAGCTTAAGTGGGAAGCGCTGACACCGGAAATCGCAGATTACATGGATGCTTTTGATAACGGTATCATCCCAAAGAAGGCAGGTATCGCAAAATTCAAAGTTTCTAGCGTAAAATATCCTGAAGTTTCAAAGGAAGTAAGCATCGAGTTCAGATACAAGAACCCTCTTACAGCAGCAAAGCCTGAAAGCTCAGAGTTCACTGTAGAAGAAGGCGAATCAAAGGAATTCAAAATCAACCCTACACCTGCTCTAGCAACAGAGCAGAGATTCCATTGGACTTACAGCACTGACGGTATCGTAGAAGTTGTAGATACAGTAAGCCAGGATGCGCTTAATGTAAACACACCAAAAACATTCACACACAAAATCAAAGCTCTTGAGACAGGTGTTGTAGAAGTTACAGGTACACCATATGACACAACAGGAGATTGCAAGCCTGTTAAGTTCACTGTAGTTGTAACGCTTGACGGTGTTTCACCTATTGACCCAGAGGATGAGGCAAAGGACGTTGCAGGAAAAGACCTAAAGCACGGTGTCGAATATCTGAAGGGGCAGGATCTGAATAAATACGGAAAAGAGTGGAACCTGTTTGCACTTCTTCGTGCAGGAGAGACTGTAGATAAGGACGTTCTCGACGCATATTATGAAAGTGTAGTAAATCAGGTAAATGACGAATCAAAATTCGGCAGCATGCAGGCTACTGATATTGCAAGAGTAGTTCTAACTCTTGAGGCAATGGGAAAAAATCCAGCAAAGACTGGAGATAGAAACCTAATCGAAGCTCTTTATAACAGCAAGACAATTAGCGATATAAGTGGTCTTAACTACACGCTTCTTGCTCTTGATGGATGGAAGAGCGAAATTCCAGAAAATGCAAAATGGACAAGAGAACTTTTGATCAAAGAAATTCTTAAGAGCCAGATGGATGATGGAGGCTTTGCTTTCAGCACAATGTTTGGTTCTGATGTAGATGTTACTGCGGTAGCACTTCAGGCTCTTGCGCCATACAATAATGATGAGCACAAGGATGTTCAGAAGGCTGTAAAAAATGCTCTTGGATATCTAAAAAAGGCTCAGAGTGAAAATGCAGGATTCGGCGCATGGGGTGAAAACGCAGCATCAGCGGCGCAGGTACTGACTGCACTGACAAGCCTTGGAATTAATCCTGTTGATAAGGCAAACGGATTTGTTCTAGGTAGCAAAAATATCATCAAAAATCTTCATTCATTCAAGGCAGAAAACGGATTTGGATTCAGCGATGGAAACAAAGGCATGGAAGCTGCTACACAGCAGAGTGTATATGCACTTGCTTCTTATGTAAGAATGTTAAATAACGAAACAAAACTCTTTGATCTTACAGACAAGAAGCCAGCTCACGTTCATGAATTTGCAGATAAGTGGGTTACTGACGAAAACGGTCACTGGCACCAGTGCGAATGCGGTGAAAAGGCTGAATTTGCAGCTCATGAATTCGAATGGGTTGTAGACAAAGAAGCTACAGAAACAGAAACTGGATTAAAGCATGAGGAGTGCACAGTTTGTGGCTACAAGAAGGACAGCGTTGAGATTCCTGTTATTACACCGGTAGACCCAGACAAACCTGTTGATCCAGACAAACCTGTTGATCCGGACAAACCGGTAGACCCAGACAAACCGGTAACTCCAGAGAAGCCAGAAAAACCAGGCAAACCTGAAGTTACACCAGAAAAGCCAGGTAAGCCAGATGCTGAAGCTAATAAACCAGCAGACAAAAAGCCAGCAACATCAAATCCTCAGACAGGGGACACTGCAAATACAGAAGGTCTTGTGCTGTTACTTGGCGCATGTATAGCAGCATTTGCTATTACATACAGAAAGAAAAGCGAAGATTTATAAAAACTTTACTTTCAAAATTTGATTATAGCCGCCCGAAAGGGCGGTTTTTTTGATATAATTAAAAGCTTAGAATGTTTTGTAATGGATTCCCTTGATTCTTGGGGAGCGTAATTTGTGTATGAAAGAGGAAGTAAATGAGTGAGTTTGCAAAAGATGACAAACAGGAAGTGAAAAAAAGAAAAATACCGAGAAAGCGTAAGATTGCAGTAATTGTTTTGATAACTGTAGTGCTTATTGCGACGGTTTATTTTGGTCCGAAAATATTTTATCCGGACGCGGGAACAATCAATACCATAAGTGAATCGTCTCTCAAAGAAGTTATAGAAATCAATGACCTGTCCACACTTGACTATACATATAACGGTATTGTAACTGTAAAGGACGAAGAATCAGAAGAAGATAAATATCACGTTGCATATGAGGGTAAAGTGACTGCAGGAATTGATATAACGAAAGTAGATGTACGCGTTGACGAGGAAAAGAAGGAAATTGTGATTACACTGCCAGATGTAGCCGTTCAGGCGGTTCATATTGATATGGGAACGCTTGATTATATCTTTGTTAAGAAAAAGTACGAAACAGAAACTGTATCTCAGGAGGCATATAAGGCGTGCGTTTCTGACCTTGAGTCTAAATCGAAAAAAGAAACTATGCTGCTTTCGATGGCTAGGGAAAATGCGAATTCTGCTATGAGCGCACTTATAGAGCCATGGGTAAATCAAATTGACAAGGAATATAAAGTTGTAATTAAGTAAGGCGGTGTGAAATTGAAAAAAATAGTAAGTGTTATGTTGATTGCTATCATGTCAGCCTGTTTGATCTCCGGATGCACAGGAACTAGCGATAAAGCTGAAAACATAGGTGAGCCAGACATTCAGCAGATTAGAAATATATGTAATCTTGCGACTTTGGAGTGCTATTATCACAATGTAGCAAAATCAGAGAAAAAGGCAGAGGCGGGTGTAACTCATATCGGTGAGAAGGACCGAAAGTTTTGGATAGAATATACGGGGATTGCAAGGCTTGGCGTGGATATGTCAAAGGTTGAGATGAAAATTAGCGATAATAAAATAGAAATAACTATGCCAGAGGCTAAGGTTCTTGGAATATCCATAGACGAGGAGTCCATAAGTGAGGATTCATATACTATTTCTGAAGACGGATTTAACAAAAACAAAATAACTGCAGAGGACCAGACAAAAGCAATAAGTCTTGCTCAGTCAGATATGGAAAAAGAAGTAAAAAAGAATAAAACTCTGCTGCTAAATGCCCAGGACCGAGCAAAAAAGCTGATTGAAAATTATATAAATCAGCTAGGCGGTGCTACAGGCAGGGAATATACGGTTTCTTGGAACTAAAAATATTGGTTTTATCACAAAAAAATGGTATCATATTAGTGAGACTATTTAAAAAAAGGGGATTTTCTTATGCATACACCTGATATGATAGCAGATTTGGCTCTGATGCTACTTTCGGCAGGAGTAATAACAATCCTGTTCAAGAGAATCAAACAGCCGCTAATACTTGGATATATACTTGCGGGCTTTCTCATAAGCCCGTATTTTCCCATGTTTTTTAACGTCGAGGACATGGATTCAATCAATTTGTGGAGCGAAATCGGCGTAATTATTTTGATGTTTCATATTGGACTTGAATTTAATCTTCATAAGCTTGCAAGGATGGGCGGGACTGCGATAGTATCTGCTTTGATTAAGATGGCAGGAGTTATGGTCATCGGATTTCTCGCCGGAAAGCTAATGGGATTTTCTCAGATAAACTGCATATTCCTTGGAGGAATGCTGTCAATCAGTTCTACGGCTGTAATTCAGAAAAGCTTTGAGGAAATTGGGATAAAACAAGAAAAATATTCGCAGCTTGTCATGGGCGAGCTTGTAATAGAAGATATTGTGGGCATTTTCATGCTAGTTGTGCTTTCGACGATTTCTGTGAGCCGAAATGTAGAAGGATCAGAGCTTGCGGTGCAGCTATTTATGATGGTCTGCTACCTTATCGTGTGGCTGATTCTTGGAATATATTTTCTTCCGACATTCCTAAACAAAGTCATTAACCTAATGAACGACGAGATGCTAGTTGTGCTTTCTATCGGCCTTTGTTTTGGTATGGTTTTGATTGCTAACAAGCTAGGATTTTCATCGGAGCTTGGCGCTTTCCTTGCTGGATCACTTCTTGCTGGAACTGTTCACGTTGAGAGGGTCGAGCATATAACAAAAGGAATAAAAGACATGTTTGTGTCGTTTTTCTTTCTCTCTGTAGGAATGATGGTAAATCCTCATGTAATTGTTGAATACGCGCCGATGATTATTTTGATTACGGTTATTGCAGTATCAGCAAAGCTTATATTTGCAACTATCGGAATGCTTATGTCAGGACAGACCCTTGAGACTGCCGTAAAGAGCGGATTCAGCCTTGCGCCGATAGGTGAATTTTCATTTATTATCGCAACCCTTGGAGTGAACTTAGGTGTTATGGAGGAATATCTTTACCCGATTATTGTATCGGCCGCGGTTTTGACCACATTTATAACGCCGTTTCTCATAAAAAAGTCGGTTCCAGTAACAGACTGGCTATACAAGGTACTTCCGGACAGACTCATTGCGTTTTTAGATAAATACACATCATCTGAGCAGGATGAAAATGACTCAGACAATGACTGGAATGAGTACACCCGCCTTTATTTTTCACGCCTTGTGATTTATGGCGTAATTATGCTGATGATTACAATTGCAGGTGTTCAGGGCCTTGCGCCGCTTCTTGTGAAGTATATTTCATCTCCTTTATCAAAGCTGATTGTCTGTGTACTGATTTATTTTGGAATTTCTATTTTCGTATCGCCGATGATGAATTTCCACAATGCCCTGTTTACATCGCTGTGGTTAAAGAAAAAGTCAAACCGCATTCCGCTTATGGTATTTACAACACTTAAGCTGTTTGTAATTGCTGCGATTGCGATGATTCCGCTAAAATGGATGCTTCATATTCATGTAGGAATTTTGTTTGTGATTGCGGTGGTAGCAGTACTTTTGATTGCAAGAAGTGGGTTTATGTCAGCTTCTTATCTGCGTATGGAAACTCATTTTCTCAGAAACCTCAATGAACGTATAATCGAAGAGGAGGAGCTTAGGGGCAGAAGACAGTCCTGGCTGGACGAGGAGCTTCAGATTATATCGCTAGTAATTCCAGAGGATGCTTTTTTCGTAGGCAAGAGCCTTGATGAGCTTCAGTGGGGTAGAGTGTTCAACGTGCAGGTTGTAAAGGTTCGTCATCATGGAAAACATATTATTCTTCCTGATCCAAAGAGACATCTTGCAGCGGGAGATAAGATCTTTGTAATCGGAGATCCGAAATCAATTGAGAATTTCTACAGATTGATTCAGATTCCTCCTACGAGAATTCCAAGAACGCTCAAGGAGTTTATGGATAGTGACTACCCGGATGCAGAAAATGCTCTTGCATTCTGCGCAATCAGGCTTACAGGTTCTGAGGACTTTGCCGGAAAAACAATTAAAAATGGTAACATTCTCAGAAAATGGCATTGCATGATACTAGGTATTCAGCAGGGCGGTTATCCTATAGTTATGCCAGATATAAATACGTATCTGAAGAAGGATGATATTATATGGATTATGGGTTCAAATAACCATATAGGTCGTATGCTTGCTCAGTATGTTCCTGAGGGTGCATTTTGCGAATGCAACTGTGCAGCGGAAAAATAAGTGAATATGTCATATATACGTGGAATATGTCAAGGACGTACAGTCTTGAGTATTATATTCAGTAGTAAAACGGTCGTAATCGGCCGTTTTTTTTTATGGAGGGATATTTTTTGGTCATATAGAATTGTAAGCTTAAGATAAGCATAAGATGGATAAATATGGAGGAGTACCCATGATTGATTTAAATAAAAAGAGTATAACCTGCAGTTATAACGACCTCAAAAAATTTGCTCGCGGTGAAATATTTTTTAATGAACTCATCGGATGTGAAGGTGAATATTTTGATACAAGTGAATATAATATCAAATATAAAAATAATTACGAGATTACATTTGATGATATGTATAATGCAATTACTAATTTCAGTGATTTATATATAGATAATGTGGAGTTTTTCTTTGATTGGGCACGCCCGCTTATTATACCAATGGCTGAAGCATTATGTCTCCCTAAGCTTTTTGGCTATACAATAAATGAATTCACTTACGGACTTTGTGAATATGCAGACAGAATTATATATGCAACAGAAGATGATATATGGATGCATTTTTTTTCGGAAATATTTTGGATGGATGAGCCAGAAGAATTTACATACATGGATGCTGTAGAGATGAATGCATTATTCTCTGATTTGCTTTGTGATATTGATAACGCAAGATATAATTGCGGCAAGAGCATTTTGGAATATAGATTAACAAAGAATAGGAAGAAAGCATTTGTATATAGTTATAGTCGTGATGCATACAGAAAAGAATTTGATGATGAAGAGTTGTGCCTATATAGGATTTTGCTCGAAGAGTTGTGCGAAGAGAATGATGTAAAAGCTCTCGAAATCAAAGCACTTGCGCTGTATGGAAAAGGAAGCAATATATATGAAACTGACTGGAACATGTCAAAGAAATATCTACTAAAAATCATAGAATATGCAGATGGAGAAAGAAGAGCACAAGCTGCTAAATGTCTTGGTAACATGTATTACTATGGATATCTAGAAGATGGCACAGCTGATTATGAAAAAGCTTTCTATTATTACTCAATTGCATACTTTGGTGGTGCAGATGGTGCGGCATGCAGGATTGGAGATATGCTAATCGATGAAAATTATGCTTTAGGTGATGATGAAGCAGCTTATAAACTATACTGGAAAGCATATGTGAGTGGCATTATAGATTTTCATGATCGCCATATATTTTGTGCTTTTGCAGATGCAGCTTATGGACTTGGAAAATACTATGAAAAAAAGGGTGGCGGCTGTGTATTTGATTCATTTAAATATTATCTGCAAGCAAAAACGGCAGTAGATATTAGACTTAAATATAATTATACGGATGAGTTACATGATGAAATTATGCGTAGAGATATAGTTTATCGACTTGAAAAGCAAAATAAAGAAATTGAAGACGCTTTGATGAATTATGATGGTAAAAAAACAAATATGTTCGTGCTAGAACTTTTAGTGGATTTGTTCGCGGATTTTGTAGAACTTGAGGATTTTAAGGTAAGTATTAAATTTGAGTGTAACGAGGATGTTTTAACAATAAGATTTATTCGCAAGTATGCAAAAAAAGATATAAATTGGGATGTAATGGTTGCCTCTAAGTGCCTGCCGTTTGCAAAGCTTACAGATACCCTTGTATTACGCGTGGCTAATAAACCGTATCTAATAATTGAAAATGGCACTGATTTGGATAATCTTGAGGCAAATGAATTTACAACTGATGATGATAGTATAATTTTTTATATGAATGACGATTTTGTTATAGAAATAAAGCCAGTAGAATTTCTATTTTACATTGAGGACCAAATATAAATATTTATATGGAGGAATGAAAAATGAAGGTATATGTGAAATGCAAAATAAATCCTAATTCAGGGCTTCGAATTGGCCATAGCGAAAATATGACAAAAGCAATTTATGGCTTTAGTGAGCTTGGAGCTGAAATTATTCCATATAATTCTCTCGATGATATTTATGATGAGGTTACTTGTGATGATATTGTCGTTGACTATATTTATCAATGCGAAGAAATATTCAAGAAGTTTGGGCATGAAAATGTTCACGTTGATGATTATCCTAAGTGCCTAAGAAAGCATCTGGGAAGAAATATTTGGTATGATACGATTGAGTCGATTTCTACAGATCAAAGTAAATGGACTGCAGGTTGGTTTGTTAAGCCAGTTAGGTCAAAGGCTTTTACCGGCAAAGTGATTTCTTCTATAAATGATCTTATAGGATGCGGTAACTACAGTGAAAATTATGATGTTATGTGTAGCGAAGCTTTAGATTTTAGAAGGGAATGGCGTTGTTTTATATACTATGATGAGATATATGATATTAGACCGTATAAAGGTGATTATCACTATGTTTATGATCCGATAGTACTAGATGAAATTATGAAGGATTTTAGAACATGGGGTGATAGGCCGAATGCTTGTGCAATTGATATTGGGGTCACAGCCGACAATAAAACTCTTCTGATCGAATGTAATGATGCCTATGCACTGGGCTCTTATGGGCTTGTAGACTTTAAATATGCAAAGCTTATTTCAGCTAGATGGGCACAGATTTTGGAAAGAGAAGATGAGTATGACTTTAGAAGATTTGGTAAGGAATAGTATTAGATGGCAGCTACAAGGCTGCCTTTTAAGTTTGCTTTTACTGGTAAAAATGGTAATATTAAAAGTAAGATGTAAGTTATTTTATAGTTTGGATTATTATTCCGGAGGTATGCGATATGTCAGAGAAAGGGAAAAAGTTGGCAGGTATTAAAGAATTTGCACAAAAGGGTAAAGAGGCCATAAATTTAGATGACATGAAGGAGAAAATGGCTGAGGTTACAGAAGGTATAGCGGATAAGGCGATGGATGTAAAAGATGCTGCCATATCCAAAAAAGATGATATTATCGAAAAGGTAACTGAACTGGATAGAATGTTGAAAGATTCCATTACAGAATATAATGATGCATATACTCTTATGAGTGATAAAGGTATGCAGTTGTATGTAGAAAGAAAACGTGTAGTAGATACAATTTCTTTTGTTGATAACATTGTAAACAGCATTGCAAATAGCCCAAAGGAGTTTGCGTCTGAATTTGAAAAAATAAATATGAACAGAAAAAAATTTGTTGATTCTTGTACATTTGCTAATCGTGAACTAGAAGATGCTAGAAATGCGTCAATTGGAGCGGGAGCAGGTCTGGCTGCTGGAGCATCAGTAGTATTTATGGGCCCAACGGCAGCAATGTGGGTTGCAACAACTTTTGGAACTGCATCTACAGGAGCTGCTATTTCTACTTTATCCGGTGCAGCAGCAACTAATGCGGCATTAGCATGGCTTGGCGGAGGTGCAGTAGCAGCAGGAGGAAAGGGAATTGTTGCAGGAAAAGCTTTGTTGGCAATGGCAGGTCCAATTGGTTGGTCTATAGCAGGAGCAACATTATTATCATCCATAATTATTTTTTCTGCAAAGAAAGCAAAAATGAATAAGCAAAAGAATGAGGAAATTCAATCTGTAAAGGATAATATTGAGGCAGTTAGAGAAATGGATGCTAAAATAAATGCGATTCTGACAGAAACAGAAAAAATGAGAACTGGATTAAATGAATTACTTAAGAAGTCATTCTGTTTGTACGATGCTGACTATAGTGCGTTAGACGATGAAAATAAGCACCTTCTTGGTACACTTGTAAATAATGCTAAAATATTGTCGGTTATGCTCACAAAGACTGTAGGTGATAGTATTGAATAAAACACTAGAGGATCTAATTTCTAGATTAAACTACGAAAAACTTATAAAGTCAGATATTGGGTTGCGAATAGAAAGTTTGATGAGCTCACTTGAATTGATTATGAAAAATATATATTCACTTTCAGAAAAACAGGGTGATGAAAGAAAAAATCTTATCAAAGTTATAACCGTAATGACATTCGCTATTTTAAAGAAATTTGCATATGGGAAAAAAACATCGGATTTAAAAAAGGAAGACTGGAAGGACATTTTAAAAGATGTTTCGGATTATGCAATACTACCTGATGATGAACATTACGTTAAATGGGTATTTCACATGTATGAAAAATTTATTCGGACATCTGCAAGTATTATTTCGCAATATGCATCTGATGCAACTGTATGTTCAATTGTTAATCTTGCAGATGAACTCGCAGACAAATCGGTTCTTCTTGAAAACGATGAAATTAAAGAAGTCGTATATATTGAAGACTGCCTTTGGATTACTTTGGAAGCAATGTTAAAACTTGTAGCATCAACAACAGAAAAATTGCCAGAAAAAGAGTATGGTGCTTTCATACAGGCATTAGCAAATTATGCATTTGAATACGGCAGATATGTGATGTATAAGCATGAGCAGGATTTAGTTGATGAACTTATCGCATCTCAATATGAGCTAGATGAAAGACTTAAAAATAAGTACTATGATTATATATTGGGTCTTCAAAAAGAGTCAGAAAAGATATATCTACTTATTGAAAATGCATTTGAGCCAGATTATAGAAATAGTTTTTTACAGACAATTCTTCTTGCAAGAGAGGTTGGTGTGGATGACTCACTAATTTTGAAAAACACAGAAGAGATAGATGACTTTTTCATGAACTGATGTAGTGTAAAGATTTGCAGTAGGAGGTGTACAATGAAACTTACAATGCTTGGTACAGGAAATGCATCGGTTACAGAGTGTTATAACACTTGTTTTATCATAGATGATGATGGAGAATATTTTCTAGTAGATGGAGGCGGTGGAAACACGATACTTCGTCAGCTTAAGCTTGCGGGAGTTGACTGGAGAGATGTCAGAGATATTTTTATCACTCACAAACATGTAGACCACCTGATGGGGGTTATGTGGCTGGTTAGAATGATTTGCCAGTCTATGAGCCGCAGTAAATACGATGGAGAGGCTAGAATCTATGGTCACAGCGAGGTTATTGAGCTTATAAGGGAAATGGCCAAAATGCTTTATTCAGAGAAGGAGACTGCATATATTGACAAGCGACTTCATTTAATTACTGTTGAGGATGGAGAATCAAAGAATATAATCGGAAGAGATATTACCTTCTTTGATGTAAAATCAACTAAGGCCAAGCAGTTTGGATTTTCTATGGCGCTTGATGGAGAAAAACGTTTGACATGCTGCGGAGATGAGCCGTATAGAGATTGCGAAGAAATATACGCAAGAGAAAGCGAGTGGCTTCTTCATGAAGCTTTTTGCCTTTATGCTGAAAAAGAAGAGTTTAAGCCGTATCAGAAGCATCATTCGACAGGAAAGGATGCATGTGAGCTTGCAGAGACTCTAGGGGTTAAGAATTTGATTCTATATCATACAGAGGATAAGAATATACAAAACAGAAAATCTCTTTATACAGAAGAGGGAAAAATCTATTTTTCGGGTAAACTTTATGTTCCGGACGACCTTGAATGTATTGAGCTTTAGATGCTTTGATGTATAGATGAAAAAGAAAGGAAGAAATTATGGATTACAGAAGATTTGGGGATACGATTGTAGCTAGAATTGACAAAGATGAAGAAATTATGGAAAAGATGAAGGAAATCGCGCTAAAGGAAGAGATAAAGCTTGCAAAGATTCAGGCTCTAGGTGCGGTTAAAGATTTTACTGTCGGGGTATATAAGACAGATACTAAAGAGTATATTTCAAACGAGTTTTCTGGATGCTACGAAATAACATCTCTAATTGGCACAATTGATACGATGAATGGTGAGTATTATTCGCATATTCACATGAGTGCGGGTAACGAAAAGGGAGAAGTTTTCGGTGGACATCTCAACAGAGCGGTTGTTGGCGCGACATGCGAAATGATTATTACTGTAATCGATGGTTGTGTTGACAGAGTAAAGGATGAAAGTCTTGGACTTAATGTTTTCAAATTCTAGATGTTTTTCAACAGGGGGATTTGTTTCTAATTTCAACGATTGAGGTGGTTATCCACAGAAAATCGCAAAATTGTATACAATTTTTGACTATGATTTTAAAAGTTATTCATATGTATATATGGATAACTTTTTCTTTTCAATAAAGGAATTTTCAGATAATTGTTTTGCCGAAAAAACATTGAAATTTCAACGTTTATTTGATTCAGCTAGAACTTTGGAAAATGGTTCATCATATCATGCATTTTTTTAGTTTTCTGTCATTTTTCATTCGCAAAATGAGTGAAAATCATACAATTCGAGGAGCATAAGGATAATTTTTCACATTATGTGATATTGTCACAGAAGTCATACTCTATATGTTGTAGAATGCACTTGTAATTAAGAGAAAAAGAGAGCAGACAGCTAAAAAAGTTATTTGCTAGATGCTCGGAGAGGATAAAGACAAGTGGAAATAAAAGTAAAGAAAAAGCGCAAAGCCTTTGTTGAAACAAGCTTATGCGTCGCGTGTGGATGCTGCGCAAAGGCGTGCCCGACAGGGGCGATATCAATATTCAAAGGGGTATTTGCAAATGTTGATAAGGAAAAATGTGTGGGATGCGGTAAATGCATGAGAGAGTGCCCTGCATCAATAATTGAGATTATGGAGGTGCAGGCATGAAAAAACACTGGTACGATTATCTTTGGATAGTGTCCGTCATATATCTTGTGCTCGGATTCTTCAATATAATGTTTGCATGGCTGGGGCTTTTATGCTTTTTCATTCCGCTGATCATTTCGATAGCGGGCGGGAACAAAGCCTACTGCAACAGGTACTGCGGAAGAGGTCAGCTTTTCGGACTTCTGGGCGGCCGTTTTGGGCTTTCCAGAAAGAAGGATGTTCCAAAATGGATGAAGAGCAAAGCTTTTCGCTACGGATTTCTGATTTTCTTCTTTGCAATGTTTTTCCAGATGCTGTGGAGCACTTATCTAGTGTTTGCAGAGGCGGAAGGCCTAAAACAGGTAGTAACTTTGCTTTGGTCGTTTAAACTTCCTTGGCACTGGGCATATCACGGTACACTGATTCATCAGGGAGCAGCGCAGTTTGCCTTTGGTTTTTACAGCGTTATGCTTACATCAACTGTGCTTGGCCTTGTGACTATGGTACTATTCAAACCGAGAAGCTGGTGTGTTTACTGCCCGATGGGAACGATGACTCAGCTAATCTGTAAGGCGAGAAACGGAAATCCTAAGGCAGAGGATGCAGCGTAAATGAAAAAACGACTTATGTAACAATGTCACAGAACAAAAAGTGTTCTTTGATATAATAGGGGTATAAAATAGATAACAAACAAAACGAAGATTAATAAATGAAACGGAGGATATAGAAATGTCAGTATTAAATATAAACAATGTAAACTTTAACGAAGAAGTAATGAATTCAGATAAACCGGTTCTTCTAGACTTTTGGGCTCCATGGTGTGGACCTTGCAGAATGGTTGGACCTATCGTAGAGGAAATCGCTGAAGAAAGAGTAGATGTAAAGGTTGGTAAGGTCAACGTAGATGAGCAGCCTGAGTTAGCACGCCAGTTTGGAGTAATGAGCATTCCTACTTTAGTAGTTATCAAAGATGGTAAGGTTGTTAACCAGTCAGTTGGTATGAGACCAAAGAACCAGATTCTGGAAATGCTATAAAAAATAGCCTGAGCCTTCGGGACCGGGCTTTGATTTGAAAATGGATTTGAGAAAACGGAGGATTTAGATATGGGACTGTTTGATTTATTTAGAAGACCTGATATTAATCAGGGACTTGAAGATTTTAGGATAAATGGAGGCACACTTGTAGATGTGCGTACACCAGAAGAATATAGAGGAGGACATATTCCAGGAAGTGTAAATGTACCTCTTCAGTCTATTCAGGGAATCAAAAAACATGTATCAGATCAGGATGATACAGTATTTGTTTATTGTCAGAGCGGCTCAAGAAGCTCACAGGCAAAAGCAATGCTCGAAAGACTTGGATACAGCCATGTTGTGAATATCGGCGGAATTTACGGATATAAGGGAAAGGTGGAATATTAAGATGAAGGTTGTAATCGTAGGAGGAGTTGCAGGTGGAGCAACTGCAGCAGCAAGAATCAGAAGACTTGATGAAAACGCAAGAATTATCGTATTCGAAAAATCAGGATATATCTCTTACGCAAACTGCGGGCTGCCGTACTACATTGGCGGTACAATCGAAGATCCAGAAGAACTTACTCTTCAGACACCAGAGAGCTTTTTTACACGTTTTCGCGTAGATATGAAGGTTCACCACGAAGTTACCGCAATCAATCCTGAGAAAAAAACAGTTACAGTTAAAAATCTTGAGACAGGGGACGTTTTCGACGAAAGCTATGATAAGCTAGTACTTTCACCGGGAGCAAAGCCGGTTCAGCCGAAGGTTTCTGGTGTGGATCTTGATAAGGTCTTCACTCTGAGAACTGTCGAAGATACATTTAGAATCAAAGATTATATTGACCAGAACAAACCAAAGTCAGCTGTAATTGCAGGCGGCGGATTTATAGGTATGGAAGTTGCCGAAAACCTAGTTGATCTTGGAATGGATGTTACTATTGTTCAGAGACCAAAACAGCTTATGAAGCCTCTAGATGAGGATATGGCTTCTTTTGTTCACGCTGAAATGAGAAGAAACGGTGTAAATCTAAAGCTTGGATACACTGTTGAAGGCTTTGCTGAAACAGAAGATGGAATGGATGTGATTCTGAAGGATAGCGATAATCTCCACGCTGATATGATTATTCTTGCTATTGGTGTTGCACCTGATACAAAGCTTGCAAAGGAAGCAGGCCTTGAGCTTGGCATCAAAGACAGTATTGTCGTAAACGACCATATGGAAACTTCAGCACCAGATGTTTATGCCGCAGGCGATGCTGTTATGGTTAAGCATTTTGTTACAGGAAAAGATGCTTTGATTTCACTTGCAGGACCAGCAAACAAGCAGGGAAGAATTGTTGCAGATAATATCTGCGGAAGAGATTCGAGATTTACTGGTTCTCAGGGAAGCTCAGTTGTAAAAGTATTTGGTATGACAGCTGCAGCTACAGGAATCAACGAGAGAACTGCAAAAGAAGCAGGTATCGATTATGATAGAGTTGTTCTTTCGCCTATGAGCCATGCGGGATATTATCCTGGCGGAAGTTTAATGACTATGAAGGTGGTATTTGAGAAAGAAACTTATAGAATTCTTGGCGGACAGATCGTAGGATACGAAGGCGTTGACAAGAGAATCGACGTTCTTGCAACTGCAATTCATGCAGGAATGACTGCTTTTGATCTTGCTGAGCTTGACCTTGCTTATGCACCTCCATACTCATCAGCAAAAGATCCTGTAAATATGGCAGGCTTCATGATTGAAAATATTTCAAACGGAACTCTCAAGCAGTTCCACCTAGAAGACTTTGATGAGTTGATGAAGAGAGATGATGTGAACTTAGTTGATTCACGTACACCGGGAGAATACGCAGCAGGTCATGTTGAAGGATTTGTAAATATTCCTGTAGACGAGCTTCGCGAAAGAATTGGCGAAATTGACGAAAACAAAGCGACATATGTAATGTGTCAGAGTGGCCTTAGAAGCTATATCGCATGCAGAATCCTAAGTGGACTTGGCAGAGAATGCTATAACTATTCTGGAGGATTCAGATTCTACAACACTGTTGTAAATGACAAGTGCATGGTTGATCAGGCAACAGCATGCGGAATGGATAAGAAATAAGGTTAAGGGAAATAGGGCTTAGAGAACAAAGGTTAAGGATTTAGAGTTAATAGAACAAAAAGGCTGCAGGCGATTCTGCAGCTTTTTTGCGTAAGAAAACCCCTACAATGGATGCTAGGGGTTCTTTTCTATGATTAGAATTTTTGAAGAGCGTCTTTATCTATTATTTCGATTGTACCGCGGCTGAGCTTTACGATTTTTTCGCCCTGGAAATATTTTAGCATACGAGTAATAACTTCACGATGAGTTCCAAGGTGTGATGCTATGGTTTCATGAGTGATTTTTAGTGTATTTGAACCTTCGATGTCGGATTCTGAAATCAAAAAGTCGGCGAGCCTATTGTCCATGTTTTTCCACATAATCTGCTCAATCAGCCACATAACTTCTGAGAAGCGAGAAGCCATGATTTCGTTTGTATAGTTTGCAAGAGGTGCAGATGTGTTCATGACTTTTTTATAGATGTCTGGCGGAATAACAAATATTTCGGAATCTTTTTCGGCTGAAATTGTTACCTCAAACTGAATTGATGACATCATGCATGATGCAGAGAATAGGCATATATCAAGATCAAAGAGTCTATAAATTGTAACCTCTCGACCTTCTTCTGAAAGTATAAAAGCTCTCAGCTGTCCTGATTTGACAAGTAAAAGTCCTGTGCAGTCCATATCGCCGTTATGGATTACTCCACCTTTTGATATTTTTCTTGTCATGGCATTGTCTTCTATAAGGCTCTTTTGTTCATTTGTAAGCTGATCCCATACAGGGAAAAAATCTCTAATTTCCATGGCGTCTCCTTTATAGCGTGCCCCTGATCGGATGTTACTATTGCAAGGGATAGCAAACCCGAGAGGCAAATTATTTAGTGATATATATTTAAGTATAGATTGTTATGATAATGCTGTCAAATGTAGGTTTTATCATTATAATTATCAATATACTTTGTTGTATTTACACTTAAAGAATGATATAATACAAGTGTAAAGGCAACAAAAATGGGAGAGGTTTATATGAATTATAAAGATAAGATTGAAAAATATCTAATGCAATCAGGTGGAATTATTACAGCGGCATATTGTAAGGAAAATAATATACCGACGGTATATCTAAGCCGACTATTGAAGGATGGTAGATTATCGAAAATTAAAAACGGAATTTATATGACAAAAGATGGAGATTACGATGAGTATTATTTCTTTCAGCATCAGTATAAAAAGGCGATATTTTCTTATGAAACCGCTCTTTATCTCCTTGGTCAAACAGATAAGATTCCTTGGAATATCGATGTAACTGTCTATAACGGATATAAATTTAATGAAAAACCAAATGGCGTCAATGCTCATTATGTAAAAAAATCAATTTATGACTTAGGTGTAACCCAAAAACCTACAATGTTTGGAAATAAAGTAAATGTATATTCATACGAGAGGATACTCTGTGATTTTATTGCTCACAAAGAAGAAATGGATATAGAGGTCTATGTAAAACTTATTCGTTCGTATTCCTCTTATGAAGAAAGAGATATTCATTCCCTTTATGATATTGCAATGAAAATGGGAATTGAAAATAAAGTGAGGGAAGTTATGGAGGTGGTATATGAATAAAGCAAAACTAACGGCCCTTTGCCATAAAGTCAGCAAAGAAGTCGGACTTTCGTTCAATTCTGTTATGCTGTATTATTTTTTAGAAAGTATTTTAAAAAAATTAGCTGGAAGCAAATATAGTGAAAGATTAACTTAAAAGAAGAAATGAAAAATAAAGCCATAAAAACTTGGAAAGTATATGGTAATCATGGTCATAGACAAAGATTGAGTTTTGAAAAATCATTTAAATACGATTTTAGTAGAGATGGAGATATACGAGTTATTGAAATCTTAAATTCTGATAAAACTGGGACTAATGACTATTCTGTAATCCGTATTACAAGGAATACTAGAAGAGAATGTGCTGATGAGCTTGATGATCAGATATCTGATGGAATCTTCGAAAACTATAATGTTGGAAAAGTTATAGAACTCAAATGAGAAAGTAAGAAAAGAAAAAAGAAAAAGTAAAGAAATATACTTTACTTTTTCTTTATATTAACATATACTATAAGTAAGAAAGGAGTGTTGAATATGTCACAAGTAGTAAATGTTAATTTTAAACTGGACGCAGATGTGAAGAAAAATATGGAACAAGTGTGTTCTGAATTAGGTCTGTCTATGAGTGCTGCCTTTACTGTATTTGCTAAGAAAGTTGGTAGAGAAAAGCGTATTCCTTTTGATGTATCAGTAGATCCGTTCTATTCGGAAAGAAATATTCGATATTTAGAAAATATTTTGCGTGATATCAAAGACGGCAAAGCTCACTTCGCAGAGCATGACTTGATAGAGGTGGAGTAATGCGACTACTATGGGAAGATAGGGCATGGAGTGAATACCTATACTGGCAGTCACAAGATAAGAAAACGCTGAAAAGAATTAATGCACTTATCAAAGATATTCAGCGAAATACCATCAATGGTATTGGAAAACCTGAACCACTTAAAGAAAATTTAAGTGGTTTATGGAGCAGACGGATTGATGAAGAAAATAGAATTGTTTATTATGAGAAAGATAATGTTATTTATATTATCTCGTGTAAGGGACATTATGACGATTAAAGTGGGGACGGTATAGTTGTTCTCTGTTTAAGCACTTTAAGTAGCAATGAGGTTACCATTCTACTTAAAAAGAATATTTTACTTTGATTAGAAATAATTTCTAAAAGTACCTAGGAAGAGTTCTTAGGTACTTTTTTTTACTCTTTATAAGTTGTTGAAAAGGTATGCTACATTTTCTCTTTTTTAATTGAATAGGTGCGTTATTGCAAGAGCAATAACGATTGTGATCTTTGTTCACTTGAACTGCCATTATGGGTCATTACAAGCCACCAGCAAGGGGCAAGCAGTTGTATTCGCTAAAGCGAATCTCCACTGGCAAGTCTGCCCCCTTGCTTCAGCTTTCCATTTCCCCATTGGGCAGCTATCAAGTGAACGCACTAAGGTGTTCACAATCAATAATATGTTTAATTGAAAAGGAGAAATGAAAATGAAAAGAAAACTTATTATTGTATCGCCACTTAGATTTTTTATAAGTATCTGCATTGTTGTAGGTCTGCTTGTAGGAGTGATTGTAGCATTATTTAATCAAGCACAAGCAGAAACATACACTTCCTATAAGGAAGTTGAAATAGTGGAAGGCGATACCTTGTGGGAGATTGCTGCAAAGCATACAGATAACAACACAGATATTAGAGAAGTTATCTATGATATTTGTGAATTAAACAATATCAAATCTTGTGATATTGCAGTAGGTGACACAATTGAGATTATCCGGTCAGAAATGAAGGAAATGAGTTTGGTTTTGGAGGAT
>CAUWFN010000018.1:0-35700 GCA_963558075.1 uncultured Clostridia bacterium | reverse complement strand
TAAACTTTGTCAATAAAAATAAAATAATTTTTTATTTTTTGTAATAAAAAACAAAAAGAGTGTTCGGGACCAAGATTGCGAGACAAAACTTGTATAAATTTTCAAAATATAATAAAAAAAGAGGCCATATGCGCTATCCGTAAAACCGATGGCGCACACAGCCCTTTTTGCATATAGTTAGTGTGGATTAATTGAATATACCTAGTTTGAAGAATGAGTCCATCTGACCTACAAGGATGAAAATCATGAATGCAGGTGCTAGGAACTTGAGGCAAGCCGAAACGAAAGGTTTGCTCTTGTATGAGCTGCTGAGTTTAACCTCGTCGTCGATATAGTTTGGTCTCAGCCAGCCTAATATAATTGTCATAATCAGAGCTCCTAGAGGCATCAGGATACCTTCTGCAAATAGATCGAATGTATCAAGCCATGTTGAGAATCCGAATAGGTGAGGAAGGTTTCCACTTCCGAGTGAGTCTACTGTTACGATAATTGCGCCGACACAAGCTACAGCTCCGATAGAAGTTGTAACGATTGCTCTTCCAGGTGTCTTACCTTTTTCCATACGCATATCGATGAATGCTGATACAGCGCCTTCCATCATTGCGATTGAGCTTGTAAGTGCTGCAAGGAATACAAGTAGGTAGAATACAGTTCCAAATATTGGTCCTGTAGCTCCCATTCCCTGGAATACTGTCTGAAGTGTTATGAATAACATTCCTGGACCCTGTGCTGGTTCAAGACCTGCAGAGAATACAGCTGGAATTGTTGCAAGACCTGCAAGGATTGCAACTGATGTATCTGCTATAGGAACGAGAAGTGCGTTTCTCTCTAGGTTTTCCTTCTTGTCAAGGTATGAACCATATGCAATCAGACAGCCTGATGCAATTGAAAGTGAGAAGAAGAGCTGTCCTCCTGCTGAAGCAAGAACCTTGATCCAGCCAGTTCCTTTGAATACGTCGAAGTTTGGTTTGAACATGAATGCGATACCTTCTGCAGCTCCTGGCAGAGTAACGCTTCTAATTACTACTATAACAAGCATTACGAATAATGCTGGCATTGCGATAACTGAGAATTTCTCTACACCTGATGATACACCAAGAGTAACGATTCCGATTGTAAGTGCAAGGAATATCAGTGTTAGAACAAGTGCCTGAGGTGTGTCGCAGATGAATTCGTTGAAGTATGCTCCGCTCTCGGCATCGCCGATTCCCCAGCCTGCTCCAAATACGTCGCCAAGGTTTGCAATCAGATACTTGAGGCAGTAACCGCCGAGTGCGCAGTAGAACATCATTAGGAAGAATGGTGTGAGTGTTGCGAACCATCCGTTGAACTTGAATTTCTTGCTGATTGCCTCGTATGCTCCGAGTACACCTTTGCCGGACTTACGTCCCATCGCGAATTCACCTATCATACAGCTGTATCCGATACATACAGCCATTATCAGGTATAAGACCAAAAAGGCAAAACCGCCGCCGTTCCCCATCTTATAAGGGAAGCCCCACAAATTTCCGAGCCCGACAGCAGAACCTATAGTTGCCATCAGGAAGCCGAAATTACTTTTGAACATGCCTTTTTGCTGTTTGTTATCCATTTTTATTAACCTCCTGAATAATTTTGTTGTTTATTAAGTCTTCTTCATTATAGTCAAAGGTGTTAATTGTGTCAAGACCATTATTTATAATTGTGAAATTTGTGTAATAAAATAAAAAACAGGAAAACGAAATGTACAAAATTAGTTTTTGTGTCAAAAAACAAAGAAATTTTCTTAATTTTAGAAGGCCAATGTGCTAAAATAGATGTTATGCAGAAGTTATATAATAAATGAGAAGAAATATAAAAAGTTTTTTGAGAGGAGAAAATGGGGAAAATACTAAAAAAAGATGACCATTATATGGTCAGAGAATTAAAGAGAATTTTACTTGTAACTCTAGGTGCTTTTATCATGGCATTCAACCTTAAGAGCTTTGTTCACACAGGAGGACTATTTCCAGGAGGTTTTGCGGGAATCACACTTTTGATTCAGCAGTCAGCAGACCAGTTTCTCGGCATGAAGCTGGCGTACTCGCTCATATATGTTCCTATTAATATGCTTCCTATATATATAGGTATAAAATATCTGGGAAAAACATTTACGATTTACTCAATGTATGAGATTATACTGAGCAGTATTTTAACTGACCTAATTCCCGAGACTGTAATTACATATGATGTACTTCTTGTTGCAATCTTTGGAGGAATCTTAAACGGAGCGGCAATCAGCCTTTGTCTTGTTGCAGGGGCAAGTGCTGGAGGAACGGATTTTATATCCATATATATGTCAGAGAAAAAAGGTATAGATGCTTGGAACTACATACTGATGTTCAATGTATGTATCCTTGTAACAGCGGGAGTACTTTTTGGATTTGACAAGGCGCTATATTCTATAATATTCCAGTTCTGTTCAACGCAGGTGATACAGGTTCTATTCAAAAAATATCAGAAACATACTCTTTTGATTATCACTAGCCAGCCAGATGCAGTTTATGGTAAAATCAAAGTGCTTACGCACCACGATGCGACCCATTTCAAGGGAATAGGCTGCTACCAGGGTGTTGAGCGTGATATGCTTTATTCAGTAGTATCAAGTGATGAGGTTAATATTGTAATTAACGCAATCAGAGAAACGGACCCTAAGGCATTCATCAACGTAATGAAAACAGAAATGATAGATGGTAGATTCTATAAACCACCAAAAGAATGATTGGAGAATGATATGAGATTTGTAATTCAAAGAGCAAAAAATGCAAGTGTTGAAGTAGATGGTAATATAATAGGAAAGATTGATCATGGGTTTGTCGTTTTGATTGGTGTCTGTGATACAGATACTGATGAAATTGCAGACAAGATGATCAGAAAGCTCATCGGCATGAGAATATTTGAAGATGAAAATGGAAAGACAAATCTTTCGCTAGATGCTGTATCAGGACAGCTTCTGCTGATATCGCAGTTTACTCTTTATGCAGATTGTAAGAAGGGAAATAGACCAAGCTTTACAAAGGCAGGTGCGCCTGACATGGCAGAGAGAATATACGAATATATAATTGCAGAATGTAGAAAACAAGTTAGCGTTGTAGAGACAGGAAGCTTTGGCGCTGATATGAAGGTAAGTCTTACAAATGACGGACCTTTTACAGTGATACTTGATTCTGACGAGCTTTAGAACTAATGGACTTCGGAAAATGTTTCCGAAGTCTTTTTGTTTTTTGATGCTTTTGTTTAAAGCTTGCCATGGCCTGAGCTTATTTTGATAATAGAGGATACAGATTTTACATGAATTTAACATAAGTCTGATTTTAAATTTAACATTGAATAAATAAAATATGATAAGAAAATTAGTGGTTAAAAAAGGAAAAGAAAATGAAAAACGAAGTAAAAGAAAAAGGAATGCAGCTTGTGTTTTTACTTGCTGCCTGTGCTTCAATAATTGCGGTTTTACTCATTTGTGTTTTTATGTTTGGAAATGGGCTGCCAGCAATGAAGCAAATTGGATTTAGTGAATTTCTGACCGGAAGAGAGTGGAGACCTCTTAATAACATTTTCGGCATATTTCCTATGATCGTAGGAAGTATCTATGTTACAATCGGTGCGATTATCTTAGGTGTGCCTGTAGGAATTCTTTGTGCTATTTACATGGCAAGATTCTGCTCACCAAAAATGTATAAGATTCTCAAACCATCCATAGATCTGCTTGCCGGAATACCTTCAATCGTATACGGCTTTTTCGGTCTAGTTGTTATCGTACCTGCCATGCAAAATATTTTTGGCGAAAACGGAAAAGGTATTCTTACAGCATCAATTATGCTGGGAATTATGATACTTCCAACGATAATAAGTGTATCAGAAAGCAATATCAGAGCTGTTCCGGAAAGCTACTACGAAGGCTCACTTGCCCTTGGCGCAACTCATGAAAGAAGCGTATTCTTTACAGTTGTTCCTGCAGCAAAATCCGGTATTACAGCAGCTGTAATACTAGGTGTTGGAAGAGCGATTGGAGAAACCCTTGCAGTTTCGATGATTGTTGGAAACCAGCCAGTACTTCCGGAAAGCATAACCTCCGGAGTTAGAACAATGACAACAAACATAGTACTAGAAATGGGATATGCGGCAGGACTTCATAGAGAAGCTCTGATTGCAACAGGCGTAGTACTGTTTGCCTTCATATTGATTATCAATCTGCTGTTTTCTCTTATCAAAAGAAGGGAGGCAAAGGCATAAATGCTTAAGAAATATAAAGGTCAGCCTCTTTCTCTTGTGCTGAATATAGCAGTAAAAGCTGCAGCCTGTATAACTGTTGCAGTGCTTTGTACAGTAATCGGATACATTTTGATAAAAGGTGTTCCTCATCTAAGACCAGAGCTATTTGCGCTGGAGTATACTACAGAAAACGTTTCAATGATGCCTGCGATTATAAACACAATTACAATTACAGCTCTTGCGCTTTTGGTGTCAGTGCCTGTAGGAGTGTTTGCAGCAGTATATCTTGTAGAATATGCGGGAAAAGGAAACAAGCTTGTAGGACTTATCCGTCTTACAACAGAAACTTTATCTGGAATTCCGTCAATAGTATACGGACTTTTCGGTTTCCTATTCTTTGTTATAAAACTTAAGTGGGAATATTCAATTCTTGCAGGAACAATGACCATTGCAATCATGATACTTCCTCTGATTATGAGAACTACAGAAGAAGCTCTAAAGTCAGTACCTCAGTCGTATCGTGAAGGAAGCTTTGGTCTTGGAGCTGGAAAACTTAGAACAGTTTTCAAAGTAGTTCTTCCATCAGCAGTACCGGGAATTTTATCCGGTGTTATTCTGGGCGTAGGAAGAATAGTAGGTGAAACAGCAGCCCTGATTTACACAGCAGGTACAGTTGCAGGAATCGCAACGAGCGTCTTTGATACAGGAAGAACCCTATCTGTACACATGTATGCTCTCTACTCAGAAGGGCTCTATACAGATCAGGCCTATGCAACAGCAGTAATCCTCGTTCTTGTAGTAATTGTAATTAACGCTATATCAGGACTTATAGCAAAGAAGATCGCGAAAAAGGAGAATTAGAATTGAGTACAAAATTTGATATAAAAAATCTTAACCTTCATTATGGAAATTTCCATGCACTAAAAGATATTAATCTGGAAATTCCTGAAAATGAAATCACAGCGCTGATTGGACCTTCCGGATGCGGAAAATCAACGCTACTGAAAACTCTAAATAGAATGAACGACCTCGTTGAAGGTTGCAAGATTGACGGTTTTGTTGGTCTTGACGGTGAGGACATATATAAGGATGTAGAAGTAAATAGCCTCAGAAAGAGGGTTGGAATGGTATTTCAGAAGGCGAACCCTTTCCCAATGAGTGTGTATGACAACATTGCTTACGGTCCAAGAACTCACGGCATCAGAAACAAAGCCGAGCTTGACGAAATAGTGGAAAAGTCACTGAGAGATGCAGCAGTATGGGATGATGTAAAAGACAGACTGAAAAAAAGCGCCCTTGCTCTTTCTGGTGGACAGCAGCAGAGAATCTGCATCGCAAGAGCTCTTGCAGTAAATCCAGAGGTTCTACTGATGGACGAATCAACAAGTGCCCTTGACCCTATTTCCACATCAAAGATTGAAGATTTGACAATGGAACTGAAGAAGAAATACACAATCGTTATGGTTACACATAATATGCAGCAGGCTCTTAGAGTTTCTGACAACACAGCATTCTTCCTTCTGGGAGAAATGATCGAGTATGACAAGACAGAGAAGCTGTTCTCAGTACCGTCAAATAAGAAAACAGAAGATTATATAACAGGAAGGTTTGGTTGATATGAGAAATAGATTTGATGAGCAGCTTGCACTGCTAAATGTAGAACTGATTAAGATGGGAAGTCTCTGTGAACTTGCTATTTCAAATGCAGCAAAGGGACTACTCGAAGGTAAAAAAGAATTTTTGAATATTGCTATAGACACAGACAGAGAAATTGATGAAAAGGAAAAGGAAATAGAAAGCCTTTGCCTGAAACTACTTCTTCAGCAGCAGCCTGTAGCAAAGGATCTTAGAACTATCTCATCAGCTCTTAAAATGATTTCTGATATGGAAAGAATAGGTGACCAGGCATCAGATATTGCAGAAATCGCAGAGTATGTTGATTCTGATGGCGCATTTAACGAAAGACTTGCACTTATGGCATCAAATGCTTCTGATATGGTAGCTGATGCGATTAAATCCTTCGTAGATAAGGATCTAGAGCGTGCTCACAGAGTTATGGATTTTGACGATGTTGTAGACCAGCAGTTCGAAGAAGTTCGTGACGATATCATACAGCTTATAAGAGATGAAGAGGCACCTGCAGACTTTTGCCTTGATATGCTTATGATAGGAAAGTACCTAGAGAGAATAGGTGACCACGCTGTAAACATTGCTGAGTGGGTAGAATTCTCTATAACTGGAGTTCACATGAGCGAAGAATTAAAAAGAAAGTGATTTAACATTGATTTAACAAAACCATGATTTTGGACTTTACATTAGGGGATTATTATATAAGTAAAGAAAAGGAAAAAACAAAAAAATTATACAGTAGAAAAGAGAGGTAATAAGAAATGAAAGTAAAGAAAGCTTTAGCAGCAGGACTTGCTCTTACACTTGCACTTGGAGTTCTGACAGGATGCGGATCTGACAAGAAAGATGCAGAAGGCGGAATTACAGGAGATGTAAGCGTAATCTCAAGAGAAGAAGGTTCAGGAACAAGAGGCGCATTCGTTGAACTGTTTGGAATCGAACAGGAAGAAAACGGCGAAAAGGTTGATAAGACAGTTCAGACTGCAGAAATCACAAACTCAACATCAGTTATGATGCAGACTGTAGAAGGAAACGAAAACGCTATCGGATATGTTTCACTAGGAACTTTAGGTGACAATGTAAAAGCTCTTAAGATTGACGGCGTAGAAGCTACAGCAGAAAACGTAAAGAGCGGAGACTACAAAATTGCTAGACCATTCAACATCGTTACAAAGGATACAGTTTCAGCAGAAGCTCAGGATTTCATCGATTTCATTCTAAGTGATGAAGGACAGAAAGTTGTTGAAGAAGAAGGTTACATCAGCCAGGAAAGCGCAGGAAAATTTGAAGGCGGAAGCGTTTCAGGTAAAATCACTGTTGCAGGTTCATCATCAGTTACACCTCTGATGGAAAAACTGAAGGAAGCATACAACGAAGTTAACCCAGACCTTAAGATCGAAGTTCAGCAGTCAGACTCAAGCACAGGCGTAAGCTCAACAATCGAAGGTGCAGCTGACATCGGAATGGCTTCAAGAGAACTTAAGGAAGAAGAAGTATCAAAGGGAGCAAAGGGAACTGCAATCGCACTTGACGGAATCGCAGTAATCGTAAACAAAGCAAACACACTTGAAGATATCTCATCAGAAATGGTACAGAAAATCTACACTGGTGAAATCACAAAGTGGGAAGATGTAAAATAAGGCAACTCTACTCAATCTAGAAAACATAAACAGGAAAAGGGGCAGTCTCGTGAGAGCGTTGCCCCTTTTCTGTCGTTACTGCGGCGCGAGGCAAAATTCACTCCAAATTCGCGTTATGGATGCATAAATTGACAAAAAGCAAAATATGCATCCGGTTTTTAGGTGGTCGATGGAAGCATAAATGAAGAAAAGTGAAAATATGCATCCGGTTTTACGTTGGGTGATGGAAGCGGATTTTATAAAGTCCAGAAATATGCATCCAATGGACCGTGGAAAAATGTATGCATATTTTAGGTCACTTAAGAAAATGCATACATTTTCATTTATAGGAGAGGATGCATAAATTGATGTTCTCCAATTTATGCTTCAATTTATATCAAAAAAGTGGATGCAGTTTTGCAATAAAATGAAAAACTGCTTACATTTTAGATTTATAATGGGTGATTTACAGCATGGTTTGCGAATTCTCAAATCATGCTGTAAATTTCCAACTAAAAAACAGCACGTATCTTGTTCTTCCGAAACGTGCTGTAAAAAATTGAAGCCATTTACAGCAGGAATCTACGCTTTCGAATTTGTGCTGTAAATGGCTGGGAAGAAATACAGCACGAATCTACATTTTAGAACCCATGCTGTATTGAGCCTTTAAAAATTACAGCACAAATCATAATTTTCGGTTCTGTGCTGTATTGGGCTGCTAAAAAGTACAGCAGAAAACTGAGTTCTGCAAATTCGTGCTGTACTAGCTATTAATAATGTAGGTAGCCCGTGTCCACGACCACGGACCGCTGTCCTAGACTATAGCCCAGTATCAAATCCCCAGGACCACAGCACTAGGAACCATAGACCAAGGCCACCGTCCCTGGATTACGACCCTGAACCATCGCCCCAGGACCACAGCCCCAAGAAACATAGACCAAGGCCACCGTCCCCGTATTACGACCCTGAACCATCGCCCCCGGACTGCTGCCCCAGTACCAAATCCCCAGCACCACCGTCCCTGGATTACAGCTCGAGAGACCTACTTCGGGCTACCTTCCACTTATAAAAAAGGAAAAAACGGCCGAGGCCGTTTTTCTCATCATTATACTACTTGACTATTCTGCAGGCTGTGCCTGTACATTCTTTTTCAGTCTTACGTCTGGCTCCTGAGGAGTTTTGAACATAGGAATGAATCTGTCAGCACCTGTTCCTGTTAGGATTAGAAGTGAAACTACAGCGATCATAGCCATGAAGTTGAACTTGATGAAGTCTGTATTAGCGAACTGGTAAAGCGGATAAACGTTTGCAGCGATACCTACATAGAAACCTAGGTATACGTGCCATGGAATAAGCTGTGAACCGAATACACCCATAGCATCTCCGAATGTTGCGTTTCTCAGTTTTAGCTTATACATGTCTTCTTCGCTTGCTTCAACGTTTTCGTCTGTAATATTTTTGATGATTGGTCCAACTGTTACAATCTGAGCCATTTCGTCAGAAAGAACTGCGTTACCTAGGATACATAGAAGACCATTGCAAAGCATTAGGTGACGAACCTTTCTTGAAATCTTTACAACGAGGTTTGAAAGCGGTTCGAATGCTTTCATTTTACCCATGATACCTCCAAATGCAGCAACCCACATCATCATTACTACTACCCATGAACCTGCTGATGCAAAACCTTCTTTGCACATGTTTAGGAAGTCAACTAGACCACCGTTTGTAATGCTAGTTGTTCCAGCAAATAGACCTAGAATATATGATGATACGATACCTGTACCGATACATGCAAATGTGTTAAGTCCAACGATAGCAAGTGTAATTACAAGAATAAGTGGAATAATCATGTATAGAGCTACGCCGTTTTCTACCTGGTTAAGTAGAGCGATAGCTTCTGGTCTCTTTGCTTCTAGATAAGCAAAGGCACTCTGTGGAATTGAGTCTAGTACACCTTCTGTGCTTGCAGTAACAGTTGAAAGTCCCATTACTGTACCTGCAATGTAGAATGCGATTCCTGCAAGAATCAGACAAGATACTGACCATAAGCCCTGCGTTCTGATTCTGTCTACTACTTCTACGTCCTGGATACCTGATGATACGATAGTTGTGTCTGAAATAAGTCCGATGTTATCTCCAAAGCATGCTCCTCCGGCAGTAGCACATGTAACAAGAAGAAGGCTTCCTGATTCAATACATCCCGGATCCACAATGTGAATAAGCCATAAGAAAATTGGTGCGCAGGCAGCAAATGTACCCCAGGAAGAACCTGTTGCAACTGACAGTATTGCGGTTACGACCAGACCTACAACAGCAGTAGTTCTTGCTGTGATACCAAGTGATAGCGCGATGTTAACTACAGAAGCACCTACACCTGTTGACATGAATGCGCTTGCCATGGCATATGCAAACATTAGGATGAAAAGTGCAACTAAAATGTTCTGGATGCTTTCCATAGCCGCATCCATGCAGTCTTTGAATTTCATTTTTTCTGTAATATTTGCGATTACGACTGCGGCGATTGTGGCAATTGGTGCTGCGATAAGTGCATCAAATTTTGCCATCATCATACCCGCAAGGATGAATACAGGTATGAATTTCACGAATCCCTTTAAAAACTTCATTTAATAATTATCTCCTTCTCTTTTTTTGCAGCGAGTACTGCGTGATATTTTAGTGACGATTTAATGAAAAGCAAATTTTATGCCATATAGATATTTTTTTCACAATATGCTAAAATGTTGAAAAAACTACAAAACAGCCGTTTTGGCAAAGGATAGACAGAGGTTTTGAACCATTTATGGTATTGTTTTGTTGCTACAGAAAAAGAATTTAAAAAATAATTGGTATAAAATGTTAAAAAGTTTACGTAATTTGCTTGAAATTATGGTAAAATAAAAAATTGAGAAAGGTGATTGGGGCCGTAAAAAACCAAAAATGGAATTTTTGCGTTTCGCAGTGACCCGATTATGGTATATAAGGTTTTGAATAAAAAGAATGAAAGTTATTAAGCTATATAAGATTAGAAGTCAGTATGGCTGTAAAACATTTTGATTTCAATGGTTACAGCCTATTTAACAGAGAAGGGAGCGTGGATTTTTTTAATGGATAAACACAAAAACTTTGGACTTTCACGTGTTCTTGAGCCAAGAGGTGTTGTGCCGTCAACAGCATGGAAGGTTGATAACAACCCAAAAGTGAACAATGGGGAAGCTAGAATAAGACTTGAGAGAATTAACATAGAGTGGGATAGTTTTCAGCAGATAGTTAACAGCTGCAGCTTTGATGAGACGAAAATCAAGATGAAAATCATCGATATAGTCGAAAAGAGAGGAAAGCTACACAACCCGTTTACGGGAACCGGCGGAATTATGGTAGGTACAATAGAGGAAATTGCAGAGGACCTAGAAGAGCTGACAGAGCTTAAGGTAGGCGACAGAATCTATTCACTTACATCTCTTTGCGGTGTTCCGATGAAAATCGAAAAGATTAATTCAATCGACTATAACTATGGACAGATAGAATGTGAGGGATATGCGATACTGTTTGAGGCATCGCCTGCTTACCGTCTTGACGAGACAGTTAGCGTTGATTATGCGCTTCATGCTATCAATGAGGCAGGATGTCCGTACAGCGCCTATGAACTTGCAAACTCAAGCAAGGCAAAGAGAGTTGTAGTTATGGGTATTAATACTGTAACTACACTTATATATGCAGCTGCAATCAAAAAGGCTTCGCCAAAATGTGAAGTTGTGGCTATCATGGATGAGGATATCAGAGAGAGTCTTACAACAGATGAAATTCCAAATCTTCTTTCAGATGTGGTCGACGAGACTTTGTTCGCCGATCTTTCTGATCCAGTTAACTCATATAGAGAAATCCTAGAGAAGACTGAGATGACTTTATGCGAAGGTGAATTTGGGGCAGATATCGTAATCGTTGCAGAGGATATATTCGGTGCAGAGACTCTTGGAGTATTTCTTGCGAAAGAAGGCGGATATATCTACTTTACTACAGTTCAGAACCACTACGGAATCGCGCAGACTGTTGCAGAGACAATGGGTAAATTTGTTGTAACTTATGCCTTTGACCAGTATGTTGAAAATTACCCGATATTTACCTTTGATGTGATAAAAGACGTTAAGCCTGCCCTTGACAGAATCAATGCAAGCTATGACAGTTCCAAAAAGCACAGTGAGATTTCTGAAAGCCGTGCAAACAACATAGTGCTGACTAATGCAGGAAGAAACGATGACTTCATATATCAGAGTAGGGTCACAAGAAACATGGTAGAGGAAGTTATGAACGTTGCAAAATACGACTGCAATGTAATAATTCAAGGTGAGACTGGTGTAGGTAAAGAAAAAATCCTTTCATTAATACACCAAAACAGTGAAAGACACGCAAATCCATGTATCAAAATAAACTGTGCGACAATCCAGGAAAGTCTGGCAGAGTCCGAGTTCTTCGGATATGAGCCGGGAGCTTTTACAGGGGCAGGTTCTGCAGGCAAAAAAGGATATTTCGAAATGGCGAACAACGGAATTTTGTTCCTTGACGAAATTGGAACCTTGTCTATGAACATGCAGTCGAAGCTTCTTCGAGTTCTTCAGGAAAACACTTTTTATCGCGTAGGTGGAACAAAACAGATTTCTGTAAATGTTCGTGTTATAGTTGCAAACAATGTGCCTCTCAAGGAGCTTGTTGACACAGGAAAGTTCAGAGAGGACCTTTACTACAGACTTAACATATGTAGCATAGATGTGCCACCGCTCAGAAAAAGATCAGATGACATAATCTGTCTTGCCGAAAGCTTTACAGCAGGATGGGCCAAGAAATATGGTGTAGAAAGAATGATTTCTCAGGATGCACTAAAGCTTCTTAAGAAATACAAGTGGCCTGGAAATGTCAGAGAGCTGGAAAATGTAGTTCATAGACTTGTAATCGGATGTAAGGGCACAGTAATAACTGCTCAGCAGGTAGGTGACCTTCTGAATGAAAACACCTTCGGAAGCAGAGCGCTGAATCTTCAGAATGACCTTGAGGATTCAAACACCCTTGATTTTCACGAAATAATGGATGCTCAAGAGAAGAGAATCATAGAATACGCCCTCAAAAAAGGTGGAACTACAAGAAAAGCAGCAGAAATTCTGGGGCTACCTCAGACAACCTTTGCAAGAAAAAAACTAAAACACAATTTGTAATTGCAAACTACTGGGATTTTGCCAAAAAGCGGCAAAATCCCTTATTTTCTTGATTAAATTTCGGGGAAGTAATATAATAATTAGATGTACAGTAGTCGAAATTGCGAAAGGGCAGATTCGATACTTACATAAAGCTGGGCGATATGCCCTAGATTGGAGAAAAAATGAATTACGAAGAAGCAAGAGTATATCTGGATAACATATCCGGATACGGAAGTGTACTTGGCCTCGAAAATATGAAAGAGCTGCTTGGCAGACTTGGCAATCCGCAAAAGGATCTTAGGTTCATCCACATTTCCGGAACCAACGGCAAAGGGTCTGTACTGGCATATCTTTCGACGATACTGACTGATGCAGGCTATAAAACGGGACGTTATATATCCCCTACATTGGATACGTATCGCGAGAGAATACAGGTTGACGGTGAGTATATAGAAAGAGAATCACTGGCAAAGCATGTAAGTGCCATCGCAGAGGCAGCAGAAGATATGAAAAGAGACAATGCAGGGATTCCTACGGTATTTGAAGTAGAGACTGTCCTTGCATTTTTATATTTCAGAGAAAAAAACTGCGATATCGTTGTCCTTGAGACAGGTCTTGGCGGCAGCCTTGATGCAACCAACATAATAGATACGACAGTTCTTGAGGTAATCACATCTGTTAGCATGGATCATATGGGAATTCTCGGTGATACACTTGAGGAAATTGCAGAGCAAAAGGCAGGAATAATCAAAGCAAATACGGTAGTAGTTTCATCAAAACAGCTGCCAAATGCTGAGGCTGTAATCAGAAAAAAATGTGAAGAACAAAACTGTAGCCTGAGAATATCAGACCCGTCTTTGATATATATAAAGGAAAGAAATATAAAAGAGCAGGTTTTCTCATATAAGGACTGGGAGGATGTTACTATCTCGCTTCCAGGAAGTTATCAGCCGGAAAATGCATCTATTGCCCTAGATGCCGCAGAAGAACTTGCAAAGCTTGGCTTTGATCTGAAAAAAGAAAATGTTATTGCATCGCTTAAGAAAACGAAATGGAAAGGTCGATTCACGTTAATTTCAGAAAACCCTGCTATAATTATAGATGGGGCTCATAACGTGGCAGGAGCAAAAGCTCTTATGGAATCCCTCAGACTTTATTTTGATGGGAAAAAGTTTGTATACGTATTTGGCGTTTTTAGAGATAAAGACTATGATGCGATAATAGATATAACAGCAAGAGATGCTGAACACATAATTACAGTCGAAACTCCTGATAATCCAAGAGCGCTTGAAGCAAATGTGCTTTGCGATGCAGTTAAGGCTGTAAATAAGTCGTGCGAGGCAGCAGAGTCTTTGGATGATGCGGCAAAAAAAGCCCTTGCACTTGCAGAGGCTGATAGGGATAGAGTAATAGTAGCTTTCGGATCTCTTTCATTTTTGAGTGAGATTGAGAAAGCCTTTTGTAATGAGGAAAGAGGGTGCTATTGTGGATAAGGATAAGATTATGGAAGGTGTAAAGCTTATTCTCGAGGGAATAGGTGAGGATGTAAATCGTGAGGGGCTTATTGAGACTCCTGAGCGTGTTGCAAGAATGTACGAGGAGCTTGCGGCAGGATATACGGATGATGCGTCAGTACATCTTGAGAAGAGATTCACTGCAGACAGCAATGATATCGTTCTAGAAAAAGACATTCACTTTTACTCGATGTGTGAACATCATATGCTTCCATTCTATGGAACGGCTGCGATTGCATATGTTCCGGACGGAGAGGTTTGTGGATTATCAAAGATTGCAAGAACGCTTGAGGTTTATGCAAGACGCCTTCAGCTTCAGGAGCAGCTGACTGCACAGGTTGCGGATGCATTTATGAAAGAGCTTCACCCAAAGGGTGTAATGGTGATGATAGAGGCTGAGCATATGTGTATGACTATGAGAGGAATCAAAAAGCCTGGAACAAAGACTGTAACTACAGTGTCACGCGGCGTTTTTTCCGAAGATGACAGACTCAGAAACGAGTTTTATAGAATGATTGGAAGATAAACAGATATTGCACAAGGGAAGACATAGGTCAGGGAGTGTGAAAAATCATGAAAAGAATAGAAAACATAATAGAAAATCAGCTCTGGAAAGAAGCAATTGCCGATATAGTAGAAGATGAGAAGACGCGTATTTTCTGCGGACATGGTATAGAGCATTTGCTTGATGTTGCAAGAATTGCATATATAGAAAATATAGAAAAAGAAAAAGGCTTTGATAAGGAAATCATATATGCGGCAGCCCTTGTTCACGATATAGGAAGAAGCCCTCTGTATTCAAATGGTCTCCCACACGAGGAGGCAGGCGTTGCAATTGCCGGCAGAATTTTGAATCAGGCTGGCTTTAGCGATGAGGAGTCTTTCCTTGTTGCAGAGGCAATACTTGCTCACAGAAATCCAGAGACTAGAAATGATGCTGGGCTGAGCGGCCTTATCTATAGAGCTGATAAAAAATCAAGATTATGTCTGTTCTGCGATGCAAGAGCTGAGTGTAACTGGAGCCGAGAAAAAATGAATATGAAAATCGATATATAAATTTGATTTTAAAAATTGACAAAAATAAATTGACTATAAATTTGACATAAGGGAAAAATGACATGATGAAAATTGGAAACAGAAATTTTGATACAGAAAATATTTGCGAAATAATGGGGATTTTGAACGTAACACCGGATTCTTTTTCTGATGGAGGAAAGTGGAATAGTCTTGACAGAGCCCTAAAGCATACAGAAGAGATGATTGCAGAGGGAGCTGCGATTATTGATGTTGGCGGTGAGTCAACTCGTCCCGGTCATACAGTTATTACAGAGCAGGAAGAAATCGAAAGAGTCGTTCCTGTAATCGAAAGAATCAAAAGAGAGTTTGATATCCCTGTTTCAATCGATAGCTACAAAGCAAATGTTGCAGAGGCAGCTCTTGCGGCTGGAGCAGATCTTGTAAATGATATATGGGGTCTAAAGGCCGATGAGAGAATGGCATCTGTTATCGCAAAGTATAATGTACCTTGCTGCTTGATGCATAACAGAGAAAAGGCAGAATATGTTAACTTCATCGAAGATATGAAAAATGATCTTAGAGAATGTCTTGCAATTGCAGAAAAAGCAGGGATTTCTAAAGATAAGATAATTCTAGATCCAGGTGTTGGTTTTGGTAAAACTTATGAGCACAACCTACTTGCCATAAAGCATATGGAAGAGCTTCACGAGCTTGGCTGCCCAGTTCTTCTTGCAACATCAAGAAAGTCAGTTATAGGGCTTACACTTGATCTTCCTGCTGACAAGCGTGTAGAAGGAACTGTAGCAACATCTGTAATAGGCATTATGAAGGGTGCAGCTTTTGTAAGAGTTCACGATGTGAAGGAAAACCTTAGAGCTATAAGAATGACAGAAGCAGTTCTAAAGCAGAAATAAAAGCGACCAGAATTATATCTGGTAGAAGGGAGAGCAATATGAAGCCTGATGAAATAAGAATTGAAAATCTGGAGGTGTTTGCAAAACACGGTGTATTTACAGAAGAAAATGCGCTAGGTCAGAAGTTTATGGTGTCACTTTCTATGTATATGGACACAAGGCCTGCGGGAAAGTCGGATGATCTTATTCTTTCTGTAAATTACGGAGAAGTAAGCGCTTTTATAACTGAATACATGAAAGAAAATACTTACAAGCTCATAGAAACTGTATGCGAAAAGCTTGCAGAGGAGCTCCTCCTTAGATATTCACTCGTAAAGTCTCTTAAGCTTACAGTCAAAAAACCATGGGCGCCTGTAGGGCTTCCTCTAGAAACTGTATCTGTTACAGTAGAAAGGGGCTGGCAGGATGTTTATCTTAGCCTTGGTTCAAATATGGGGGATAAGAAACAGTATCTTGATAATGCAATCATGGCCCTTGATGAGCTTTGTGGTTGCAGAGTCGCAAAGGTTTCTTCATATATAGAGACTGAGCCATACGGCGGAGTTGAGCAGGACGATTTTTTGAATGCCTGCGTAAAGTTAAGAACATTTCTTCCACCTCGCGAGCTTCTAGAAAAAATTCACAAGATAGAAGCAGATGCAGGAAGAGAGAGGGTTATACGCTGGGGTCCTAGAACTCTTGATATAGATATCCTTCTTTATGGAGATGAGATAATAGAGGAAGAAGATTTTGCTGTTCCTCATGTGGAGATGCATCTTCGCGATTTTGTTCTAACACCTCTGTGCGACATAGCACCAAACAAAGTCCATCCGCTCCTAAAAAAGAGAATATTTGAGCTAAGAGATGCGCTAGAATCAAAGTAATCAAAAGTATATTTTGTGCTTTATTTTCACTCAAAATATAGCAAGAAACACAAAAAATGAATGAAAGCTGTGTGTATTTGCCTCATTTTTGATTATATGAGATTGAATTTGATAATTTTAGGTTAAATATGAATTAGTTTTGCCAAAACATATAGTAAAAAAGCGATAACTATGTTATAATTACACCCTGTTGTGCGTTTTTTGAAAAATTTTACACGTTAGTGTGAGCATATAGTTGAATGGGAGGTAAACATATGGATTATACGTTTTTACTGTCTGTGGCAGTTGTAATCCTCTCAACAAAGTTTCTGGGCGGCATATCGCAGAAGGTAAACATGCCTCAGGTTGTAGGCGCGCTGATTGCCGGTGTGGTTCTTGGACCTTCACTTCTCGGATTTGTTGAGGAAACTGATTTTATCGCAAAGAGTGCTGAAATTGGTGTAATCATGCTTATGTTCATGGCTGGACTTGATACAGATATCAAGGAAATCAAAAAGAACAGTGTATCTTTTGTTGTAATCGCGAGCATGGGCGTGCTGATACCGCTGATTGGCGGCTTTGGTGCATACTATTTCTATTTTGATGTAGACAGCGGAAACTTCAATGACATGCTTTCCGCAGTATTTATCGGTGTAGTTCTTACTGCAACATCAGTAAGTATCACAGTAGAAGCTCTGAGAGAAATGGGTAAACTTCAGGGCAGAGTCGGAAATGCAATCCTCGGCGCAGCTGTAATCGATGATATTATGGGTATTATCATCCTTACAATTGTAACAAGCATGAAGGATTCATCAGTAAGTATAGTTTCTATACTTATCAAAATCGCGTTATACGTAGTTATTATGATTGTAATTGCTGTAATTCTTAACGCAAGCAGACCTACAGTTGACCAGGTTAAGGATAAACGAAGAATCTCTATATATGTAATGGCGCTTCTTCTGATTATCGCATTCGTAACTGAACACTTCTTTGGAATTGCAGATATCACAGGAGCATACCTCCTAGGACTTTGCATGTCATCTTTTGAAATCAGAGAAGATATCGCAAAGAAAATGACAGTTCCAGGATACATGTTCTTCTCACCTATATTCTTTGCAAGTATAGGTATCAAGACAGACCTTCACGGGCTAAATTCTCAGCTCATGGTGTTCTCTTTGATCCTTCTAATAATTGCAATATTATCAAAGGTAGTCGGCTGCGGACTTGGTGCAAGACTATGCGGATATGATAAATCAGAAGCACTGAATATCGGTATTGGAATGATATCTAGAGGTGAAGTTGCTCTTATCGTTGCGCAGAAGGGCTATAACATGGGTCTTCTCGACAGTGCAATCTTCTCACCAATAGTTCTAGTAGTAATTGTAACAACTATAATTACTCCGGTACTTCTGAAAAAGTTCATGAAATAACGGTTCAAAATAAAATTTTTAAAGACAGACTGGGTTTTGCTAAAGCTCAGTCTGAAATAATTTAATAGGGCAAAGTGTGTTCGATACCTTCCACACTTAAAATAAAACTAAAGGAGAAAAAAATGAAAAACAAGAAAGTATTATTTATCACTCAGGCTGCACTCATTGCAGCAATCTATGTAGTTCTTACAGTTCTGGGTGCGGCTTACTCATTTGGAGAAATACAGGTTAGACTTGCTGAGATTCTTACAATTCTGCCTGCATTTACACCTGCTGCAGTTCCAGGACTATTTATCGGATGTCTTCTGGGAAATTCCTTTGCGGGAGCGCACATTATGGATATTATCTTTGGAAGCATTGCAACTTTAGTAGCGGCAGCTGCAACATATGTAATCGGAAAAAAAGCAAATCCAAAATTTGCAGTTTATCTTGGAACACTTCCACCGATTATAGTCAACATGCTAGTTGTACCTTTTGTTTTGAAATATGCATATGGACTTCCACTTCCGATATATTTCATGATGATTACAGTAGGTATCGGTGAGGTTATATCATGCGGAGTTCTCGGAAGCTTCTTTGGAAAGATTCTTGAGAAAAACAAGAGAGCGATATTTCAGCAGAACTAGTAAATAATGCTTTTGCAGAATAAATTTAAATAGCTAGGCGTAAGCTCTTATCAGGACACTGGATATACCGGTGTCCTTTTGTTTTTTGAAAAATTCAAGAAGGTTATTGACATATGACATTAACAGGAGTAAGATGGTAATAGTTAAATGGCATATGATATTAAAGAATGGGTGATTAACAGTAGTATTGCCCAAATATCCCTTATGTTTTGCAATGGGAAAGGGAAAGGAATTTATCTAATTGTAGCAGAAAAGAGGTGGAAAATGCCAAGACCAGTAAAATGTCGAAAGGTATGTAGTTTGCCGAAAAAGCTTCAATTTAACCCGGAGGGTGATTGCGAGGCTTTATCGGTGGTAATAATGACAGTAGATGAGTACGAGGCAGTACGTCTTATCGATTATCAGAATTTCTCACAGACTGAATGCAGCGAATACATGGGCATAGCAAGATCCACAGTTCAGCAGATATATAACAGTGCAAGAGGCAAGATTGCAAAAGCACTTGTTGAGGGTCTTCCGCTCAAGATTCATGGAGGCGAATACAGGCTTTGTGATGGAAAGGAAACATACTGCGGCTGCGGCGGATGTAGAAAGCATGCAATGCAGCAGGAAAAGAAGCAGGATTAGTTATAAACAGATGGAGGTTAGATTTATGAAAATAGCAGTTCCACTAGATGAAACAAAAGAAAAAATCTGTGTGACATTTGCAAGAGCGCCATATGTCATGTTTGACGAAGATGGCGTGAGAACAATTATGGAAAATCCAGCAGCAGATGCGCAAGGTGGCGCAGGACCAAAGGCTGCACAGTTTATTGCAGACAACAATGCTGATGTACTTATTACAGTTAGATGCGGCGAAAATGCTGCAGTAGTACTTAAGGCGGCAGAGATGAAAATCATGAAAAATGACGGTGAGGATGCAGTCGAAAATATAGAAAAATACAAAGAAGGAAAGCTTGATGAACTTTCACATTTTCATGCAGGCTTTCATGGAGTAATGTAATGAAAATTGCGGTTTTAAGCGGGAAAGGCGGAACAGGTAAAACCTTTGTTTCTGTTAACCTTGCATGTGCAGCCGAAAACAGTATCTACATAGACTGCGATGTAGAAGAGCCGAACGGAAGGTTGTTTCTTAAGCCATTTGATGTCACATCAGATGAGGTCGTTACGATGATTCCAGAATTTGATGGTGAAAAATGCACAGGCTGCAGAAAGTGCGTAGACTTTTGCAGATTTAACGCTTTGTTTTATATAAAAGAAAAACCGGCTGTCATAACGGAGGTTTGTCATGCATGTGGAGGATGCGCTATTGTGTGTCCTGAGGGTGCGATAAGCGAGGTGGCAAGAGCGGTCGGAAATATGGAAACAGGAACCCACGGATCTGTAGATGTTATTACGGGAATACTAAATCCAGGAGAAGCTTCGGCAATCCCTGTAATTCAGAAGGTGCTTGAGACAGGTTTCAAAAAGGATAAGCTTACAGTTATAGACTGTCCTCCCGGAAGTAGCTGCTCTGCTATGGAAAGCATAAGTCAGGCAGATTTCTGTCTGATGGTGGTAGAGCCTACGTCCTTTGGATTTCATAATTTCATGATGATTTACGAGCTTGCGACATTGCTTGAAAAGAAGATTGCGATAGTTATAAATAAAGAAACTCAGAAATACGAACCGCTAGAAGAGTTTTGCAGACAGCACGATGTTCCCGTATTTTTGAGAATTCCTTACAGCAAAGACCTTGCTCTTTCTGGTTCAAAGGGCGAAATTGCAGTTGAAAAGGATGAAAATCTGAAGAAGCAGTTTGTAGAGCTTCTCGAAAAGATTGGAGGTGCATTCTAGTGAAAAAGCTTTTGATACTCAGTGGAAAAGGCGGAACAGGAAAGACAACGACAGCTTCATCTTTTATAAGATTTGCAGATGCTAAGGCCTTTGCTGACTGTGATGTAGATGCACCTAATCTTCATATTGTGTCTCAGATGGACACTGAGCCAAAGGTTTCAGATTTTATCGGATCCGAAAAGGCAGATATAGATGAAAATCTATGCACAGGCTGCGGAATATGTGCGCAAAAGTGTAGGTTTGATGCTATAGCTAAGAGGGATAATGGAAAATTTGAGATCAAAGAGTTTGCCTGCGAAGGCTGCGGGGTATGCGAGCTTGTATGCCCTGTAGGAGCAGCAAAGCTTCATAGTGATATTGCAGGTAGACTTGAGTTATTTGATGGAAGCAAGAAGTTTTCTACGGCTACTCTCAAGATGGGTAGAGGAAATTCTGGAAAGCTTGTAAGCGAAGTGAAAAAATCACTAGACCTTATTGTACCAAAGGATACACAGGAGCTTATGATTATAGATGGATCGCCAGGCATTGGCTGCCCTGTAATCGCATCTGTAAACGGAGTTGATCTTGCTTTAATAGTTTCAGAACCATCGCTTTCTGGATTTAGTGATCTAGAAAGGCTTGTAAAGACAGCTGATATGTTTCAGACAAAGGTTGCCGTATGTGTTAACCGATACGATACAAACGTGGAAAACACGGAGAAAATTAAGAACTTCTGCAAGGAGCATGAGATTGCCTTTGTTGGAAAAGTGCCTTACGATAAGGAAGCATCAAAGGCTATAAATGAGGGAAAAACTCTTGCAGATGTAGACTGCGAGGCAAGAGATGCTTTGATGGAGGTCTACAAAAATACGTTAAAAGTGTTAGGAATCTAAAGCGGAATTTGCAAGATGCAGGCCGCAGAGAAAGATTTAAATAAATTTGATTTGAAAAGGAGATTATAATTATGAAAATTGCAGTAGCTGCTATGGGAAAAGAAGTTGCAGGACATTTCGGACATTGCGAAAACTTTATTATTTTTGATGCTGAAGACGGCAAAATTGTTGCAGAAGAGGTAGTTCCAAACCCTGGACACAGACCTGGATTCTTACCTAACTTCCTTGCTGACAGAGGTGCAAACGTTATCATTTCAGGCGGAATGGGCGGCGGCGCTGTTGATATCTTCAACGAAAGAGGCGTAGAAGTTGTTGTTGGAGCAACAGGTGATGCAAAGGTAAATGTTGAGCTTTATCTAGAAGGAAAATTAAAGTCAACAGGCTCAGTATGTCATGAGCATGAGCACGCTCACGAATGCGGAAACCACTAGTAACAAGAACGTAAAACATTAGTAACCAAGGATACTCAGACCTGCTAAGCAAGTCTGAGTATTTTTTTAAATTTTTTTGTTAGGATTAGCGCAAGAGCGATTTTGATAAGATCTGGAATTATAAATGGCGCTACGCACATTCCGATTACAGCGGAGAAGCTGATAGGTCCAGTTGTCTGTGTGTATAAAATCATAAACCAAAAACTTCCGAATATGTAGCAGGCGATAAGCCCTATAACCATTGAAACGCCAAGGACTCTTAGGGAATTGCCAAAGGCCTTTTCTACTGCCCACATGATAAGTGCAATTGCGATAAATCCTATGATGTATCCGCCGGTTACACCAAATAAAACGCCAGGGCCGCTCTGAAATCCTGCAAATACAGGAAGTCCTATGGCTCCAAGAAAAATGTAAACGAGGACTGCACCTAATGCGCGTTTTCCTCCAAGCACTCCGCAGGCAAGAAATACTGCAAAGGTCTGCATAGTGAATGGAACGGCTGAAGGAATTGATATCCACGAGCATATTCCTATTACAGCTGCAAATACTGCAGTTATCGTCATATCATAAGTTTTACTGTGTGTCATAGTGTTCATAAAATATTGCGGAAAACTTATCTTCCGCATCCTCCTTTCGGGCTAGCTTTTTTGTTTCTGTAATTAAAATACCATATAGCCGCGTATATTGTCAACCTAAAATATAGAATAGGTTTACAATATAGGAGTAGACTATAGCTATGATATATAATCTGTTCAGCAGAAATAAATTAGAGTATAATAGGCATTAATGGGTATAAATAATAATATTTGAAAGGTCGTGTTTTGGAAATGAATAATCAGACAGAAAGAGAATTTGACGGAATGTCTATGAATAGAGAAGAGATAGCAAATGCCCTTGCAAAAAAGGTAAAGGGTGAGCTTGCAAAAGGTGCTCTGACAGAGGAGATTGCTCTCGACTCTTATGATATGGGCATGGTATATGCAAAAACAAAGAAATTCAGCAGCTCGTCCCGTTATAAAAATTATGATTATGAGCTAGATGATGGAAGCTTTGTGCCTGCAAGTTCATATTTTCGTATTTTCACTACGAGATTTCAGACTCCGGCATATATGGATGCAGAAAAGTATCTAAAGGAGTTCTTTGATGACAGCGACCAGTTTATTTTTCATCTTGTGAGAGATAAGAGACTGGGAATTAACGGTGTATTTAGAGCAGTAATTTCCTCAAGAGAAATTCAGAAGATGAGCTTTACTGATTATGTTCTCGTTATTTCATGCTTTGGTGCAGGTCTTATGCATGGAAGAAATAGGGGATAGTAGAGTTAACAAGCAAAGGGGTATAAATAGTTTAAATGTAGGCTTCAAAAGAAAGGGGATTTATGAAATTACATTATATGGGGAAATACAATCTGGATGAAAGTTCATTACCATGTGGGAAGCATAAGCCAAATGCGGTGAAGTTCAAAGAGGCAGAGGTCAGTGCAGAGCTAGGAAAAATCGCTAATATTACAGCATTAGCTATAATGGTGGTGTTTGGAATTATAGCGATGATAAGAATATTTTTTGATAAGGAAGCTAATTATTCCTTTGGGGCATTTCTTGTAGGCTATGTGCTTTCAATGTTGACTTTGTTCCCCCACGAGCTTTTACATGGTCTTTGCTTCAGAAAGGATGTATATGTTTATACAAACCTAAAGCATGGTATGCTATTTGTAGTGGGACCAGAAGACATGAGCAAATTAAGATTTGTATTCATGTCACTTTTGCCGAATTTTGTATTTGGCCTTGTGCCATATGTCATAGGAATGATAAATCCGCAGTATGTGTTCCTTCTTGTTATGGGAACAATGTGCATTGGAATGGGAGCAGGTGACTATTATAACATCTATAATGCGATGACTCAGATGCCAAAGGGCTCTAGAACTTACATGCACGGATTTCACTCTTACTGGTATATGCCTGAGGACAAGTATGAAGGTTAATTTTGATAAAAGGAGAGATTATGAAAAAAACATATAAACTAATTCTTATGTTAATGCTTGCGGCAACGCTTCTTCTGAGCGGATGCGGTTCTGAGGATACTGATGCTTCTGGAGCAGGGGCAGGAAGCTCAAACGGTGCAGAGACATCAGAAAACGCTAGCCCTGTAGAATTTACTGCAACAGATATAGATGGAAATACCGTGACATCTGATGTTTTTTCAAAATCAAAGCTTACAATGGTGAACGTGTGGGCGACTTACTGTAATCCATGCATAAGCGAGATGCCTGCTCTTGCAGAGATTGCAGAGGCATATGATGCTTCTGAATTTCAGATTGTCGGCGTAATAAGCGATGTAATGGAGGGTGATGATGTATCAGGTGCCGAAAAACTGATATCTCAGACAAAGGCAGACTATCTTCACCTTGTTATAAATGAATCACTTTACAATTCGATGCTTACAGGGGTAAGCGCAGTTCCAACAACTATATTTGTAGACAGCGAAGGAAAAACTGTGAATGTTGTAGTTGGAGCGAAGGGAAAAGAAGACTGGGAGAATCTGATCAATGAAATGCTTAAAGAAGTCTAGAAGATTTGGTTGGCTTGCAGGAGTATTTGTAGGTCTTTTGTTTATTGGATTTGGCGCATACTCAGGTCAGCTTGAGGTTATTTGGAGAAAAGCTGTAATGATATGCATGGAATGTATTGGACTGGGGTGATATTTATATGAGAAAACATCTTAGAACGATAGTTCAGCTTATAGTTACAGCGCTTACTAATGGCTATATGTACGGCTATGCGACAGGAAGCATATATCAGGGAAGTCTAAAATATGCATGCGTTCCGGGGCTTAACTGCTATTCTTGCCCAGGGGCAGTTTCTGCATGTCCGATAGGAGCTCTTCAAGCACTTCTAAATCAAAGCGGATACCGGGTTCCTTTTGCGGCTCTTGGATTTTTGTTCGTATCAGGAAGTCTGTTCGGACGATTTGTATGCGGCTGGCTTTGTCCATTTGGTCTTGTACAGGATCTTCTTCACAAAATTCCTTTGTTTAAAAAAATCAAGAACCTTCCGCTACACAATATACTTAAGTACCTGAAATATCTCATTCTTTTCGGGCTGGTTTTAGTAGGCTCGATGTTTTTATTCAGCGGATTTGCAAAGGTTCCGGCCTTCTGCAAATATGTTTGTCCTTCGGGAACTCTGTTTGGAGCCCTTCCGTTAATGGCATCAAACGAGCTTTTGCGCAGTCAGATTGGTGGGCTGTTTTTCTGGAAAGCAGGAATTCTTGTAGCTCTTATTGTTCTTTCTGTGAAGGTTTACAGGCCATTTTGCCAGTATCTATGTCCGCTCGGGGCGATATATGGCTGGTTTAACAGATTTTCTCTCGTTCAGATTAACTGGAAAAAGGAAGATTGTATTTCCTGTAATGCCTGTGAGAATGCATGTCCTATCGGACTTTCTGTAAACGAAATATCAAAATCATGCGAATGCATCAAATGCGGTAAATGCATAGAGGCATGTCCTGTAGACTGCCTGAGCTTTATTAAAAATAAAGGTGAAAACAATGCTATAAAATAACAAAAAAGACGATTTCCGAAAGCATAGTGCCTTCGGAAGTCGTCTTTTATTATTTGTGCATTTTGGTATAAAATAAAGGAGTTATTTTACAAGTCCTTTGTTTGTTTTCTTTACATGCTTAAATACGTCTTCGAATCTATCGAGGGCTTCGTCGATGATTTCAGGTGTATCTGCCATAGAAGTATATAGTCTGCTTCCTGCAAGAGTTACGATTCCATTTGCCATGTATGCTGCACCCATACGCTCCATAGAATCTTTTCTTGTGTACATCATTTCCTTGTGCTTCAGAAGTCCGAGAGCTGATTTGATAAATGACATAGAAGAAAAGTCAAAGCTCATTGCGCCTGTGCATTCTAGATGAACGATGGAAGCCTGGTTATATGCAACGAATGGAAGTGAGTATTTGTCAATCAGTTTGTTTAGTCCATCGCATAGTCTGTCTCCTGCTTTTCCTGCAATTTCACAGGCGTTAGTTCTTGCAATTTCTTTGATCGCTGTATATCCTGCGATACATGATAGAGGGTTTGCTGCGAGAGTTCCTCCTACATAAGCTCTGTGCTTTCCTGTTGCAAGGCCTGCTGCCATAAGCTCTGCGTATTCGCGTTTTCCTCCAACTCCGCCTGCAGAAGGGTAGCCGCCTGCAACGATTTTGCCGAATATTGTAAGGTCAGGAACAACATCAAAATATTCCTGAGCGCCGCCAAGGCCAATACGAAAACCTGTTACAACTTCATCGAAAATCAAAAGAGCGCCGTACTGATCGCAAAGCTCACGCACGCCTTTGTTGTATTCCAAAGCGACAGGTCTAGTGCCGCTTTCAGGACCTACAGGTTCGAGAATTACAGCAGCAGTGCCGCCTCTGTGTCTGTTTTTCTTAAGCATTTTTTCTAACATGTCAAGGTCGTTTGGACGCACCTCATCAGTAGTTTTGTATGCTCCCTTTGGTATTCCGTGAGATTCTAACAGGAATCTGCTTCCTGGGATTTTTAGACCGTAAACCATCTGATCGGACCATCCGTGATAAGCGCCTCCGATTTTAATAACTCTCTTGTGCTCTGTTGCAATTCTTGCGATTCTTAGAGATGCCATAACTGATTCAGTACCAGAACCTAGCATACGGAACATCTCAACATTTGGCATGTGTTTGTTGATTTCCTTTGCAATGAGCATTTCTGCCTCGTGTAGAAGACCTGTTGTAGGACCGCACTCATTAAGAAGCTCGATTGCAGCTTTTCTTACGGGCTCGTAGTTATTTCCGAGAATAGTAGGTCCGCCAGCCTGAAGAAAATCTATATATTTGTTACCGTCTTTGTCATAGAGGTATGCGCCATCGGCTTTTGCCATGCACATAGGAAATGGCTTATTGAAGGCGAGGTTGTGCTGAACGCCTCCTGGAATATATTTGCTTGATTCCTCGTAGATTGCCTTTGACTGTTTGCATTTTTCGTCATAATATTTCATGACAGTGTTTTCGTAGTAGTCATCGTCAACCTCCCAGATTTCCTGGTCTGTCAGCTTTTTCAGTCTTGCATTTATATCATCAGGATTTTCCCATCTGCTTACTCCACAGTTTTTCATTTATTTTTCCTCCTTTGATTTTTCCTTTATGGCGCGGCTGTTTGTATCGAGGCTTTTGCCGAATACAACAAAACGGTCATATACGTATTCTGATGTTAGATTAATTCCCATGTTTATGAGCGTAACGAGATATTCGTTCCACATCAAAGTATCTGCCAGGTAATGTCCGAGCAAAGTAGTTGCTGGAGTAAATACTGCATAAAATGCGGCAACCTTTAGCATTGCTACCGAAACGTTATTTGCCGATTTGAATGTAAACTTTCTGTTGAAGGTAAAATTCCACAAAACAGAAAGAATCAAAGCTGTGAGATAGCAAGGCCAGTAAGGCAGATTAGTAAGTTCGTTGAGAAGAGTGAAGGCGGCAAGCTCTATGATTCCCGCCGAAAGTGAAAACAGTACGAACTTTATGACTCGTGTAATCTCTTTTTTTCTTTCCATAATTTTTTACTTTGACTGCTTTGAGTATTTCTTCTTATAGATGAAATGCATCAGAGCAGTTTCCAGCGCTCCTAGCTGTACATTTTTTCCTGAAGCCTTCGTATGAAGCCAAGTGACTGCGGCCTTATGCATAAGAATCATAAGAGCCTCAAGGTCTCCTGAATTTTCAGCTTTGACTATAATTCCCGCTCCCGAAACTATAACCGCATCGTGTTTATTAAGTTTATCTGCTACAAGCTTTAGCATCGACTCATCATCAGAAGAGTCTCCTGCAAAAGGAGCTTTTCTTCCTTCCATCTGAGCCATATCGTCTATTTGCGCTATCATATCACTTTTATATTCAGAAAGTGCTACTGCAGCAGGAGTCTGAAGAATGTCGCAGTATTCATATTGTTTTTTCAGCATGCTTTTTAGCTTGACGCCTTTTGCTAGCACCTTGTCAGACACAGCAAAATCTTCCTTTGCTTTGCAGTTTCTCTTGCAGATTTCCTCAAGAAGCAGAGCTCTTTGAATTGTATCATCCATATCTTTTCCGGCAATCAAAACGCCGTGGTGAACCATAAATATTGTGTGAGCTCCATTTTCCATAGCTTTTGCAACTGCTTTTTCGAGCTTCTTTGTTCCGGAAAGTCCATAGCCAGCAAGGGCAATTCCCCCAAGCTTTTCTCTTTCATCGTCAGTGATATCAAGAGTATCAAAGCCTGTAAGGCCGATTGCTGTGGCATATGTCTGGTGAGTGTGAATTACAAAAGAAGCATCAGGAATATTCTCGTAGGCAGCCTTGTGAACGAGCTTTTCGCCAGAAGGCTTATAAGGTCCTGTCCACTCGCCGTCTTTACAGTCGTAAACAGGTAGGTCATCATCATTTAGGCCTCTGTAGTCAAGTCCACTTGGAGTTATAATAATTTTACTGCTGTCAAGCTTTGCACTTACATTTCCCCATGTTCTTGCCACAAGACCTGTATCAAGCAGCTTAAGACCTGTTTCTATAATTTGATGTCTCAAAGCTTTTTCTTTTTCGCAAAGGTTTTCATTCATATTTCCTGCCCCTATCTGTTTTGTTTATATTCTTGAAATTTTTCTTATTTGATTTGTAAAGTTCTTTGAAAACAGCATAGTTTTTGTCGTATATTCTTTTGTTTTCCATATTAGGAACAAAGGTTTTGCTCGGTTTTATAAGCTTGGAGGCTTGTTCTATGTTGTCAAAGAGTCCGCGTCCTACTGAAGCGAGAAGGGCAGCGCCTACAGCTCCGGCATCCTGAGGGTTAGGAACTGTTTCCACTGTGCGTCCTGTAATATCTGCAAGCATTTGGCAGATAAAATCAGATACAGCGCCTCCTCCAACAAATCGAACAGTGTTTGATGTTTTTATTTTTTTGTCCTCGCACTCGAGCATCCAGCGAAGGTGATAGCATATTCCCTCTTGAACTGCTCTGATCATTTCTGTTTTTCCTGTATCTAGGCCGATGTTAAAGAACATACCCGATGAATTAGGGTCTTCGAAAGGGCACCTGTTTCCGTGTAGCCATGGAGTGAAAATTACGCCGCCTGCTCCAGGGCCGATTTCTGCAATCTTTGATGTCATGTATTCGTAGAGATTTCTGTAAGCCGAAACAGGATCTTCTGCAATGTCGTGTTTTTCCAGATAGATGTCGATTTCATCGAGTGCTAGATGATCTTTTACCCATTCAAAGCATTTTCCCGCTGTTTCCATCTCGGCAAAATACGTGTAGCGGTCCTTTGATACACCTACAATTCCAGCTATCATAGCAGATATGTCTACTACTTGCTTATCAATTACAGTTCCTACCCAGCCTGATGTTCCAGAGTATATATGAGTTTGACCTGATTTTGCAGCGCCTGCTCCAACGCCTATGAGGCTGGCATCGCCGCCTCCACCAAACACAGGTGTTCCTGGTGCAAGTCCAAGCTCTGCGCTAGCCTTCTCTGTCAAAACGCCGGCCTGATCAGATGATTCTATGATATCAGGCATATGGTCCATGTTTACACCATACATTTTGCAGAGGGCAGGTGAAAACTCACCTTTTCCTTTTTTCGTCTGATAAAGGAAGGTAGCATAGGCCGAGTCTCTAGTCATAACGAATTTACCTGTGCATCTTGCAATCAGATATTCCTTTACATCGAGCCATTTATAGACTCTAGTAAAATTCTCCGGCTCGTTTTCCTGGACCCATTTGTATTTCCATATAGGGTCTTTGACGCTTGTAGATGCAGCGCCTGTAAGTGAAAGGCTTTTTAACAGCATGAAAACGTTTGCTCCAGAAATTTTAATTCCGTGCCCTTGGCATTTTTTCATTTGTTCTGATGCACGCTGGTCCATGTAACTCATAGGGCGTCTTACAGCCTTAGCGTCTTTGTCGACTAGTACAAGTCCTTGCATCTGGGAGCAGAAGGAAATACCGTCGATTTCTTCTGCTGTAATATCAGCCTTTGCAATTAGCTCTCTGGTAGTTTGGCACATGGCGCTCCACCATTCATCCGCATCCTGCTCTGCGCCACCTCCGTCGAGAATGTAAAGACCATAGGAGCCGTAGGCGTTTTCTATCATTTCGATAGTGTCGCTGATTCGAAACAGACATGTTTTGACGCCAGTTGTTCCAAAATCGCAGGAAATAACGTGAAGCATAAAATCACTCCTCTCTGCTACTTTAATTCAAAGGCTCTACAGATGTAGCTAGTTATGTCTTCTGCAAGCTTTTTGTCATCATCAAAGCAGCTCTCGCCGCAGTATATTCTCATACGCTGTTTGTAGTAGTCACAGCTGTAGGAAAACTGCAGCATCATAAGCAGGTTGTCAAAGAGAAAGGCTGCAAGCTGAGGCTCTTCAGCGCTTTTGCCCTTTCCTGACCTTTTGAACATCTCACTATATATGTGAGCTGTACGGCTTTCTATTTCTTCAGCGAGAAACTTAGCATATTTTCTGCAGCTTCCAGATGTGATTTCGTTATACATTATGTAGTAGCTTCCGTGCTCTCTACCGCACTTTTGAAGCGCTCTGATTATCCGGTAAACTGCATCTTCTGCCGTATGTCCTTCGCTGAAGGCATCCTGCAGGACTTGATCTAGCGTGTTTAGGCTGTATCTTACGCACTGCAGAAAAAATTCGTCTTTTGTATTGAAATATTTATAGATTACCCCGACACTTACTCCGGCGGCTTTTGCAATCTGGTTGATATTGGCACGATCAAGGCCTTTTTCTGCAAATTCGTTGATGCCGGTTTCCATTATATGTGTCAAGTCTTCGCGTTCTAGCTTCTTGTGCATAGGAATCCTCGTTTCCTCTTTTCTTGGTTTCTTGTGAGTCACTGCTCACAAGTTTAGTATAGCACTCTCACCTGTATAGTCAAGAGCCACAGGAAAGAGTCTATGGTTAAATTTAGTGATATACAGCATAAATTTGAGATTTCGCAAGACGTACTGTAAAAAATATAAGCGTAGATTGTAAAATGAAATTGAACACATAAACAATAGCAACAGAGTTAATGAAAGAAATATGAACAAAATTGGTTTACATTTATTCTAAAAGAATATATAATTTGAAGAAAGAATGTAAACGAAAAGAGGGACAATATGGATTTGATTTGGGAAAATATAAAACAAATTGCTGAAGATAATCATGGATTAATCAAAACTTCACAAGTGGAATTGGCAGGAATCAGTAGACCGATGCTGAAAAAATACAAAGACAAAGGGAATTTACAATGTGTGAGAAAAGGACTATATGCTTTAACAGATACTATAGTGGATGAATATCTACTGATACAAGTCCAAAAAGAAGATGCCGTGTTTTCTTACGGGACAGCATTATATTTGTGGGGACTTTCAGATCGAACACCGCACTATATGGATGTTACAGTACCAAGAGGTGCCAATTGCAGCAGATTAAAGAGAAATAATCCACATATCAGGTTTCATTATGTTAGTGATAGCGTTTATGATTTAGGCATATGTGAGATGAACTCACCACAAGGAAATAAAATTAAAGTATATGACAGAGAAAGATGTATATGTGATATTATACGAAATAAAGAATCAATGGATTTGCAGATATTTTCGCAGGCAATCAAGGAATATTTTAAATCTAAGCCAAATCTAAGAAGATTGATAAAATATAGTAAGACATTTGAGATAGAAGAGTCAGTAAGAACTTATATGGAGGTACTATGAATAAAACACCGGAGCAATTAAAAGGCACAATTAAAAATATAGCAAAAGAGAAAAATCTTCGTGCACAGGAGATTTTACAAATGTTCTTCTTTGAAAGAATTATTGAAAGATTGGCGGCATCACCTTATCAGAAAAATTTTATATTAAAAGGTGGTCTTTTAATATCTTCTATGATTGGTATTTCAGAAAGAACAACTATGGATATGGATACAACTGTACAAGGTGTGCAAATGGAAGAAAAAGAGATAGTTGCAGTCATAAAAAGTATTTTAGATACTGATGTTGGAGATGATGTGACTTTTGTATATAAAAGAATAGAACCAATTAGAGAAGAAGATGCGTATAATAATTTTCGTGTGCATTTAGAAGCTATTTTTGGAAAAATGAAAAATCCAATGAAGATAGATATTACAACCGGAGATGTTATTACACCTGCAGCTATTCAATACAAATTTCCGTTGTCTTTTGAAGAACGAACAGTGCCTGTAATGGCATACACTATTGAAACAATCCTTGCAGAAAAGTATGAAACTATTATAAGAAGAAATATTGCAAGTACGAGAGCCAGGGACTTTTACGATATGTATATTTTATATCGTGTATATAAAGATAAAATCAATATTGATTTTTTGCGAGAAGCTGTTCTTTTAACTGCAAAGAAAAGAGAATCACTTGATGATATAAGGGATTGGAAAGATATTTTAAAAGACATTAGAGAAGAACCGCAACTCTATATTGTTTGGGATAGATATCTGGTAGATAACAGTTATATAGGAAATCTTGAATTTCACAATACTCTTGATGTTATTGAAGAAATTGCTGAAAAACTAAATTTATAGAAGATAATCATACATAGCCTGACCGAAAAATAATCGGATCAGGCTTTTTCTTACCCAAAATACATAGGAAAATCCTATGCAAGGAGAAATACCTTAAATTTTTAATAAGGGAGGTGAACAAGATGAATCACATTGAGAAGAAAAAAAGAAGGAGGTGTATTAGGTGTCAGACAACTGGGTAGTGCAGAATCTGCAGAACTCCCTTGAAACCTGGAATGAAAAATTGGCGGAAGTGTGGAAGCTGCTTACGGAATCACCGCAGAATTTCAGAGGCGGCGGAATATGGGAAGTAATTTTAAATATTCACGGAGCACTTATGGCGATTGGACTGGCTTTGCTAGTCCTTTTTTTCGTTGTAGGAGTGGTAAAAACATGTGGAAGTTTTACAGAAGTGAAGAAACCGGAGCATGCACTGAAACTGTTTATACGCTTTGCTTTAGCAAAAGGAGTTGTGACCTATGGACTTGAATTGATGATTGCATTATTTGATATCGCACAAGGTGTAATAAGTACAATAATGAAAGCATCTGGAATTGGAGCAAACAACGAATTGGTATTGCCACAGGAGATGATTACGGCAATTGAAGATTGTGGATTTTTTGAAAGTATTCCATTATGGGCAGTAACATTGATAGGAAGCCTTGTTATAACAATACTTTCTTTTATCATTATCATGAGTGTTTATGCAAGATTTTTTAAGCTATATATGTATACTGCCATAGCACCTGTGCCCTTATCATCATTTGCGGGAGAGCCATCACAGCAAATAGGTAAAAGTTTTATCAAATCGTATGCTGCAGTATGCCTTGAAGGAGCAATAATTCTGCTTGCTTGTATCATATTTTCTGTATTTGCGGAATCACCACCGGTTGTAGATACAGATGCAGCACCTGCGACAATGGTATGGAGTTATGTTGGAGAATTGATTTTTAATATGCTGGTTCTTGTGGGAGCAGTAAAACTGGCAGACAGAATCATTAGAGAAATGATGGGACTATAAAGGAGGAAAAACGATGAATAGAGAAGAATTTGCAATGGAAGTAAACGATAGAATAAAGCCATATTTATCAGAAGAAATTAGAAATGCCGGAGAATTAAAAGTTCATAAACAGCTTAAGGTAAATGACATGATGCTATATGGAATCAGGGTAGACAGAGCAGCGATGCTTCCATCACCTGTGATTTATCTTGAGGAATTTTATGAAAGCTATCAGAAAGGGCAGCCTATGGAACTGGTGCTTAGTGAAATAGCAGATACCTTTGATGAAGCGTGGAAGAAGAATCCAGTTATAGGGGAGTTCTCCCTTACGCCGGATGAAGTGGAAAAAAGAGTGGTGTGCAGAATCGTTAGTATAAAAATGAATCAGAATTTGCTTCGTGATATGAAGCATACGCCGATTGGAAATGGATATGCTCTAACCTATCACATTGAAATTACTGATGAGGCTAGTATTCCACTGACTAGAGAGCTTGCAAGAATGGAAGGGCTCGATATGAGGTTAATTCATGAGGCCGCTGTAGAAAATACGAAGAATAAATACCCTGCTGTATTGCAGGATATGAGAAGTAAACTTTTTATGCAGGCTTTTGATTTTGAGAATAATAATCTGCTTAATACAAATGAAGTTATCTCCGATAGTGAGATTTATGTGTTATCAAATCAGGATGGAAGATTTGGAGCAACTACTATGTTTTATCCAGGTATTAAAGATAAAATTGGAGAATTACTTGGCATGGGTTATTATGCAATTCCGTCTTCCAGACATGAGTTTTTAATTGTTCCAAAATCAAATGAAATGAGTGCAACAGAACTTCAGAATATGCTAAGAACTGTTAATAAGGAAGCTGTAGCACCGGAAGATGTTTTAAGTGATAAAGTACTTGAATACAGCAAAGAACACTTAAAATAGCAGAACCGGATAAGGATCACGAAAGGGGAAGATAGTTTTGGAAGTAAAAATAAATAGAGAGATTAGTATATGTATATGATTTATTGAACTATAAAAAATCTGCGTTTGAAATGTTTTCCATCATTGGAGATTATTCAGATACAAAAGTTAAGAAACGATTAGCAAAAATGAAAACTTATGCAGATAATTGGGGAAATAGCTTTGCTATACCAAAGCCTAAAACTTCATATGATATTATAAAGGAAAAAGAAAGATTGAAGAATTTGGGAATTCCAGAGTTTAAATATCATCCAAATCCTTTATCAACCGGTGCATTTGAGCAATGTAAAGAAGGTGTAATTTGCGATTGCTGTGGTAAAGCTACTAACATATATTATAAAGCACCTTTTTATGCGGTTGATGATATTGATTACCTTTGTCCTAATTGTATTGCTAGTGGTGATGCTGCAAAAAAATTTGATGGAACTTTTCAAGACGATTACTCTGTTGATGATGGGGTAGAGGATATTGACAAATTGGATGAGTTAATTCATAGAACTCCAGGCTACTGTTATGAGAAAATTTTAGGGCTTTTATAAAAATGAATCACAATCAAATTAAACCAAAAACATTGTTTTAAATCTGTTAATGTTGTATAATTATCATGTGAGGTGAGACTAAAATGAAATTATTAAAAGTAAGTGCTAACGGATTTAAAAATTGCAAGAATGGATTTACGATAGATTTTATTGCAAAATCAAAGAAAACATCAGAAGATAAAGAATATGAACTGCAAATGATTGCAGACGGTTTATATGTTTTTAATACAATGGCATTTGTAGGTAAAAATGCATCGGGTAAGACGAGTGCTATAGAACTTCTTGATTGTTGCTATTCTATTTTGGGAGAGTTTAGACTTGAAGGAAAACATTATAGTTATGATAGCATACAGTTAGATATGATATTCTTTCACGATGGATTTGTTTATAGATATGTAACAGAATTAAAAACTGATAGTACATTTGGAAATAAAGCAAACTTTATCAACCAGAAATTGTA
>CAUWFN010000017.1:0-37040 GCA_963558075.1 uncultured Clostridia bacterium | reverse complement strand
CAAATCAGCAGTGTTCCTCCTCCAAAATAATTATATTTATACTACTATAGTATACCCTTTTTGATATGTAAATTCAACAAAGCTGACCATCTTTGGCAGTTAGAAACTACAAAAAGAGACAGATAAAAATATCTGTCTCTACTGTTTGTTTATTCAACAATATTATGATAGGAATTCTGATACTACCTCTCTTACGGCGTTTCCGTCCGCAAGGCCTTTTACCTTGCCCATGACAGGACCCATAAGTTTTCCCATGTTCTGCTTTCCGCCTTCTATTCCGAGTGCGGCTGCAGTTTCTTTTACGATTTCCATGATTTTCTCCTTGGAAAGCTGCTCAGGAAGGTATTTGCTCAGAACATCTATCTCTGCGTTATATGCATCTACCAGATCTGTTCTTCCCGCCTTTTCAAAATCAGCGAGGGCATCCTTTCGCATCTTAACCTGTTTAGTTAAAATTGCAATTACGCCTGCGTCATCCAATTCTTCTCTGTTGTCTACCTCATACTGCTTAACAGCTGCACGAGCAAGACTGATTGTATTTTTGGCAACCTCGTTGTGAGCCTTCATAGCCTCCTTGAAGTCTGCCATTAATTGTTCTTTTAAAGTCATTTATATCACCTCGGTTCTCTAAATGACTAGAATTTCTTAGCCTTTTTTCTAGCGGCTTCAGACTTTTTCTTTCTCTTTACGCTTGGCTTTTCGTAGTGTTCTCTTTTTCTTACTTCAGCCATAACGCCGTCTCTAGCGCATGATCTCTTGAATCTCTTAAGAGCACTTTCCAAACTTTCGTTTTCTCTGACGATAACCTGTGCCATATTCCAATTCACCTCCTGACCAACTTGAAATATGAAGCTGTGAACAGTCTTAGCCTATAACGAACTTATTATACTATTTTTGAATCAGTATATCAAGTTGTTTTTTGCTAAAACCTGAACAAAAATGTCAAAACATCTGCCCTCCAATACTTACCCTAACCCTTTGTAAGTTTTCCTTGTGTAAATCCGCCTGAAGTGGTATACTTTAATCAAAATTATACTATAGTCAAAGTATTCAAATAAGTCTAGTTAATTAGACCGCAGGTTTATTTGAAATTACATATTCGGGAGGTGTGATTAATGAACTACGAGCCCAAGCTCATAAAACTTGAGGAACGTTTCGGAAACTGGGTAAACGACGACCGAGAAAACGGACGCTGCTCCTCAGCCAAGATGACAAAAAACCTGTATCCTTATGACACGATGTTTTCACCGATTAGAGTAAACAAAACTGTAATCAAAAACCGTATAGTCATGGGACCTATGGGAAACCTCAACATGTGTGAGGAAAGCGGAAGGCCAAACGACAAAATGCTTCAGTACTTTTTCGCAAGAGCCAAAGGAGGTGCAGGTCTTCTTACAACAGGCCTTATCCCTATCAGCCACGGCATAGACAACTCCGTAACAGAAAAGGGAAAACTTACTATGTTTCCAAGGCTTGACCGCTCCCGTACAGTATTCGCAGGTTGGCGAGATCTTGCTCAGGGTGTTCACAACTACGGCAGCAGAATCTTTGTTCAGATAACACCAGGACTTGGCAGAGTAGGCCCTCCTACATGCCTTCCTCAGCAGAAGAAGTTCCCTGTTTCGGCATCGATGAATCCGAACTTCTATATGCCAGAGCTTCCATGCATGAGACTTTCAGACATGAGCCTCAAAAAAATCGTAAACAACTGCGGACAGGCAGCAGCAGACGCCAAAGAATGCGGACTTGACGGCATCTACCTTCATGGTCACGAAGGATATCTGCTTGAGCAGATGACAAATCCTGCTTTCAACAGACGAAAGCTCGGAAAATACAAAGATCCCGAAAGATTCGGAATAGATATCGTAAAAGCGATCAGAGAACGCGTAGGCCCAGACTATCCTATCATGTATAGAATCGATTTATCTCTCGCCCTAAACGAAACCTACAGGGAAAAGATGGACACTGTCAAGAGCCTAAAAAAATTCAAAAACGGCAGAACAATGGACGATACGCTTCTATATATGAAACACCTAGTAGAAGCCGGTGTTGACATGTTCGACGTTGACCTAGGCTGCTATGACAACTGGTGGCTACCTCATCCTCCAGCAGGAATGCCGGCAGGCTGCTTCCTTGGCATAGCAAAAATGGCAAAAGACTATTTCAAAAATAACAATATACTTTCTAATGCTGGCTTTGAGGTCCCTGTAGTTGCAGTAGGCAAGCTCGGATACCCTGACCTTGCAGAATCAGCACTAAGAGACGGACTTTGCGACATGGTAATGCTAGCAAGACCACTTCTTGCAGATCCAGAATGGCCGAACAAAGCCTATGCGGGCAAAGTCGATGAAATCTGCCCTTGCATCGGTTGCCAAGAGGGCTGCATCAACGAGTTCGTACTCGGCGGCCATCCTCAGTGCGCTGTAAATCCGAGAACAGGCTTTGAGGATGTTCTTCCAGACAGCCTACCTCCTGCTCTCGAGAAAAAGAAGATCGCAGTAATCGGAGGCGGACCTTCCGGTATGGAATTTGCGGCAGTCGCAGCCGAAAGAGGACATGAGGTTACTTTGTTTGAGAAAAACGATAGACTCGGTGGAAAGATTATTCCAGGAAGTGCACCAAAAATCAAGTTTGATTTTGGAAACTATCTAGACTATATGGAAAAACGAATCGCTCTTGCCGAGAAGAATGCAAATCTCACCGTAAGACTAGGCGAGGCGCCAGATAACGATACGCTCAAAGCAAGCGGTTTTGATTCTATTGTATTTGCCTACGGCACAAAAGAAATTGCACCGCCATTCAAAGGCCTTGATACTGTAAAAAGCGTATTTGGAATTGACCTTCTCGTAAAACCTGAGCTTCTAGGTGACAGCAAAAAAATAGTTGTTGTCGGCGGCGGAGTTGTGGGTTGCGAGGTAGCATACTGGCTCAAGTACGAGCACGGATGCGATGTTACTGTTGTAGAAATGCTCCCTCAGTTCATGTACGGAGTATGTACAGCAAACAGAGGACACCTTCTCCACTATCTGGAAAAAGCAAAGGTGAACATGATGAACTGCGCGAAAGTTACATCGTTTGAAGAAGGAAGGGTTCATATAATGCAGAACGTGTCACCTACAGTTCCAGACCCATATAATACATGGCAGCCTATACTGCCTCCTAATATTCCTAACCCACTTGAAAAAAAGTTAAAGGTTCAGGAAGAAGAAAAGACTGTAGAAGCCGACCTTGTTGTTCTTGCAATGGGCGGAAAACCTGACCAGGATATGTATTTTAATGCCCTATCAGAACATATAGCTCCAGAGATTTATAATATCGGCGACAGCAGCAGAGCCGGCCGAGTTCTCGAAGCAACAAGAGCAGGCTATAATCTTGCTATGAGAATCTAATTTTGTACTATTAATCACGCGAGATTTTACATCACAAATTTTAGAATCTACATTTTAGGAAAAAAAATCACGCGGCGGCCGGCGAAAAATACTGGCAAATGGCGTTGCAGCTGCCATCCCCCGAAAATAAAAAAGGCAGACGTAGCGCCTCCCCCATTGCCGTAGCCTGCTGACGGGCCGCCGCAAAACTAATGCAAAGGATATAAAACTTGTAAAGCATACTTAGAGATCTTCCCAGATTTTATGCATTATGCAAAAAGTGCTTCACATATCACATAGGTGATAGTGAAGCACTTTTTATTTTACGCATCTAGTATTTTCTTACGAGAGTAAATCCTCTACCCTTAACATCATTTACATTTATCATAGTAACGAAAGCTTCCGGATCGATATCTGATATAGCTGATTTTACTGCATGCACATCCTTATGTGCAGCAATACAAACAATAACATCTATCTCATTTCCAAGATGACCTGTTTTGCTGTGAAGCAGAGTTGTTCCAACATCAGCCTCGTCCTGAAGTCTTCTATTTATTTCTTCATATCTTGAGCTTATTATTGTAAACTGAACGTCGCTTGAACCGGTTAGAATTACTTTGTTCAGAGTCATAGTGCAAATTAGAAGAAGCATGATTCCAAGAAGAACGTCCTCTGTCTTTGCAAATGGAAGTTGCAGAAGCAGAATTATAAAATCAGAAACATATACAAGTGGTGCAACAGGTAGGTTGAATTTTCTGTTTAGGATTACAGGAATTACATCGCTTCCGCCCGAGGATGCACCGGCTTTAATAATAAGGCCAACGCCCATGCCCATCATTATTCCGCCAAATACTGCTGCGATGACTACGTTATCTGTCAGATTCTGCAAAATAGGAAGATGCTCAAACACATTTAAAAACGCAGGGAACAGGAAAGTTCCAAGAACAATCGACATCGCAAATTTTTTGCCCAGGCTCGCCCATGCAAGTATGAACAAAAGAACGCTGACGATTCCAACGGCAAGAGATACCTCTAGGCTAAAATAATGATTCAGCACCCTGCCGACACCTGTGATTCCGCCAACCAGAAATCCATTCGGAAGAACGAAAGTCGCAACACCAAAAGCATCGCACGCTATACCGAGAATTATAAAAAACAGATTTTCCAACTTTTTCATAAAAACCTCCAAACCCGAGCTGCCCAGCAAAAGATTTCTGCCGGTATTCTCATTTACATTTATCAAAACCGCAAAACAACCCTAGTAAACTAGAATATGTTCTGCTCATTTATATTTGCTCACCCAAAAAGGCTACCACATTATGATAGCCTTTGTCAACTTCACTCCGGGCCGGCGAACTTGCATTGCGCAAAGCCGCCGATAAACTCTTTAGCCTGGTGGCCAGGTTAATTTTCTCTTTCCCAGGATATGGAAGTGCAGGTGCTTTACGGTCTGGAAAGCATCTTCACCGTTGTTGCTTACAACACGGTAGCCGTTTTCGAGTCCAAGATCTTTTGCAATCTCATGGATTTTGAACATGATGTAGCCGAGAAGCTCCTGGTCTTCTTCTTTTACATCGTCGAGAGACTCGATGTGTTTTTTCGGAATCACAAGCACGTGAACTGGCGCCTGCGGATCTAAGTCATGAAACGCAATCAGCTTATCATCTTCGTATGCAACGTTAGATGGGATGTCATGACTTCCGATTGAACAAAAAATACAATCAGCCATTTACTACTTCTCCTTTCATTCCGTCTTTATATTCCTCGCAGAGCTTAACATCGTAAAATCTGCCAAGCATATCACTATTACCCTCCGCATATACTTTGATGTAATTATCCGTATATCCGGTTATATATCCTTCTTCTGTAAATTCCTCGAACAAAGTCCTTCGCAGTGCACCTTCGCACTTTCTGTAAAATGCTCTTGCCGCTTCCTTTGCCTTCTCACCGAGAATGCGGCTTCTCTCTGTTTTTATCTGCTCCGGGACTTGATTTTTCATATTAGCTGCCACCGTTCCCGACCGCTTAGAATATTTGAAAGCATGAACCTTGCAGTATCCAGCCTCGTCTATCATTCTGATGCTGTCTTCAAAGTCTTCATCCGTTTCTCCTGGAAAGCCAGCGATTATGTCTGTGCTGATTCCATAAAGCGGGTCAAAATCCTGAAGGACCTTTACAATCTCAAGGTATTCTGACCTTGTATATTTTCTGTTCATTGACGAAAGCACGCTATCGCTTCCGCTCTGAATGGAAAGGTGAAGATGTGGACAAAGCTTCTCGTACTTCAAAAGTCCCTTCACATAGTCTTTGTTTATAACTGTCGGCTCTAGAGAACTTAGCCTAATTCTAAAATCACCCTCAATTTCGCTGATGCTTTTGATCAAAGGCTCTATTCCGCCCATTTCCGTGTCAGTGCCATAAAGCGCTGTATTTATTCCAGTAAGAATAATTTCGTGAAAACCGCGGTCAATTAGGCCCTTTGCTTCTTCTAGAATTTCGTTCATGTCTCGGCTTCTAACTTTTCCTCTTGCATATGGAATAATGCAGTAAGAACAAAATCTGTTGCAGCCCTCCTGAATTTTGATGTAAGCTCTCGTTCTACTTTCCATCGAAGTTATGATTCCAAAGGATTTGTACTCATTCAGCTCCTCATATGCTTTGACGTGGCAAGACTTTCCAATCTTTTCGTCTACAAACGATTTGACATATCCCGGAAGGTTCTGTTTTTCGTTTGTTCCAACAACTATGTCAACACCCTCGATTTTGCTGACTTCATCAGGGTTCACCTGTGCATAGCAGCCTGTAACGGCTACTGTCGAATAAGGGTTCACCCTCTTCATCTTTCGTATATACTGTCTTGATTTTCTGTCCGCCATGTGCGTAACAGTGCATGTATTTATTACATAAACGTCTGCAAAGTCCTCTTCTCCAACGATTTCGTCGCCGCCGGCGATAAACATCTCCTTCAGCGCCTCAGTTTCGTACTGGTTAACCTTGCATCCTAATGTGTGAAATGCTATTTTCATTAATTCCCCTCTCTATATATCAAAGCCTCTCAGCTAAAGTTCAAATTCGTACATTACCATAGACAAAGCCGCCATACCAGCAGTCTCAGTCCTCAAAATAGTCTTCCCAAGAGAAACAGGTCTGACCCCTGCGCTCTTAAGCTTTTCGGCCTCATCATCGCTAAAACCACCCTCCGGTCCTATAATAATAGCCACCGTCTTTGGTTTTTTGCTGACCTCTTTAAGATATCCCTTTAACGTCAGATTATCCTCGTTTTCGTAAGGGAAAACAACAAGATCAAAATCACCAAGTTTTTCAAGCATCTCAGCGAATCCGATTTGTTCATTAATCCTTGGAATAATTCCGCGCTTGCACTGCTTGACGGCCTCATCGCTGATTTTCTGCCATCTATCAAGCTTCTTCGAAAAATTTCCTTTCTCGACAACCACAGTTCTGTCCATAAAAGTCGGTGTAACCGAATTAACACCAAGCTCAACGCATTTTTGGATTATAGTTTCCATCTTGCCCGCCTTCGGAACACCCTGAAACAGGCAAACCTCAATCTCCGGCTCTCGCGCAAACTTCTGTTTGTCAAGAATTGTAAGGCTAACCTCGTCCTCGTCAATCTGCGCAATCTCGGTCATGTATTCCCAGACCTGACCATCTGAAATTTCAACCTTATCGCCTTCCTTCAAGCGAAGGACTTTTCGTATATGTTTTATATCGTCCTTTGACGATATAACTATTTCGCTGTCATAAACATCTGACGGTTCAACAAAAAATCTGCTCATATCCATCCTCCAAACAATTTTGAAAATGCATCAAAATATACAAGTGCAAAAACAAATATTATGATAAAAGGAAATGCCATAAGCTTCTTTTCCCTTCCCTTCAGTAAAACAAAAAACAGTCCTACTCCAAGTACTACATCAAAGGCGAGCACCGCTGACCTGCTATAAATAACAGGAAATCCCTCTGCCAAAATCAGCGAAACAGGAACCGCCCCGCTAACTGCACCAAGCCACTGATCCTGCGAGCTATTCCAGGTGATAAATCCGATCAAAGATCCTAGTGCCGCAAGCACAGTCCTGTACACCAAAAATCCTGCTCCAAGGCTTGCTCCGGCCAGCATTCCATGTAGCGCAAATGCAAGTATCGCGCATACATAAAAAGCAAGGTTGTTTATGACAGCTACTGGGCCTCGCTCCGAACCTGCTGCAACAAGGGATGCTGTAAATATCCAGATTCCAACACTGTCAAGCACACCCTCCACAAACGGAATGCCAGTGTTATCAGATGCAATCCATCCTAGCAGCATTCCAAGCACCGCACAAAACATCAAAAAAACTTTATTTTTATCATGTGATTTACTTCGTCTAGCCAATATTTCTTCTCCTCTAACTATATAGTCATACAAATTTATTATAATATTTTTGCCGATATATTGCAAAAAATATTTAAACCCAAGAAGACAGCAAAATCCAGTATCCAAAGTCTGTGCCACACAGTTCACCGCTCCCTACCCGTGCCTTGTTTCCGCGCCCCGCTGCGCCGGCATGTTCTGCCGCCCTACTGCGCGCCCTGTTGCGCCGGCATGTTCTGCCGCCCTACTGCGCGCCCTGTTGCGCCGGCCTGTTGCGCCTCCCTACTGCGCGCCCTGTTCTGCTGCCCCGCTGCGCACCCTGTTCTGCTGCCCCGCTGCGCCGACCTGTTGCGCCGCCTCGGTACAGCACGAATTGAAAAATCAGAATCTGTGCTGTATTTCTCGGCGGCCAGGTACAGCACAAATCAGAAAATCAAAAGATGTGCTGTGTTTCTTGGCGGCCAGGTACAGCACGAATCCCAAAATCTGAAGTTTGTGCTGTAACAGGCTTCATTTTTTTACAGCACGTTTTAGAAATATAGGTTTCGTGCTGTTTTATGATTAGAAATTTACAGCATGATTTGCAATTTCTCAAACCATGCTGTAAATCACTGCATATCATCATACTATGTCCATTATGTATATAAAATGTACCCCGAAGTGTGGTCGCGGATTTACATACTACACTTCGGGCTCCGATTCTAAATCAAGATGTATGCAGTTTTTCAATATCTGGCAAAACTGCATCCCTTTTTTTGAGGTGCACTGGATGCATGTTTCGCAAGAACTTGATTTATGCATCCATGCTTATATGAGAAAATGGATGCATTTTCCAGAGACTCCCAAGATGTGCATCCATTTTTTCATCATCCGATGGAAGCATATTTAGAGATTACTTGAAATCTGCTTCAAACACCACCCTTAAAAGTGGATGCAGTGTTGCATATTTTTTGATTTATGCTTCAATAGCCACCCTTAAATCCGGAAGCAGATTTTGACACTTCCTAAATTGTGCTTCCATCCACCTCAATAAAATGTACCCCGAAGTGTGGACTCAAATTTGAAAACCCCACTTCGGGCTCCGATTCTAAATCAATATGTATGCAGTTTTTCAATATCTAGCAAAACTGCATCCCTTTTATACCTAAATGCACGATTGGCCCCTTGCTTACTTGCGAACATTCGCCGTGCAAAACACGTGGCACTGTTCTTGCGATCGCCACATTGCACTACTCACTATTATTGCGAAGCCCATCACGTTGCAATACTCAATATCCTTGCGAAGCACGCTATGCCCGCAATACCCTCTATCTTTGCGGGGCGCGCCATGCATAGCACAAAAGGAGAAGGACACCCTCCTTTCGGATGGTGTCCCTCTTCAAGTTTCTTTTATTTCTAGCCTGTATATATGGCTCGTTAGCATATATACTTTCTATTAATTATTTGCTTATTTGTCTGTGTACCTATTTGCTGTATTTTCTCTTTGCTGTAAATGCAAGAGCAAGCGCTCCTGTTAGAGTAACTACGTATAGAAGCAGTGAGTTTTCATCTCCTGTTTCTGGAGCTTTGTCTGCACCGCCAGCTGGAGTCTTGTCAGCATTTGGTTTGCTAGCGTCAGGTTTTCCTGCATCTGGCTTACTTGGTTTCTCTGGATCAGGCTTACCTGGTTTTTCTGGGTCTGGCTTGCTTGGTTTTTCTGCTTCTTCTTTGAGCTGGTTATACTTTTCGATTGCTGCATCTAGTTTATCGATACCTTTTACAAAAGCTTTCTGCTCATCTGTTAGTGCGTTATATGCTGCTACAGCTGCATTGATATCATCGAGGCTATCTAGTGTAATTTCGCCTAGTGCATCAATCATATCATCAACTTTCTGAGCAGCTAATTTGTTTTCTGCAATCTTTTCGTATGCTTCTAAAGCTTCGTTTAGATTTACAATTGCCATGTCAACATCTGCCTGAGGAGCATCAAGCTGAGCTCCAAGAGCAAGGGCTTTGTCGTATGCAGCCTTAACACCAGCATCTGCTAGAAGCTCTTCTTTGTTCGCTCTTACGTTGAAAGATCCGATATTTCTCAGAAGATCTGTTTTGTTCGCAACCTTATAGAAGTCGGTCAGTCCGCCTCCACCCATTGCATATCCTCCGCCGATGTCAGCGCCAAGTCCATATAGAGTGAACTGAACTCTGATAACATCGCCGTCTCCTGGGTATGTTCCTGAAAATCCAACGTTAGGGAAAATATTGTTTACGGAGTACATCCATCCTGACAGGTATGAATAACAAAATTCTCCGAGTTCAACAACCTTACCATCCTCGCCAACGAGGTTATTTTCGCTTAGGGAGAATCCCTTTTCATCTAGAACCTTCTGAAGACAAGCTGGAACTTTACCTTCTAGGTTTACAGGTACTTTGCTCATAAGAGTATTCTTTTCCTGGCAACCAGTATCGTATTCGCCGCCGTTTGCAACCATTGAAAGGTAAAAGCTATCTTCGATTTTTCCTGTGTTGCGGTACGAATATCCATATTCCTCTAGAACTCTAGTTAACAGGTGAGCTGCGTTTTCACCCTCACGAATTTCCACCTGAACTGGCTCGATAAAGTACCCTGTGCCGATTGTTAGGCCTTCCATTGAGAAAGTCGCATGACCTATAACCTCACCAGGCTGAGCCTTTTTGTAATTTACAGTTCTTGCAATTTCTTTTACAACTTTCCCATCTTCAACTGCTTGAATCATTACGAAGTTTTCGCCTTCTTCATAAAAATCAAGTGTATAGCTATCCTTCGTTGAGTCGCTCCATGCCTTTTTTATAGGCTTTGCGTTCAAATACACTTTAGAAGAAATTTTCTTGTCACCTTTTTTGGCAATAACATCAATTGTCTTTCGGCTGCCCTTCTGCTCAATTCCATCCTGAAGCGTTGTTTCGATTGTAATAGAATCTTCATCTGCTTTCGCATCAGCAAATGCCACTTGCGGAATCATCATCGAAACTAGCATAGCAATGACCAAAGCCACCGAATACCCAGCAGCCTCCGCAGCGTGCAAAACAAAAAAGCCCTGCCCTGCTTTACGAAAGGAAAAAAAGCAAGGCAAAGGCCTCTCTGTCGCCGGTGCGGGGGATGCTCCGGCAAGGTTTGGGATTTTTATTTTATGCAGGACGCAATTAATGCGCCCGTTTCTGCTGTACCCAGGAAATCACCGCCCGATGCAATATCTGCAGTTCTATACCCCATCTTCAAAAACTCGCTGACTGCATCCTCTACAGCATCAGCCTCCTTTGATAGATCAAACGTATATCTCAGCATCATCGCAGCCGACATAATTGTCGCAATAGGATTTGCAGTGTTTTTTCCTGCGATATCAGGTGCAGACCCATGAACTGGCTCATACATTCCAAAGCTTCCCTCAGCCAAACTTGCTGAAGGAAGCATTCCGATAGAGCCTGCAATCTGACTTGCCTCGTCAGAAAGAATATCGCCGAACATATTCGAAGTCACTAATACATCAAACTGTCTCGGATTTCTAACTAGCTGCATAGCTGCATTATCAACGTACATGTGCTCAAGCTCAACCTCAGGATACTCCTCGGCTACTTCCGTCACGATTTTTCTCCAGAGCCTCGAGCTGTCGAGAACATTTGCTTTGTCCACGCTTGTGACTTTGCCGCGTCTCTTCTTCGCCATATCAAAAGCGCTTCTTGCGATTCTTCTAATTTCAAAATCAGAATATCTTTCCACATCATAAGCTTCTGTGCCATTTTCTGATTCTTCAGTCACATGCTCACCAAAATATATTCCGCCGGTAAGTTCTCGAACAACTACAATGTCAAGCCCATCACCGATTATTTCCTTTTTCAAAGGTGATGCATCCGAAAGCTCATCAAATACAACTGCCGGCCTAATATTGGCATATAAGCCGAGAGCCTTTCTGAGCCCGAGAAGTGCCCTCTCCGGCCTTTTGTCTCCGGGAAGGTTGTCCCATTTTGGTCCACCTACAGCACCCAGAAGCACCGCATCACTGAAGCGGCAGGCATCGATGGCTGAAGAGGGAAGACATTCTCCATCCTCATCGATAGCCGCACCACCAGCTCTGACATAATCAAAGTCAAATTTATGACCATATATTTTTCCAACGGTTTCAAGAACCCTGACAGCTTCGCATACAACCTCAGGTCCGATACCGTCACCTTTTATAACTGCAATCTTATAGTTCATATTATGCTCCCCGCTTTCTAATCCTTCTTATCTCCAGTTACTCCACCAAAATCTCTAGCGGATTTGTCAGCTCTAATTTTTGCAATCAGTCCACCGCAAGATATGATTTTCTGGATGAATTCTGGAAACGGGCTAGCCTGATACTCTTCACCCTTAGTAAGATTTTTGATAATCCCATTATCAAAGTCTACAAAAACCTCATCGCCATCTTCAATTTTTTCACTTGCTTCCTTACACTCTAGAATCGGAAGCCCGATATTTATTGCATTCCTGTAAAAAATTCTTGCAAACGTAGTTGCAATTACACAGCTGATTCCAGAAGCTTTGATAGCAATGGGAGCATGCTCCCTAGATGATCCGCATCCAAAATTAAATCCGGCAACCATGATATCGCCAGGAGCGACTTTGTTCACAAAATCAGGATCAATGTCCTCCATACAGTGGGCTGCAAGCTCCATATGGTTCTGTGTATTTAGGTGTCTTGCAGGAATTATTACATCTGTATCAACATTATCTGCGTATTTATGTACTTTGCCTCTTACATCCATTTACTTTCTCCTTTTTGGTACATCTATCTTTCCGGCAATTGCAGACGCTGCCGCAACCGCAGGGCTAGCAAGATAAACCTCAGATTCCACATGCCCCATTCTGCCAACAAAATTTCTATTCGTCGTTGCAACACATCTTTCGCCTTCAGCAAGTATTCCCATATATCCGCCGAGGCAAGGTCCGCATGTAGGAGTCGAAACGATGCATCCAGCATCGATAAACGTATCAATATATCCTAGTTTTATGCACTCTTTATAAATCTGCTGAGTCGCAGGAATCACAATCGCTCTAACATTTTTGTGAATATGTTTTCCTGCAAGAATCTCTGCAGCTATTTTCATGTCAGAAAGTCTTCCGTTAGTGCAGGAGCCGATTACAACCTGGTCAATCGCGACATCCCCTGCCTCATCAACAGTTCTTGTGTTTTCCGGAAGGTGAGGAAAAGCAACTGTAGGCTTAATCTCCGAAAGATCAATCTTATATACAGAATCATATTCTGCATCAGGGTCTGCTTCGTAAACCTTGTAGCCTCGCGTAACGCGACCTTCCATGTACTCTATTGTTTTCTCATCAACAGGAAAGATTCCATTCTTTGCTCCCGCCTCTATGGCCATATTTGCTATGCAAAATCGATCATCCATCGAAAGAGCCGATACCCCCGGTCCTGCAAACTCCATAGATTTGTACAATGCTCCGTCCACACCAATTTTTCCAATTATATGAAGGATTACGTCTTTTCCGCTTACATCCTCCGAAAGCTCGCCTGTCAAAAAGAACAAATCCGCCTCTGGCACCTTAAACCAAGCTTCACCTGTCGCCATTGCCGCCGCAAGGTCAGTGGATCCAACTCCTGTAGAAAATGCTCCCAGCGCACCATATGTGCACGTATGAGAGTCAGCTCCGATTATAGCATCACCTGCTGCAACTAGTCCCTTTTCCGGAAGCAGCGCATGCTCAATTCCCATTTCCCCCACGTCATAGAAGTTGTCGATATCAAATTTTCTAGCAAAGGTGCGGCACTTCTTACACTGCTGCGCACTTTTTATATCTTTGTTCGGAGCAAAGTGGTCCATCACGAGCGATATTTTGCTCTTATCAAACACCTGATCAAAACCATTGCCCTCAAACTCATTTATCGAAACAGGGCCTGTAATATCATTTGCAAGCACCATATCAAGTTTTGCATTTATAAGCTGACCAACCTTTACGGATTTCAGTCCCGCATGATCAGCAAGTATTTTCTGAGTCATTGTCATACCCATAGCAAATTCCTCCGTATATATAAAAATCCCGATTCCAAAACCTATTTCATGGCCCCAAGCACCCGGTCTCCAAGGTCTAGTGCTAGTAGCCTAGTTCACGTTACCTAGCGCCCTGAGCTTCGAGTCCTAACGCAACGAGCTTCTCGGCTCTCGCACCCGATCTCCAAGCTCTAGTGCTTGCAGCCTGCTCTCCGCTACCCAGCATCAGCACCCTAGCCAATGCCGCTAGGTACTAGTCGTCCAAGTCACTCTCCCAAGTCACCTAGCCAACGAAATGGTTTTTCTTGTTTATTCTGTTAAGTGCGCTCACAAGAGCATTCACCGATGCCAGAATAATATCAGCATGGCGACCAACGCCCCAGAACATATTTTCCTCTGCATCAGCAACGCAAACGTAAGCTGCCGCCTCAGAGTCAGAATCTGCACTAATCGCATGCTCCGAATAAGTTATAAACTTGTAATCAAAATGATACTTCGTCTGTCTCAAAGCATTGCTTACGGCATCAAGTCTTCCGTTTCCAGTACCCTCAAGATCAAACTTCTCCCCGTCCACGTTCAGAGTCATTTCAACCCTCATAATATTGTCGTTTATATCCTTTGTTGATGAAACGTGGGTAAACACAGCATCCGTTATATCAATCGGCGAAAAATCATTGATATATTCACGTTTAAACGCATCAAAGATTCCACTCGGCGTAAGCTCTTCGTGGCTTCTATCAGAAATATCCTTCATCATATAGCCAACCTCAGAGCGCATATCCTTTGGTAGTGAAAAACCAAAATTGTGCTCAAGTATATATGCAACTCCTCCCTTGCCGGACTGGCTGTTAATCCTTATAACATCGCCATCATACTCTCTTCCCACATCATGAGGATCAAGAGGAAGGTATGGAACAGTCCATCTTTCAGGCTCCTTTTCCTCTCGCCATTTCATTCCCTTTGCTATGGCATCCTGATGAGATCCAGAAAAAGCCGCAAACACCAGTGATCCGCCATAAGGCTGACGAGGGCTAACTTTCATATTCGTATATTTTTCGTACTCTCTGACGACGGCTGGCATATCCGAAAAATCAAGCTCCGGATCAACCCCATGCGTAAACATATTCATCGCCAAAGTTATAATATCAACATTTCCTGTTCTTTCACCGTTTCCGAACAAAGTTCCTTCTATCCTGTCTCCTCCTGCTAGGATGCCGAGCTCCGCATCTGCAACGCCAGTTCCCCTGTCATTATGAGGATGAAGGGACACGATGACATTTTCCCTGCAATGCAGGGCGCCGCACATGTATTCTATCTGGTTTGCAAAAATATGAGGCATGGACATTTCAACTGTTGCAGGAAGATTTACTATTACTTTCTTTTCTGGTGTCGGCTGCCATATGTCAATAACCTCGTTGCAGATACGGGCTGCAAATTCCATCTCTGTTCCGGTAAAGCTTTCCGGCGAGTATTCAAACTGAAAATCCGTCTCATGGTTCATGGCCGCATACTCATTCATGAGCAAAGCCCCTTCCCTCGCAATCTGGATTATCTCTTCCTCCGATGCTCTAAAAACCTGCTGTCTCTGAGCAAATGAAGTCGAGTTATATAAATGTACAATAGCTTTCTTTGCACCCTTCAGTGCCTCAAAAGTCTTGTCTATAATATGTTTTCTTGACTGAGTAAGTACCTGAACGCTTACATCATCAGGAATCAAATCATCGTCTATCAGCTTTCTGAGAAATTCGTATTCTGTCTCCGAAGCCGCAGGAAATCCCACTTCAATCTCCTTAAATCCAAGCTTAACGAGAAATTTGAAGAATTCTACCTTTTCCTCGAGACTCATAGGAACAATAAGGGCCTGATTGCCGTCTCTGAGATCTACGCTGCACCACATAGGCGCTTTTTCGATATGGTCTTTTTCTGCCCAGCTCATTGTGCACTCAGGTGGCGCATAGTAACCGGGACTGTACTTAGTATGATTCTTCATGTCAAAACCTCCAAATGTAAAATCTTTTCCAGTGTTTTCTCGCATTCCGACGAATTCCTGTCCAAAAGTAATCTGGCTCCCCTCCGGGTCTTAATCCAGAGCCTGCTGTAAGGTGCAAACCTCCCTCCGGGCCTTGACCCAAAGCCTGCTGCAAGGTGCAAACCTCCCTCCGGGCCTTGACCCAAAGCCTGATGCAAGGTGCAAACCACACTCCAAGCCCTAACCCATGGCCTGCTGCTTTGCACGACTTAACACTTTCCCGTCAGCATTGATAAATACGTGCCTAATAAGCCTTTTACCTATTTTTCCGAACAAAAAAACGTCTCCTGCTGCTGCAAAGAGACGAAAGTTTTCCGCGGTACCACTCTTCTTGGCATATGTATGCCCACTCATTCAAATGATGCTCAGGGGTGAGACATAATGTACTTTGCAAAGCCTTGCACCACCCGGCTCTTCTCTATGTGCTCCATACAGAATTTATTCCCTTCAGCGCATCTTATGTGCGAAATTCCCGAAAACAGATTACGGTAATTTCTCGTTTTTGTTAAATCTTGATAATAATATAAATTATAACTTGTGCCTTGTCAACAATTATTTGTGATTTTTGTTAATTAATTTTAATATTTTTTGTTTAATCTCACAAAGTTCCAGTTCTTCCCTTGCATCAAAATATCTACCCTTACTGCAAATTCACATCTTTGATAGCAAAATAGCAATTGAGAAGTCACATAAAATATCCTATCTTACCACGAATTGACTTATAGTATATAATTAAACTAAGTGAGGTGAAAACAATGAAAATAGAAACTTATACTAACACAATAGACATAGAAACATATATTAGAGATTATGTGGATGTTGAAGAATTTCTCGAATACTGTAAGGCTTGTAGTGCATATAATAAGAAATGGTCTTGCCCGGAATTCGATTTTGATCCGTTAGACTACTGGAGAAAATTTAGTACTCTCAAAGTCATCGGCAAAAAGATTTATCTAAAGGAAGATGAAAACGTAACCCGAGACAACGTATTCGATTATCTCGATGAAATCAAACTCGCGCTGACAGACGAGCTTTATGAGGCAGAAAAGAAAATCCCAAGAAGCGTTGCCCTCAGCGCCGGAAGCTGCCACTACTGCGGAAAAGACAACTGCGAAAAAAAGTATGGCCGCCCTTGCAAATATCCCGATAAGCTCAGATACTCCATCGAAGCCCTAGGTGGAAATGTTGGGCTCACAACACGAAAGCTTCTTGGTATCAACCTATGCTGGATTGAAGACGACGCTCTTCCAGAATACTACGTTCTCGTAGGCGGCCTTCTGTATTAGCCCTGCCCTTCATTCGCACGGGGCAAATCTAAGGTACTGCGGGCTTTCCGCCCACCGTATTTTCGAAGGATTATTCCGAAATTCCTCGCTCTTGGCAGCCACTGTATTTGCCCGAGGCGAATCTGTGGGTTCGCGGTTTTTCCGGACACTGTATTTGCCCGGGGCGAGTCTGTGGTTTCGTGGTCTTTCCAGCCACTGTTTTTGCCCGAGGCGAGTCTGTGGTTTCGCGGTCTTTCCGGCCACTGTTTTTGCCCGGGGCGAGAGGAAAATACCCGCTAAAGCTGCAATCAAAGCGGGCTTTTACAGCACAGATTCACTAGCAGCGCATTTGTGCTGTACTTTTCGGTGGCCAGGTACAGCACGTTTCAAAGAATCGTAATCTGTGCTGTATTTTCCATCGGCCAGATACAGCACAGATCCAGAAAACCCAAATCCTTACTGTAAATGGCTTCGATTTTTCACAGCACGTTTCGAAAAAACAAGATACGTGCTGTTTTTTAATTGGAAATTTACAGCATGATTTTGCGATTTCCTAAACCATGCTGTAAATCACTTATTATAAATCTAAAATGTAAGCAGTTTTTCATCTGGTGGCAAAACTGCATCCACTTTTTAGGACTTCAATTGAAGCATAAATTGAGTAAACTCAATTTATGCATCCACTCCTATACATGAAAATGTATGCATTTTCTTATGAAAATTAAAACATGCATACATTTTTACAACGTCCATTGGAAGCACCTTTCGAGATTTTTTAAAATCTGCTTCAATCACCCCCCTTAAAATCGGAAGCATATTTGCCATTTTCATGATTTATGCTTCCACACACATTCCAAAATCCGGAAGCAGATTTTCCTCTTTCTCAATTTATGCATCCAATGTGCGACTTTAACCATGCCCCCGTGTGCCGCTGGGCCGCCCTACACCCATTAGCTCTGGCATGCACCTTGCAGCCAGCACCCAGTATCCACGGCCACCAGCAACCAGCGCCCGGCCACCAGTATCCAGTGCCCCACAGGCGCCCAGGCACTCCGCCGGCCTGGCATGCACCTTGCGCCCAACATCCAGCAACCAGCGGCCGGCCACCTGCATCCAGCACACAGCCTGGGACGCGCGAGTTTTCATCATATCCAATCCGTATATCCAATTATCCATCAGCATATAGCCCGAGCGGCTTCTTCTCGGGTCACATGCCTTTTCCGGTAAAATTTCGTCTATTCAGCAGTCTACTCAGCAGTATATTTGGCAGCCTACTCATCTTCTGATGCGTTAACAGCTCTATCAAATAGCTCTGTGATTTCCTCGTTAGGCTCTTTATCAATTAGAGTCATGATAACGGCACATAGTAGACCTGCGATAAATCCTGGGAACAGCTCGTAGATTCCAGTTGATGCAGCAAAGAAGTTAAACCAGATAACATCCACAATCGCACCACCAAGGACACCTGCAACTGCACCTTTGTATGTAAGTCTTCTCCAGAACAGTGATAGCAGAATAACAGGTCCAAAGGAAGAACCAAATCCCGCCCATGCGTTCTCTACAAGGTTCATGATAGTCTGAGCCCCAGAACCTTTGCTAGATGCGATAAAGAACGCAATAACAGCAACGATTACAACAACAAGTCTTCCGACCCACATGATTTCCTTTTCGCTTGCCTCTTTTCGTAAAATAGGCTTGTAAATATCAGATGTAAAGGAACTTGATGCAACCAAAAGCTGAGAGTCTGCTGTAGACATCGAAGCTGCGATGATAGCCGCCATCAAAATTCCTGCTCCAAACGCTGGGAACAGCTTTCTTGCAAATGTAACAAATACCATCTTCTGTGATCCAGTTGTCAAAAGCTCTTCTGCAAGAAGCATTCTGCCCATATATGCAATCAGGCATGCACATCCTAATGTAACGATAACCCATCCGATTGCCATAGTAGCACTCTTTTTCACCATCGAAGGCTTTTCGATAGACATAAATCTTACGAGAATGTGAGGCATACCAAAATATCCAAGTCCCCATGCAAGTCCAGATACAATTTCCTGCCATGATGCATCAAACAATCCGCTTCCGAATGCGCACTTTACAATTTCTCCACTTGCGGCATCAGTATAAGTATATACAGTAGAAAGTGCAGCGGTATCAAGATTCTGAGTCAGCACTACGATAATAGGAACTGCTAGAAGTGCAAAGAACATCAAAAGTCCCTGGAAAAAGTCAGTCCAGCATACAGCCTTAAATCCACCAAAGAATGTGATAGCAAGCATAGCAAGTGCAAATATCAGCATCGCGCTACGGTCACTTAGTGATGGAAATATAGTTGTAAAAATAGAAGTTCCTGCTACATAAGCAGATGCAACATATATTGTAAAACAAACAAAGAATATAACCGCGCATATTACCTGAAGCGCATTGCTCTTTGCCAAAAATCTATTTCCAAGATACTGCGGAACAGTTATCGCATCTCCTGCTGCTCTTGAAAATTTTCTAAGTCTCTTTGCAACAAAAATCCAGTTTGCTGCAGTTCCAAGTGCAAGACCTATACCGATCCACATCTGTCCAAAACCAAAGGCCATAATACTGCCCGGTAGGCCCATCAAAAGCCATGCCGACATATCAGATGCCTGAGCTGACATCGCTGTAACCCATGGTCCCATCTTTCGTCCCCCAAGGAAAAAGTTAGCCTGAGTAGCTTCTTTTCTTTCCTTGAAGAAGAAATAAATGCCCACGATTATAAGAATTGCAAAATACAGTACAAATGCTAATACTTCTCCGTTCATAATCTCTTTCTCCTTATTTTTGCTATTAGAAATATCGTACATATAAAGGTCTCTGAATATTCCCTGTCCCTTTTGAACATGTCACAAGTATAACATAAACAAAACTAGAACGAAACACAGAATTGTGTCTGTACATTTATATAATATACACGCCATTAATAATTGAAATTTCAACATTAATATAGTAGAATAAAATAAAGGTTAATTTATGGATAAAAAATTTTTTATTATATCTACAGTAAATAATTTTGATATTGGATGATTGAGATGATCAAAATCACTCTTAAGAGTACAAGGAGGTAGATTCCCATGAAAAAAAATAGCAGAAACACAAAAGGAAAAATCGTATCCGCAGCTTGGAATCTTTTCTATAAGCAAGGCTACGATGATACAACAGTAGAAGAAATTGTAGAAGCATCCGGTACATCTAGAGGATCCTTCTACCACTATTTTGATGGAAAAGATGCTTTGCTCTCATCTCTTTCATATTTGTTTGATGAAAAATATGAAGAACTAGAAAAGGAAATAGACCCAGAACTTTCAGCTATAGAAAAGCTAAAATATCTCAATCAGGAGCTGTTTCTTTTGATTGAAAACACTGTGTCAATTGAGCTCCTCAGCAGACTCTTTGCTACACAGCTTGTAACAAACGGCGAGCGCCATCTTCTTAACACAGATAGAACATACTACAAACTTCTAAGGCAGATAACAATAGAAGGTAAAGAGGCAGGCCTGTTCAAGGATATGCTGTCTGTAAATGACATAACTAGAGCCTACGCCATGTTTGAGCGAGGTCTCATGTACGAATGGTGCATCTCCGGCGGAAACTACTCCCTCTGCCAGCATGCGCAGATGATGATGCCACTATTTCTCGAAGGACTATGCAAATAAGTTCATATTCCTCGTAAAATATCTAAATAAAAAGTAGCTTTAGAACACTCTCTGAAGCCACTTTTTATTTTATCCCACTTAAATTATCTAAATTTGCACCTCTAACTTTTAGAAAACCATCTATATCACAGTTTATATAGTTTTCCCCAGTAGTATGCAGTACATCAAAAAACTCATACAGGTAATCGAATAGATTATATTTTTCAAAAAGATTTAGAACCTCACACCCTGTCAGGTTGCGATGTTCCTTATAACATTCCATACAAAATACTGTAAACTCACTTTCTTTAGACATATCAAACACCACCTATACATCAGGAAAAGATATACTGCCTGTCTCAAGCTCTTCAACCAAAAGACTGTAAAGCATATGAGTACTGTAATGCCATACCTTAGTTTCCTCACACTCAAGATAGCTGTACAGTTGCGATGAATAAAGGATTCTGATGGCATCTTTTTCTGATATATTCTCTTCCTGAACAATCAAATTCACTAAATCATTAACAATAAACGGCATCAAAGCCATAAATCTGTTGTGTTCCATCTATAATCACCTATCTTATTTTTACATAGTCTGCATAATGCAAATACTGAAGACTTCCTTCGGTAGAAAATGTCCACTGATCAAATAAAACTTCAGTTTTAAGGCATTTAATAGTTTGTTCAGCATCATACGCTCCAGATTCATATAACTTTATTGTCTGATATACATTGTCATTTGCTACAGGCCCCTTATATATATCATATGGGCTTTCAAAATCAACGCCTCTTCTATTTGCAGCTACAAAGGAAAGCCACTCTTCATCTGCTTCATCAAAGGTCTTAATATTTAAATTTTGCATCGCATATTCTAAGTCAAATTCATATACCGTTACATATGCTACTTCACTTCTCAAACGTTTTGCCTTAATATTAGACCATCTCTCTGCCTGCTCAAATGATCCTGTAGTATAAAACCCTCTTCCAAAATCCAAAAGTCAATTGCTCATTCCAATCTCAGGCAATGACACTAGATCAACACTTCCATGATATAATATCAGATTATCCTCCACTATGTTGATACCCTTATATATATCTTAGCTTTATATCTGTAATACGTCAACTTCAAATTATAACAGTATAGTTTCTACATATGTTAATGTAACTATATACGGTAGGACAAATCATTTTGTAACTTAATACCTTCTACTACAATAACAAGACCATCTGAGATACCTCAGATGGTCTTTATCAATTGCTTATTTTACTTGTTGCTCTTTTTTCTCTTAACCATTACGATTAACAGAATAACGGCTGCTATGATAATAGCTACAGGAAGGATGATATTTACCACATCACCTGTGTTAATATTGCCGTTATCTTTTTCAGGTACAGGTGTTTCTACAACCTTAAACTTCCAGTTAAGCTTGCCGATTCTGTCCTGAAAATCATTTCCCATAGTAATAGGAACGTTAAGTGCTGCATCGAGATCAACGTCTGCGCCTGACTTGAATGTTCCAAGGCTTACCCAGTCAGTTAGACCGGCAGTCTGGTCAGCAGGTGCATCGAAAAGTTTTGATCCTGAGTTATCTGTTACAGTCAGATTCATCTGACTTAAGAACTCAGCGTCTTCTACAGCGCCTTCAGCTTTTAGGAAAATTTCTACATTAACCTTGTTAGAAGCTGTGTTTTTCACATTAATCTTCTGATTTAGCTGATCACCAGGCATAACACCTTTGAAATCAGCAAATAGGTCTGTAGGTGAGTGTTCACTTCCAGGTGCGAAAATGAATTCTCTTGAATTTCCTTCGTATGTTACTGATGCGTCATGAGCAAATACAGAGCCTGTCATGCACATAATGAGCATCAGTAAAACTGCTAGAGATGAAATTAATTTAGTAAGCTTTCTCATTTATTTCACCCCCGCTTTCTTTTCCCAAGTTTTAGGATCAATGCCCCACGCATCTGTTATTGCTGTATCAGGTTCTGACTGAATACCTTCTGCAAGAATAGTTACATTTAGCACATATCCATCATTTTCAACTAAAGGTTTGCATGAGTTAATCAGATTTTCTGTATGAGCCTTCGCTGGAACTTTTTCTGTATAGTAATAGATACCATCGATATTTTTCCATTTAGCGCTTCCCATTACTAGTTTATAATCTGATTTTTCTGCAGGAAGTACATCCGTATTATCTGCCTTCTTAGTTGCAGGATCATATTTTACCCAGTTGATTACAATTTTAGCTCTTACATAGGCATCGATATCACCTTTGTTTTCAATCTTTACATCAGATTTAACCTTGCCGTCGAAAGTTTCGTCTATTTCGGTATCAATCTTAGTTGGTGTAAATGTATTTACAACTTCAGGTGTCTGTGCCTTTAGATATGCCAGCGTAACGCCTACTGCTGCAATTACTATAATCATAGCAGAGGCTGCAATAAGGCATAAACGTTTTTTAGAAATGTTATTTCTTTTCATTTTTACCTACCTCCACTATGCATTTGGTTTCTCACCAGTGAACAGGTTCTGAACACTTGTTACAAAGTTCAGCCACTTGTCATCTTTTGGTGTGTTTGTAATTGTGATGCTGCCATTAGCATTTCCTGCTGTAAGTTTTACAGGTTTACCGTTGTCACCGCCAGCAGTGTATTTCCATGCCCAGTCAGTATCTTCTGTTACAGTATAAGTTCCAATTGGAAGACCCTTTAGTGTAACAGTCTGTCCAGCTTCAACTAGCATTTCGAATGCATCAAATCCAGCCTTTGAGCTACCATCTACCTTCATAACAAATGAACCAGCTCCGCCGTCTGTTACATTCTTAGTAACCTTCAGCGTACATGTATCCTTGTGAACTGCAAACTGACCCTTGCTCATATCAAAGTCGCACTTAGGATCACAGTTCTGGTGCTTATTGATTACGAAACCTGCTATATCAGTATTTCCAATTTTTGTTGTTACTTTATAGTAAGAATCGTCTGCTGTAGCATAAACTCCGTTTTTAACATGATCTGGTGTAGTTAAAACTGCTGTTCTGTCGATAGATGGAATTTCTCCAATCATAGTAACATCTTCTGCTGCTGTTTCGCCATGTGTCCATTTGATTCCACCTGCAGTAACGTCTGCTATAAGCTTAGCTGCATCTGGAGCAGCTTCTCCGTAGAACTTATGTACATCTTTGTATGTTACTTCTGGTCTGAATACGTTAATCTTAGCCTTTCCGCTAGCTTCCTCTTTAACCTGTGGGTTAGCTTTTGCACTTAGTACTGCATTTACAGTGTACTCAGTATCTTTTGTAAGATCAGTTGCTACACCGTTTTCTACAGTTACATTAAGATCAACATATTTCTTCTGCCAGTCAGCAAGCTCATCCCAAGATTTTCCTTCAAGACCTGCACCCTTGAAAGTAACTTTCTTATCTGCTGCAAAGTCTTTATCTGTAAGATCACCTAGAAGGTATATGTTCTTATCCTGCGGGTTAACAGCAATCTTAGCTAGTGAAATATCAACTGTAGGAACAGGGAATCTTCCAATAGCATCTACTGAATCCTTGTCAACATAGACACCAGATGCAACTCCGTTTGTAGGAACGTTATTTCCACCTAAGAAACCATCCTTTACTTCAACATCGATTTCGATTATAAGTTTTTTACCATATGAACCATCAGGTTTAGCATTTTTAGATACGAAATTTTTGTTAAAGTCAAATCCTGTTACGTTAATAGTTTTTCCATCTGCTGCTACAGTATACTTAACTTCTGCAGGTACATTTACTTTCTGTGCGAATGAACCATCCGCTTTTGCATCTGCTGTGTAAAGTCTGATATTGCTTGCATCCTTTGGTAATTCAAATGAATCAGCGATTATATCTTTGATAACTGTTTCTGAACCTAGCTGAATGCTTGGTGTTACAATATTTTCAACGATATTCTGGAAGATATTGTTAAGTTCTTCTGAATTACTAGCTGTTAGATAATACTTGTCATTTGTACGATCAAAGTTCGCATCAATCCTATAGCCAGTACCAGTACCACCGAAATGATCGCCCGGATTATATTTACCTCTCGATATGCCTATTTTGTCAGCTTTTTCAAAATTATTAGATAAATAATTGAGGAATCTATTTCCTGCTGCAATATCAACTAGAGCAAAGTCATTACTATTGAAAATTCCTTCAAGCCATGATCCGCCCCAATAACTTCCAATTTCACCTGTACAATTAATATCAGGCCAAATAGTGTAACCCCATTTATCACCATGCAATTGACTAGGATTTGCACCTGTAAAAATACCTATAGCGTATGATGTACAGCCCTGATCCTTTAATGTTTTTGCATGTTTAATAGCATTAGTTGCTACTGTTGTGTTAAAATCACTACTTGTAGTTGGTACTCCATCTGTAAATGTAATTACGACCTTCTGACGATTAGTGTTCTTTCCGATATAATTGTACTTATCTACCATCTGAGTAACAGCTTCGCCCATACCAGCAGCTACATTTGTAGCGCCTTCTGGGCTCTGTGGTAATCTAGAAACACTACTGCGAAGTTTATTAGCACCTTCTTCGTTTACATCTGTCCAGTCTGATAATAATTTTGAGCTACTTCCAAATGTTACAATAGAAATTCTATGGTCTGCTTCTTTAGTATATTTTGAGGCAACACCTTTTATAAAATTATCAACAGCATCCTTCATGGCTTTCTGTCTGCTATTAGGATATTCAACTCCATCATTACCATTCATATCAAATCTCATTGATCCTGACTGGTCAAGTACAAGTACGATATCTACAGGTACCATTTTTTCTGATGTTGATACTGTTCCTGTTGTATATGCATCAAGTGTAAGAGTGTATCCGCCTTTATCATTTGGCTTTACAGCTTTGCTTAGGTTAAGTCCATCTGGAGTAGTTGGCTCTGGAGTAACTTCTGCAAGTGCAGCCTTTGGAGCTGACATCAGAAGCATACCAGCTGACATCTGAGCAGATGTTGCTGCTTTAGCTACTGCTTTTGCTGCCTTTCCAACATTTACAGCTGGAAAGAATGGACCTGCTTCTGTAAAAGGTACAGTCTTTGGCATTTCTTCCTGCACTTCGTTTGCTTCTGGAGCTGGTTTTACAGGTTCAGCTGCCTGATTTCCTTGGCTCTGCTGTGAATCAGCAGGTGCTTTTTCTGCATCTTGAGTATCTGCCGGCTGGTTACCAGGATCTGCCGCTGATGAATCAGTCTGAGTATTAGTCTGATCATCTACAGTATTGTCTGCTGATGCGTCGTTATTGTTTTGCTCGGACATTGTGAAAGGCTCACTAGTGTCTACTGCAAATGAGAATGGTGCAAATGCAACCAGTGAAACAAGCATAGAAAGGCAGAGCGCCACTGATAAGATTTTTCTTTTCATGATTCTCTACCTCCTTTATTCCATTTCAGGCCAGCCTGCTGCTGACAATACATCTGTTCCGTTGTTCTTTACCTGAACTGCCTGTGCATCTATTTTTATAGTTGCGAAACTGTTCTGGTATTCATTTCCCATTGCTGTATCGAATAGTACATTATTAAACAGAGCCTGTGTTTTCTCACCCGGAGCTAACGGCATTCTGTAGTAATAATAGCCATCTCTATAAACCCAATTAGTATTATCAAAGTCAAGTTTCACCATATCTAGGTCCGGTGTAAGTTCCGGATTTTCTAAAGTGATTTCTTTATCAACTTTGATGCGAATAAACGCGTCATTATCTCCAGTATTTTCAACCTTTACGATTTTGGAAACTACATCGCCAGGGACGATTCCGATTGCATTTTCGAATGGAACCTCACCATCTGCTGTCATTGATGTTTCCTGAAGATCGATTTTGATGTTACCGGATGTAATTACATTCGTCGCTGTATCTTCATGAGTAAAATATGCAATTGTTCCAAGCGTTGTCAGTGACAGGCATACTGCCACTACTGCTCCGGCAATTAGCTTTTTTTTCATAATAAATACCTCGTTTTAAGGGAGGGCGCGGCCGAGTATCTCGGACACGCGCCCTGTATCTTGTGTACTACAGCACCCAATGTACTGTAGTCTTGTTATTCAATTATTTTAGTTTAGGCAAGTTCTAAACCATACATCTAATTCTGCAACGTTTGCTACATCACCAGTGAATCCCTGTGACTGAACTGCATCAGCTTTTACTGTGATGCTCTGAGCATCAACAACGCCGTTTTCAGTTTCAGTTGATAGAGTGAAGCTTGTGAATAGAGCATCTGTCTTTTCACGAGCATCTACTGGTTTGTTGTAGTAGTAGTAATCTCCATATAGAGTCCAGTTTGCACTCATGTTGTTGTAAGTAACTTTAACGCCTGTTGGGTTTTCAACCTTAACTCTGATGAATACAGGGTTGTTTCCAGTGTTTAGAACCTGTGGGTCTTTTGCTACTGTCTGTCCTGGGTACATGTTTTCTGTTTCGCCATTCTGAAGAGCAGCTTCCCAAGCTGGTTCTTCGATATCGATTGCAGCGTTACCTACTGTGAAATCGTTCTTAGCTTTATCGTTTGCTGTGAAGTATGCTAGTGTTCCGCCTGCTACTGCTACTGCAAATAGTGCGCATGCAAGAGCGATACTTACTATCTTCTTTTTCATTTTGAATTCCTCCATAATAAAAAATCTTACTTTGATTTTGAGCTATAATCTGTGGGTTTTCTCTTAATTAAATAGTTAATTTCAAATTCTAAATTTCGGTATAAGACCGATTGTGTAAATAAATTAGTTATAAATTATTATTTATTTCTGTGCTTCTGCCCAAGCTTTTTCTGCTGTAGCGAATCCATCTTTCTGGATTGCATAAGCCTTAAATGAAAGTGTTGGAGCTACTTCTGGCATAGTATCGTTTGTAAGATCTTTGATAGTTACTTTGTTGCCTTCAAGAACTGGGAAAGCTTCTCCAGCTTTAGGACTTTCCTTGTAATATACTTCTCTTGTCTTTTCTGAATCTAGTTTAGTCCATCCATCAGCAATTGCTGCAGTAACACAATCATCAAATCCTTCTGATCTGATTACTTCTACAAATAGCCATGCATCTTCGCTTCCATCTGTAAGTGTAACCTTAGGGTCTTTTGTATATTCATGACCAGGCATTAGTTTGTATTCGTTACCTGTTGTTTCTGCTAATTCTACGCCAACATTACCAACTGTGAATGTGTTCTTAACTTCATCAGTCTGAGCTTTTAACCATGCTAAAGTTCCGCCGATTGTTGCAAGTACAAGTGCTACTACCATTTTAAACAGGCTAATATATTATTTTTCCCCATATATAACACAAAAAAGGTCCAGAAAATTCTCTGAACCTTTTCTATATCATTATTTACCCAATTTATAAAATTTGTATAACTGCATCCACCATATTCTTAAACTCATCCAAATTCAACCAAAAAAATTATATTTTAAATTTAAAAATTTGCAGTCTACAGATCTAAGATTTTATAAATTTCATGTATATTTTTTATCTCCCAGTCGACTTTTACATCTAAAGTATTAGGAAGTGATGCAGGATTGTACCAGCAGGTTCTTATCCCAGCATTATTTCCCCCTCGGATATCACTAGTAAGAGAGTCACCGACTATGAGAATATTATCTTTGTTTTCCGGCCTAATCTCTGCAAAAGCTTTGTCAAAAAACTCTGCGTTTGGCTTTTCCACACCTAGCTCTTCTGATAAAAATATTCCATCCATCAGCTCGCCGAGACCAGAGAGCTTAAGCTTCTTTGTCTGGGCTTTTATTGTTCCGTTTGAAACTACGTATTGCTTAACTTTTCCTCGCAGGGATTCTATGACTGCTTTGCTATCGTCGCAAAATACGATTGTATCGCCGAGGCTATACTGATACTTTTCATTGAAGTCTGATGAGATAGAAGGGTCTATACCCTCAGATTCGAAAAATTCCTCAAACCTACCTACGAGAACCTCTGGCTTTGATATTTCGCCCCGTTCGAGAGCCTCCCAATATTTTTTGTTGATTTTAGAATACTTTCTTATCATTTCATCAGTGCACTCGCCAAGATCAAACTCCCCAAACAGTGTTCTGATTGCAGCTTTTTCGGTCGCCTCGAAATCTAGTAGCGTGCCGTCCACATCCCAAAGTATTATATCTATCCTAGTCTGATTGTTCGTCATCTAAAAATTCCTCCGTTACAGGCTTATCGCTTCTAGCTGGGTGCAAAGCTTATCGACAGATGCAAAGTTTTCGTTTTTGAATGCTAGTGATATCTGTGATTCCAGCTCCTGCTTATTTCTGTCAGTTTCCAGATATTTCTGGTCAAAATATCTGTCGTATACCATCTTGCGGAATTTTCTAGTTCTCATACGTCTTACAGTGTTTTCGTCCACCATCAGTACATAATCTGCGCATCCTGCAACCAGGTAAAAATCGTGGCTTACCATGAGAACTGTTCCTTTGTACTCTGCGATTGCCTTCTCTAGCGCCATCTGGCCATAGATATCAAGATGACTTGTAGGCTCATCTAGTATCAAAAACTCTGCATCACTTAGTGCAATCAGGGCAATCTGAAGCATGTTCTGCTCTCCACCTGAAAGTATCATAGCAGGCTCATCTAGTATTTCCTTTTCCATGCAGTATTTTGCAAGATACGAAGCAGCCTCTGCTCTTGTGTTAAATCCTGCATCAAGTAGCAATTCGTATACGGTTTTGTTATCCATTTCTATGCTACTCTTAAGCTGAGAAAGGCATGCATATTTTACGCCCTCTGCAATATGGATTGAAGGATTATCATTTGCAAGTATATCATTGATTAAAGTTGTTTTTCCTGTACCGTTTTCGCCTACTACTGCAACCTTCTCGCCTTCTTTGATTTCAAACTCAACGTTTTCTAGAAGTCGCTCATCGAATGACACACTATAGTTTTCTACTTTCAGTATAGTTCTTGGCTCCTGAGCAGATTCTTCCTGAGCAGATTCTTCCTGAGCAGATTCTTCCTTAGTAGCCTCTACCTTTGGCAAAACAATCTCCGGCTCGCGGACTTCGATAAATGGAGCTTTGATCTGTCTTGCTCTTAATCTATCAAGCTGTGACTGTTTGGCATTTACTGACTGCCCGATTACAGGGTTTACCATATCACTTGCACGCTTTCTTAGAATGTTTACCATTTCCTGTGTTCTTTCGATTTCTTCCTGCTCTTCTATGCTCTGTAGCTTTAGCTTAAGTTTTTCGCGAAGAACTGTACATCTGTACTGGGCATATGTTCCGTCAAACTCCTGAATATCGCCGTTTTCCAGATGAAGAACCTTTGTAAAGCAGTGGTTAAGAAGGTATCTGTTGTGCGTAATTACAAGCAAAGTACCCTTGTAGCTGTTTATGAGCTGGCATAACCCTGCCAGATTTCCGAAATCAAGAAAAACGTCCGGCTCATCTAGTATGAGAAGGTTAGGCGATGTTAGCATTTCTCTCATTATCTGAATAAGCTTGTATTCTCCCCCGCTTATCTGATCTATCTGTGTGTTTTCTAGATCCTTCATACCTGCTGTATATAGCTGTTTTCTGATATTGCTTTCGAAGTTATCCTTGTCCATAGCCTCACCAATATCAAGAAGCTCTTGGTACCTTGCAAATGCCTTTTCCATATCCTCTGCAGTTGCCATGGCTTCGCAGGCTTTTTCTATTTCTCTTTCGTTTTCTTCAAAACGCTCGCTCAGGTACTCAAATACTGTGCATTTTTTGAGCTTTTCCCTGATGCAAAACTGACTTGCATAACCGATTCTACACTCCTCAGCTTTTGTTATCTTACCATCAAAAAGATATTCCTCCGGGTCGATTATAAGGTCTACAAGTGTTGATTTTCCGGTGCCGTTTGAGCCTATAAGAACGCAGTGGCTACCAGCTTCTATATTAAATGATATGTCGTTATACAGGTCTTTTGCAGGAAAACCATAGGTTAGTTTTTCTACTTTTATCATGTTACCTCCGTGTAAAGCAAAATGCCTTATATTATTTTCTTATTAAAATGTCCTCTAGTATCTGTGTCCTGGTTAAATACAGATTCTGTATATCTTCCGCTCAGTTTTCCTTGAGCATTTCTTATAACCTTAGACACTTCTTCTGGTGTTTCTATCGTAAAGTTTAGTCTAAAAGCTTCAACGCCCTCTACTTCTGGCATCTCGTCTAGCAGGTTAAGTATTCTGCCGTTTAAGATTGTAGTAGTGCAGTCTCCATTTGGAAGCACCGGAAAGTTGCCGTACTCGTCCTTTATCTCATAAGAATGAGTCTTGCATTTTCCGCACTGTCCCATCTTTTTCAGCGGGCAGTATTTCGTAAACATAAGAGGCGCTCTTCCGTATACAATCATTTCTAGTGCAGGATATCCGCCGTTTTCCTCATAGTATGAACTTATAAGCTCGCCAATCTGCTTTTTGTTCAGCTCGTATGAGAGAGTTACCCTCTTTGCTCCTAGCCTATGAAGGTCATAGCAGCTTCTTGAGTTAACCACGTTCAGAGAATAGTCAGTAACAAAATCATTGCTCTGTCTGTATCTATAAACTCCGCCGTATCCGCCGATCAAAAGTTCTCCATCTCTATCCTCGTAGACGTTTTGGTTTCGTCTTACGATATTATCAAAGTAAATTTCCGCGATTCCAGCTCTGCGGCATGCATCGTACTGCTCCTTCGTTGTAACTGACGCTGTCAAATAAGGCTTTTTCTGATCAAAGCAGATGCTCTGTCTTCTTTCTTTTTCTTCTAGCTTCTCTTCCTGCGTCTTTTCGCGCTTTTGTTTTGATTCAAGCTTTGCCTTGCAAAGAGCATCTGCAATTTCGCGTCTTGCGCTGTTTAGAAGCTTTGCTGGAATAAATGCGTTGTACTCGTCAAATTCGACTTCGCCAAGCTCAAAGACTGTGTCGTTTAGTCTTCCCAGCTGTTTTTGCACCTTTTCTTTAGATGTTGGGTTATTTGTTGCCTCATCCAAAATATCATCGCTTTCATAAAAATATGAAAGGCCGAAGGCTTCTGCATCGATTACAAGCTTTGATCCCGGGTATGCGTAAACCTTGAAATTCAAAGGAAATCTTCTGAATTCTTTTTCTAGATTATTTTCTAGATTCTTATAGTAGTGATAGTCCTTTGTCTTATATACAATGTCTCCGGAAGAAAGCTTTTCCTTGACTTTGATGTAACATACATTGTCTGATTTGTTTATGAGATTTCCGCTTCTATCGTAAAGCTTTACTACAGACAGGTTCACATCTTCGCCGCTGTGGTCAATTCTGATTATATCATTTTGGTTCAGAGGCTTTGTTAAAGTAATTTCGTACATGCCGCTTTTTTGACCTGTGATTTTTCCAATTACATAACCAAAGTTATTCGGGCGGCTTATGTTACTTATGTTTACAGGCTCCTCACCGCAGAGATAGCCTTTTGTATATGTTCTGTTAAATGTCTTGTTTAGATCTTCTATGTCAGCTTTGCTTGCATTATTGTCTAGGGCCGCTCTATATTTTGATACTACGTTTGCAACGTAAACGGGCTCTTTCATACGGCCTTCGATTTTTAGCGAATCCAGAGCCTTGAGCTCATCTGTATATTCAATTGTGTTTAGGTCCTTTGCTGAGAGGATGTAGCTTGTTCCGAGAGATTTTGATGATGTTTTGTCGATAAGCTCATACGGTTTTCTACAAGAGCCTACGCATCTTCCCCTGTTTCCGCTGCGGTAGCCAATCAGTCCTGACATCAAGCAGTTTCCTGAGTATGACATACAAAGGGCTCCATGAACGAATATTTCTAGAGGTATTTTTGCTGCTTTTCGAATAGCTTTTGCCTTTTCCTTGTCTACCTCGCGAGCGAGCACGACTCTCTTTGCCCCCATCTCCTTGAAAAGTAAGGTTCCCTCTAGGTCGTCTATTCCCATCTGAGTCGAGCAGTGGGCCTCCATGTCCTCAAAATTTCTAACGATGTAGTCAAATACCGCAAGATCCTGCACGATTACTCCATCAACGCCGGCTCTATTCAGAGCATGTAGCTGCTCTTCCATATCAGAAAGCTCATCCTCGTATACTACAGTATTCATTGTCACGTAAACTTTTACGTTTCTGAGATGAGCATAGCTTACTGCCTCCTCAAGTGCCTCTGTATCAAAATTTGATGAGTATGCGCGGGCGCCAAACTTCTGCATGCCAAGGTACACCGCATCACATCCGTTAGAAACCGCAGCCTTGAGAGCCTCCATGTTTCCTGCAGGCGCAAGCAGCTCCGTTTCCTTTGCCGATGTCCCCCAGTCCATCATCTTGGTTCCATAAAGCTCGCTTACGGGTACACTGATTAATTTATCTTTCATTTTTCCACCTTTCTTTCCTGTTTATGCTCTACTATATCTCCAAAATCACACTGCAGGCAGTCGCATATTCTGCCGAGAACTGCCAGAGACACTTCCTGTTCTTTTCTCATTCTTGTCATAGTGTTCGGAGCAATATCTGCCGTTTTTCTAAGCTCCGATGCACTGATTTTTTTATCTATGAGAAGCTTCCATAGTTTATCATACGAAACAGCCATAGTTATTATCTGCATTCCCTTCTATATAATATAACAAGTTAAATATTTCGATTCGCGCACTTTGATTTGAGCTGTGAAGATCAAAGCCATTCGGGCCCCTAAAGTTCCCAATGTCTTTAACCCTAAGTTTTCCAGGGCTCAACAAAGTCGAGCTTCCGGGGCCCAACAAAGTCGAGTTTCTGGGGGGCTCCACGTCTTGAGTCCTTAGAATTCCCAGCAAAAGGCGCCATAACAGTATACAGTGACTGGGGTTATAAAGTCAATAAAAAATCGCAATTAATTGCGATTTTTTATTATCAGCTTATTAAATCTTATAATCAAGCATCAGATTTGCTGTACTTTTTAGATGCCTTTTACAGCATAAATCTGAAATTCTCGTTTTATGCTGTAATTCAAAGGTTTTGTTCCAAGCGCGGCTTTGGTGGCCTCTTTGGTGGGCGATGAATCGGCTTCGTAAGATGCCGGGAGGCCGCAGCTGTCATAGCAGCTTTGATGGCCATTTAGGGGCGCAGGAGCTCTTCATAAGATGCGGGAGGCGGTTTCGATAATTCGAACTTAATTAGCAGTGAGCAGGCACTTTGTTCGCATTTTTTAAAATTATAAATTTTCAGATAAATTTTTACACAAAAAAACAGCAATTTTTTGTAGTTTTTTCATAAATTTTGGTTGCATAAAGAAAAAAAATATGTATAATCAATCTTGTAGATAAATAAAAATCGGATGATAATGGCGAAAGAGATTCTATAAGAACACCGAAGAATTGAAGATTTCAGGTAAAAGGATCGCTATTGGACGAGCCTCTGGAGAGACTTATTAAATTAAGCACCGAAGGAGCAAGCCTGCCTAGGCAGGTGAATCTCTCAGGTAAAAGGACAGTGGATTATTCATATGTTTCATTATGCATTCCGACTTATTAATTTAAGGAGGATTTTTTTTATGCAAATTTTAGAACAGGTACTAACTAAGATTAACGATTTTGTCTGGGGACTGCCCCTAATATGTCTTTTGCTGGGCACAGGCATCTATTTTACATGCCGTCTTAGATTTCTTCAGCTAACAAAACTGAAGCGCGCGTTTACGCTAATGTCCAAAAACCAGGCAGAAGAGGAAGGCGATATTTCTAGCTTTCAGGCCCTTTGCACTGCCCTTTCCTCTACAATCGGTACAGGTAATATCGTAGGTGTTGCTACTGCAATCGCTGCCGGCGGCCCAGGAGCACTTTTCTGGATGTGGCTTTCTGCGTTTTTCGGTATGGCAACAAAATATTCCGAAGGACTTCTTGCAATTGTTTATCGTGTTAAAGACGAAAACAACCAGATGGCTGGCGGCCCTATGTACTATTTAGAAAAAGGCCTTAACAACCGCTTCTTAGCAAAGATGTTCGCCGTATTTGGAATCGGTGTTGCACTTCTTGGTATTGGTACCTTCACTCAGGTAAGATCAATTTCTGATGCACTTACAATTTCATTTAACATTCCACCAATTGCAACATCTATTATTCTTACACTTCTGATTGGATATATCACAATCGGAGGCATCAAACGTATTGCTCACGTTGCCGAAAAAATTATTCCGTTCATGTGCGTGCTTTACGTCGGAGGAGTTTTGATCATTCTCCTGACTCACATCACTCAGATTCCTGAAGTTCTGAAAATGGTTATTGTCTGTGCATTCAAACCACAGGCGATGTTCGGTGGAAGCCTTGGTATAACAATGGTTATCGCTATGCAGAAAGGTATCAGCAGAGGTATATTCTCTAACGAAAGTGGACTTGGAAGTGCGCCAATTGCAAGTGCTGCAGCAAAAACAAATTCATGCGTTGAGCAGGGTCTGATTTCAATGACTGGTACTTTTATCGATACTATCGTTGTGTGCACTATGACAGGTCTTGCAATACTAATCACTAACTCACACATGTCAGGCCTTGAAGGCGCATCTATGACTACTGCAGCATTCGAAAGCGGTCTGTTCATTCCAATGATTGGTAAATACATAGTTAATATCGGTCTTATATTCTTCGCCTTCACTACTATCATGGGCTGGAACTACTACGGTGAAAGATGCACTTACTATCTGAAAGGCCTCAAGGCAATTCCGATTTACCGTTTCGTGTTCGTTGCATTCATAGCAATCGGACCTTTCATGTCACTGGATTTCATATTTATCCTTGCTGACATCGTAAACGGCTGTATGGCAGTTCCAAACCTCATTGGTCTAATCGGCCTTCGTAATGTAGTCATAGACGAAACCAGAAAATATTTCGAAAACGATAAACTTCAATAAATTCTTCACTGTCGCCGGCTTTCCCTGCCGGAGCAGTTAACTCCGAAAAAGGCAGAGGTCTCCCGATCTTCTGTCTTTTTTCGTATCAAAGCCGCTGCGCGGCCAAGGCACCGGCTAGGTCACAGAGTTTCAAGTTACCGGGCTCTGAGTCACTGGGGCTAGGTTGCTGGGGCTAGATTGCTGGGGCGGCAGGAACTAATGGATGCATAAATCAAGTTATTGCGAAACATGCATACGGCGTTAACTCAAAAGTGGGATGCAGTTTTGCTGAAAATTGAAAAACTGCATACATTTACAAAAAACTTACTGCAAGGTTTACACAAATTGTCTATAGTGGTAAAATAATAGTGGTCTGACCAGTACCAGTCAATGCCCAGGTTTTGCATAAGGCTTGCTTTGCCCTGTAAACTGCAAGGCTGATTAGTCAGAATACAAACAAATTAATTCTGCATCCTGGTAGAGTATCTGGGCACAGCAGAAATTTTGACATAAAAAGACATGACAGTAGAAAAGAGGAAGGATATTGGAATTTAACAAAATAGAAACACAATCACTAAAGAATTTGTTTATTGAACAGATGGAAAATCTGATTCTTTCGGGAACACTTGAGGTTGGTGAAAAGCTTCCGTCCGAACGTCAGCTTGCTCAGAAAATGCAAGTTAGCAGAGGTGTTGTAAACAGCGGGCTTTCCGAGCTTCAGAAAAAAGGCTTTATCGAGGTTCGCCCTCGTAGCGGTACTTATGTGTCCGACTACCGAAAAAAAGGAACTCTCGAAACCTTGAGCTCCATAATGAACTACAACGGCGGTTCTCTGAGACGTGACGAGGTGCGCTCAATTCTTGAAGTTCGTATTGCGCTTGACACCCTCGCTGTAATAATTTGCATCGACACAATCACCGACGAGCAGATTCAGCAGATGAAAGACCACGTAGAAAGCATCAAATCCGCAGCTTCCATCGACGAAGCGGTGCGCGGTGCCTATGAGTTTCAGTTAAATCTTGCAATGTTTTGCGGCAATATGCTAATTCCGCTCATATTCCACTCATTCAAAGTCCCAGTCTTTGCACTTTGGGAGCGCTTCTGCGTTCTTTATGGAATCAATACCCTTTACCAAAACAACAAAGGCCTAGTCGATTTTATCGCAGCCCGCGACAGAGACGGTGCATGCAAATGGATCAAAGACTCTATCAGCGAAAGCATCGACGGAAAATACGAAATATATTTTGAATAGAAACTTCCTTGAATTAAAATCGGGGCTACTAGCTTTAACTATTGAAGTTAAGACTAGTAGCCCCTTTATCGTAGATAAATATTTTTTGTAATATGCCTATCTTTTATCTGTAAAATGAAGCACTGCAATTACTGCACACATAATTAGATTAAATATTGAAAAAGGCTTTATGAACTTCGTGGCTAAAGATTCTACTACTGCAAATTCAGAAAAAAATTGCACCAATATCAGAACCACAATTCCTATGACAAGAACACATAAGAAATATATAAAGGCGAATTTTTTTGCCGATATTCGTTTCATA
>CAUWFN010000016.1:0-41528 GCA_963558075.1 uncultured Clostridia bacterium | reverse complement strand
CGGGGCTGTTACACCTTACTCGCTTTCCAGGCGAGCTCCTTAGCCACTCGGTCAATCCTCCATGCACCATATTAGAATATCATAAATTGTATTCATATGCAAGAAGAAATATGAAGATTTCTTGTAGCTTTTGCCTATAATATTGAGATTTCCTATGAATTTGGTATACTGTTTTTTACATGTCGCAAGACAAGGGACAATCTAGATATATGTATATGAATTTTTCCTACATTATATATAGGGAAAAATACAAATAAAAAACATTTTGCTAATGGAGGGATTAATTTGGAAAACGACAAGGACTTTCTGGGAACGGAGCCACTTGGAAAACTACTTTTGAAGCTAGCGCTTCCTACGCTTGCAGCGCAGATAATAAACATGCTTTATAACATTGTGGACAGAATTTATATCGGACACATTGCAGATGTTGGTGCTCTTGCACTTACAGGAGTAGGGGTGTGCATGCCTCTTATTATGATAGTTAGTGCCTTTGCAGCGCTCATAAGTAGTGGCGGTGCACCTAGAGCTGCGATTTTTATGGGTCGCGGAGACAACAAGCTGGCAGAAAAAACTCTTGGAAACTGCCTAACTATGCAGCTCATAGTATCGGCAGTGCTTACATTTGTATTGCTATTTTGGAACAAAGAGCTTCTGCTCGCCTTTGGTGCTAGCGAAAACACAATAGATTATTCAACATCTTATATGAATATCTATGCTTTTGGAACTGTTTTTGTTCAGCTAACTTTAGGTATGAATGCATTTATTACGACTCAGGGCTTTGCTAAATTTGGAATGATTTCTGTAATGATTGGTGCGATTGCAAATATCGTTCTTGATCCTGTGTTTATATTTGGATTTGACATGGGAGTTAAAGGTGCAGCTCTTGCCACTGTTATTTCTCAGGCTATGTCATGTGTGTGGGTAATTTCATTCCTGCTAGGGAAAAAGACGGTTTTGAAAATAAGAAGGGAAAACCTAAAGCTTGCTGCGGGAGTTATTGTGCCAAGTATGACACTTGGTCTTGCAACATTTATAATGCAGTCAAGTGAAAGTGTTATTGCAGTTTGTTTTAACTCATCACTTCTGAAATATGGCGGAGATATTGCTGTTGGTGCTATGACAATCCTGACAAGTGTTATGCAGTTTGCGATGCTTCCTCTGCAGGGGCTAGGGCAGGGCGCGCAGCCTATACTCAGCTACAACTATGGTGCGAAAAATAAGGAGAGGGTAAAGGGCACATTCAAGCTTCTTCTGAAGGTGAGCCTTGGATATTCAACTCTTCTTTGGGCAGTGATTATGCTGGCACCTGGAATTTTTACAGCGATGTTTACATCGGATGTTGCACTTTCGGAATTCACTCAGCATGCTTTGAGAATCTACGCAGCTGCTTTGTTTATGTTTGGTATTCAGATGGCATGTCAGATGACCTTCACTTCGCTTGGAAAGGCAGGCTCATCGATTACTGTTGCAGTTATGCGTAAGTTTGTTTTGTTAATTCCGCTGATTTATATTCTGCCTGCTATTATGACATCAGATAGATGCAGTGCAGTTTACTTAGCAGAGCCTGTTGCTGACTTTCTTGCTGTGACATTTACAATATTTCTGTTTGCATTTCAGTTTAAAAAGGCTCTCAAAAAACTTGATAATGGTGTATAATATGCGTAAGAAGATATTGATGATATAACGAGGAAGGTGTTTTCTATGATTAACGAAAAAGTTGCAAGCTTACTTAACAATCAGGTGAACAAAGAATTTTATTCGGCATACCTGTATCTGAACTTTGCTAATTTCTACACAGAAAACGGTCTTGCAGGATTTGCAAACTGGTACAATGTCCAGGCGCAGGAGGAGAGAGACCATGCAGTTCTTATGATGCAGTACATGCAGAATAATGATTTAAAGGTTACTCTTGAGGCAATCGAAAAGCCTGATGTGGAACTTACAGATGGTCTATCTGTTCTGAAGGCAGGTTATGAACATGAGCAGTATGTGACTTCACTTATCAATGATATTTACGATGCTGCTTATACTGCAAAAGATTTTAGAACTATGCAGTTTCTCGACTGGTTCATCAAAGAGCAGGGCGAGGAAGAGGCTAATGCATCTGACCTGATTAAGAAAATGGAGCTGTTTGGAACAGATCCAAAAGGACTTTATCTACTTGATCAGGAACTTGGAGCAAGAGTTTACTCAGCTCCTTCTCTAACACTTTAGTTTGGAATTATTTTGTCTAAATATTTTCACAGAAAGTGTAAGCGTTGAATTTACAAGGAGAATGGAACTAATACTAAAGTTCCATTCTCTTTTTTTTACACATTTTAGCTAACTTGTCTATTGTAAGCGGTCTTTTAGAGTGTTAGACTGAATGCCGTGATTTTTAGAAAGGGTGTTAAAATGCAACAATTTATTTCTGTGGCAGTTTTTGCTATTGTAATTATTGCCATCGTTACAGAAAAGGTACACAGAGCAGCTGCTGCTATGGCCGGTGCTGTTGTGCTTGTACTTTTACGAGTTCTTACTGTTGAGAAGGCAGTAGAGTATATTGATGCGAACACAATAGGTGTTCTAATAGGTATGATGATTTTCGTAGCTATAGTAAAAAACTCAGGAGTTTTCGAATATGTTGCGATTAAATCTGCGAAAATCGCAGGTGGAGATCCTTGGAAGGTGATGATCTATTTTGTTGTTATTACGGCAGTATTATCATCGTTCCTTGATAACGTTACAACTGTACTTCTTGTAGGTCCTATGACAATTACCATTGCAAGAATGCTAGACCTTAATCCTGTACCTTTCCTACTTACTCAGATTATAGCATCTAACGTAGGTGGTACAGCTACTCTTATCGGTGACCCTCCAAACATTATGATTGGAAGTGCTGCAGGTCTTACATTCATGGACTTTATTACAAATACAGGTTTAGCTGTAATATTCATCATGGTTGCACTGATTATATTTATGAGACTTTTATATAAGAAGAGTTTTACAAACAGCCAGGAAGCTGTCATGAGGGTAATGGAGCTTGACGAGAAAAAAGCTATTAATGATCCGGTTCTTCTAAAAAAATCTGTTATAATGATGGTAGTAGTAATAATCGGTTTCATATTCCACAGCCAGCTTGGCCTTGAATCATCTGCAATTGCGCTTGCAGCAGCTGCAATTATGATGATAATCGGAAGACAGAATATAGATGACATAATAAGTGAGGTTGAGTGGTCTACGCTCGTGTTCTTCATTTCCCTGTTCATTGTTGTAGGCGGTATGGTAGAAGCAGGTGTAATTGATAAGCTAGCAAAGATTCTTATCGAGTTTACAGCAGGCCACGAAATCATGACAATGCTTGTTCTTCTGTGGGCATCAGCTCTTTTATCTGCAATTCTTGATAATATTCCGTTTGTTGCAACATTAATTCCGCTTGTAATTGCAATGGGTAATGATGGAATTGATGTAACTCCGCTTTGGTGGGCAATTTCTCTTGGCGCATGTCTTGGCGGAAACGGAACTTTGATAGGTGCATCAGCTAACGTTGTACTGTCAGGAATAAGTAACAGACACGGCTATCCAATTACATTCAAAAGCTACCTGAAGGTAGGGTTCCCGTTCATGATTATTTCTGTTGTAATTTCCATGATATATCTTTTAGTAAGATACGCATGGCTGTAGTTTTGTTCATATAAGAAACAGGAGATGATTATTTATGTATAATGTATCAGACGATATGGTTAACATGACGCTCAAACAGATGGGTGCAGTATCGGTCAAAAGCTCTCCAGGGCACATCAACAAAATCAAATTTGAGATAGGTCCGGATTTTAAGCTTACATATATCTATGAGTCAAAGGAGAACGAGGGGATTTATCTTCAGAGAATTGAACCTTATCCTATGATGATTGGAAAGCTTTACAACGAACTTGACATAGTTGCGTATATAGAGCGCGATTACAAGAAGTTCCTGTCTGCATATAACAGCAGTAACTTCCCTAAGTTTATTGCTCTAACAAACAGATTTTCCAGCTTTAACCGCAAGGTGGAGACATTGTTTATGACGAAAAACGTGCCTGGCGAAGGCCTGGATAGACTAGATAGCGAACTAGAAAAGCTTAACGAAATCCTAGATGATATCGAAAATAGTTCGCCTAACCTATAATTTCGGTTTACCTTTAAATGTAAGAAAAGGCGCCTTATGCGCCTTTTCTTACATTCACAAAATGCTCATATTTAAAGTCAAAATCAAGCATAGAAATTCATGATATGCTTGATTTTGCTGTATTTTGAAATAGTTACTAAGAGATAGTCATAAAATTAACAAATTTTCTGTAACGGTGTTGACAATGTGACGTAAACGTGTTAAAACGAATATGTTGGATTAATTACTCAATATGTGAGGGAGGATTTTTATTATGAAGAATCTTAAAAAAAGATCAGCTCTTATCATGATGGCTGCAGTAATGTTCATCATTTGCTGCCCATTAATGGCATTTGCTGCTGACGAAGAGTACGTACCTTCAGTGTACGCTACTTGGATGTCACTACTTCCACCGGTAATCGCTATCGGACTTGCACTTATTACAAAAGAAGTTTACAGCTCACTGTTCATCGGTATTGCTGTTGGTGCTGTTCTTTATGCAGGTGGAAACTTTGAGGGTACACTACAGCACTTACTAACAGACGGTATTATTGGAAATTTATCTGACTCATACAACGTAGGTATCCTTGTATTCTTAGTTGTTTTAGGTTCAATCGTTTGCCTGATGAACGCTACTGGCGGTTCAGCAGCATTCGGTAGATGGGCTCAGCAGAGAATTAAGACAAGAGTTGGTGCTCAGCTTTGCACAGTAGCTCTTGGATGCTTAATCTTCGTAGACGACTACTTCAACTGCTTAACAGTTGGTTCAGTTATGAGACCTATCACAGAAAGCCACAAAGTATCAAAAGCTAAACTGGCTTACCTGATCGACTCAACAGCTGCTCCAGTATGTATCATCGCTCCAGTATCATCATGGGCTGCTGCAGTAAGTGGATTCGTAGAAGGACAGGATGGTTTCCAGGTATTCCTAAGTGCTATCCCTTATAACTTCTATGCACTACTAACTATCGTATTCATGATCTCAATCACTGTTATGAGAATTGACTACGGCCCAATGAAACTTCACGAAGAAAACGCTATCAACGGAGACATTTACACAACTCCAGAAAGACCTTATGCAGAAGCTGAAAAAGAAGCTGACGTTGCTAACTCAAAAGGAAAGGTTATCGACCTTGTATTCCCTGTAGTAGTTATCATTATCTGCTGTATCGTTGGTATCACTTACTCAGGTGGAATCTTCGAAGGAACAAGCTTCATCGATTCATTTGCTAACTCAGATGCATCAGTTGGTCTATCATTCGGAAGCTTAATCGCTCTGATTATCATCATCGCTTACTACATGATCAGAAGAGTTATCTCATTCAGAGATGCTATGGAATGTATCCCAGAAGGATTCAAGGCAATGGTTCCTGCTATCCTAATCCTAACATTCGCTTGGACTCTAAAGACTATGACAGACAGCCTTGGTGCTGCTCCATACGTTGCAGGTCTTGTAGCTGCTGGTGCTGAATCATTCATCAACTTCCTACCAGCTATCGTATTCCTAGTAGGATGCTTCCTAGGATTCGCAACAGGTACATCATGGGGTACTTTCGGAGTACTTATCCCTATCGTAATCGCTGCATTCGGCGACGACCCACAGATGATGACAATGTCAATCTCAGCTTGTATGGCTGGTGCTGTATGCGGAGACCACTGCTCACCAATCTCAGATACTACAATCATGGCATCTGCAGGTGCACAGTGCTACCACATCAACCATGTTAACACTCAGCTTCCATACGCTGTAACAGTTGCTGCTGTTTCATTCGTATCATACATCATCGCTGGATTCGTAAGAAGCGCATTCATTGCTCTTCCAATCGCAATTGCTCTAATGGTAGTTGTTCTATTCATAATCAGAAAGAAATTTGGAACTGAAGCAAAAGGTGTATAAGCACAACAATTAATGTGATTTGAAAATGTATTATTAGATTTTGAGAATAATCCGAACGTCAGAGGGTGTCATTTTATATGGCACCCTCTAATTTTATGGAAAAATTAGAGAATACTTACAAAGATAGCTGTTTCTAGAAATTTCCTACCAAAAACCTTTGGAATTTTAATGATTTTGCTAAAAAGCCCTTACATAAAAAGGTAATAAAGAGTATAATAGATATATGCGGACAAACTATTTTCAGGATTATGAAAGCGGGTGACTTATGTTTAAGGTAGATGAACTTGTAATGTATGGCGGAACGGGAGTGTGCAAGGTTATTGAAATTGGCAGACCTGATTTCTCTGATGATGACAGGCTTTATTATTTTCTTGAGCCGGTATATCAATCAGGAATGATATATGCACCTGTTGATAGTGAAAGGGTTGTTATGAGACCTCTTATCTCAAGCGAAGAGGCCAAACATCTTTTGGACAGCATAGATGAGATACACACAGAAATATATAAGACAAACAGCATGCAGCAGCTGTCAGCTCACTATCAGAAGATTATTGATACATATCGCTGCGAGGATCTTCTGTCGCTTACCAAGTCAATTTATGCAAAGAGAATAGAAGCTCTAAAGAATAACAAGAAACTTGGACAGATAGACAAACGATTCATGAAGAAAGCCGAAGATCTCTTGTATGGAGAGGTTGCAACAGCACTTCATGTAGACAAATCAGACGTAGAGGAATATGTTCATACAAAGTTAGATGAGATATAGATTAGAAGATTTCAGACTGCTCATGGATAATGAAGCAGCCTGTTTTTTTTTCGAAAGGTTAGAGGTAAGGCGCGATGTACAAAATTCTAATTGTAGAAGATGATATGATAATAGCAGAAAGTATAAAAGACCATCTCAATAAATGGGGATATAACTGCATGGTCTGCGAAAATTTTGATAATGTCATGAAGGATTTTACGGACCTTTCCCCAGAACTTGTTCTTCTTGATATTTCGCTGCCTTATTATAACGGGTATCATTGGTGTACGAAGATCAGAGAGGTTTCTAAGGTTCCCGTTATTTTCATTTCATCGGTATCAGACAATATGAACATAGTCATGGCGATGAATCTTGGTGCGGATGATTTTGTTACGAAACCTTTTGATATAGGGGTTTTGACTGCAAAGGTTCAGGCTGTTCTCAGAAGGACATATGATTTTTCTAGAAACACACATCTACTTGAGTGGAGAGGTGCAATTCTTAACCTTGGAAGCGGCATCATAAGCTTTGATGGGGAAAAAACAGATCTGAGCAAAAACGAGATGAGGATTCTTCAGGTCCTCTTGGAGAACAAAGGAAGGGTTGTTGAAAGAGACTATCTTATGAACGCTCTCTGGGAGACGGACAGTTTTGTTGACGAAAATACTCTTACTGTAAATGTTGCAAGACTCAGAAAGAGGCTTGAGGCAATAGGAGTAAAGGACATGATACTTACGAAAAAAGGAAAGGGATATTGGATCGATGAGTAATTTCGCGATGTTTCTGAAGGATAGACGCAAGGTAATTCTTTTGGTTTTGATACTTATAGCATCATATTCACTTGTGTGCTCTGTAAGCGGCGTTAGCTTTTCTGTGATTTCCTATAGCATCCTTGTTGTTTTGTGCATCGGGATTATCGAGGGAATCTTTGATTTTTATAAATATAACAAAAGCGTGAATAACCTAAAGGAAAATGTAGGTAATATCTGTTTTGATAATTCTTTTCTTGAGCGCGGAGAGTATGCGAAGGAAGATTTATATGTGGAACTGATTGACAGGCTGTTTTTTGAGATAAAGGATGAGAAGCAAAAACATGACGATAGCTACAGGGAAATGATTGAGTATTATACGATGTGGGCTCATCAGATAAAAACGCCAATTGCGGCTCTCAAGCTAATTCTTGATACGGATTTTGATGGACCGAAGACGGCACTGAAGATGGAGCTTTTTAAGGTGGAGCAGTATGTGGAGATGGTGCTTCAGTACCTGAGGCTTGGCAGCGAGCAGACGGATTATGTGTTTGAAAGCTGCGATCTTTTGCGGATTGTTAGAGACTGCGTGAAGAAGTTTTCGTACACATTTATACACAAGAAGCTGTCCCTTGATATACGTGATTTTGATCTTTGTGTTGTAACAGATGAGAAGTGGATTTCTTTTGTTATAGAGCAGGTAATTTCTAATGCGCTGAAATACACAAGCAAAGGGAAAATTTCGATTTATATGCAGCAGCCTGAGACCTTAGTAATTGAGGACACGGGAATTGGAATCAAAGCCGAGGATATCCCAAGAGTCTGGGAAAAGGGCTATACGGGATATACAGGAAGGCTCGAGAAACAGTCTACGGGAATTGGGCTTTATCTTTGCAGGGAAATCATATCAAAGCTCAATCACAAAATCGATATTGAGTCAGAGCCAGGTAAGGGAACAAAGGTGCGAATCTCTTTTGCTAAGAATCCGGAGAGGGGCTATAGGTGAATGTAACTGGGCTACACCGTCGCAGGGTCACCGAGTTACAGAGCTGCAGGGTCACTGGGCTACACCGTTGCAGGGTCACTGAGTTACAGGGCTGCAGTGTTACTAGGCCCAGTGTTACAGTTTTGTAAGGTTACAGCTTGATTTGTAAGGAAATGCTAAGGCAAGGCATTTCCTTTTTTGTTATACTTTAGTTACAAAATAAATTGCAAGGACAAATTACCTGTGGTACCAATGGTTTATAAAAAGCCGTCCAAATAGTGGCGGTCAAGATACATCTTTGCACCTTAATAATATAAGCGAGTAAGGGGGTTACATATATATGGCTATTTTAGAAGTCAAAAATATAAAGAAAATATATTCATCGAGATTTGGAAGTGCCCAGGTTAAGGCACTTAGTAATGTGAGCTTTTCTGTCGAAGAGGGCGAGTATGTGGCAATAATGGGTGAGTCTGGCTCGGGCAAGACTACACTTCTCAATATTCTTGCAGCACTTGATCGACCTACAGCAGGAGAGGTTCTTCTCCGTGGACGTGTAGTTACAGGCATAAGCGAAAAGGAAATTGCATCCTTTAGGCGAGATAATCTTGGATTTGTGTTTCAGGATTTTAACCTGCTTGATACATTTAGCATCAAAGACAATATATTCCTTCCTATGGTTCTTGCTGGAAAGACTCCAGTGGAGATGGAAGAAAGAATTGAGCCTATTGCCGCAAGACTTGGAATTACAGAAATCCTAAGTAAATATCCTTATGAGGTTTCAGGAGGGCAGAAGCAAAGAGCAGCAGTCGCAAGAGCTCTTATGAACAGACCTGACATAATTTTGGCCGATGAACCCACAGGAGCACTTGACTCAAACGCAGCGTCAGGCCTTCTAAAGCTCTTTGATGAAATCAACGAAAGCGGCCAGACGATTTTGATGGTTACTCACAGCACAAGAGCTGCCTGTCACGCAAAACGCGTTTTGTTTATCAAAGACGGAGAAGTATTTCACCAGATTTACAAGGCAAATATGACTAATGACGAGATGTATGCCAAGATTTCAGATACACTCACACTTTTATCAACAGGTGGTGGTTTGAATGACTAGCAGATTCTTTTTCAAAATGGCTATTAGCAATCTGAGAAAAAACAGCAAATTTAACATTCCGTACATGTGCGCAGGCATCGGTACTGTAATGATGTTTTACATTTCTTTGTTTATGACTTTAAACAAAGGTATGCAGGATATGCCAGGATCAGAAAATATAAAAACGATAATGGTTCTAGGAAGTACAGTGATTGGAATTTTTGCATGCATATTTTTGATATATACTAACAGCTTTCTAATCAAAAGAAGAAAAAAGGAGTTTGGCCTTTACAATGTTCTGGGAATGGAAAAGAAGCATGTTGGAAGAGTTATCGTAATTGAGCATTTTATCTTGAGCCTTGTGATAATTACATCAGGCCTTATTCTTGGAATAATTTTTAGCAGGTTTGTTTATATGGTAGCTCTAAAGCTTGTAGACATGCCCGTTGTGCTTAATTTTGAAATTTCCGGCAGTGCTCTTCTTATAACTTTTGTCGTATTTTCTAGCATATATCTTCTTATTGCTATTATAAGCTTAATCGGAGTTAGACTAGGAAGCCCAATAGAACTTCTTCGCGGCGGAAATGAGGCAGAAAGAGAGCCAAAAACAAAGGCGCTAGCCGCAGCACTTGGATTTATCTGTATCGGCACAGGCTATTACATCGCAGTATCAACAAAAGATCCGATCAGTGCGCTGTTACTTTTCTTTGTTGCGGTAGTTCTTGTAATTATAGGAACCTATCTTTTGTTTACTGCAGGAAGCATATGGATTCTTAAGCGCCTCAGAAACAACAAAACCTTTTATTATAAGTCAAATAATTTTACTGCAGTATCCGGTATGATATACAGAATGAAGCAAAATGCTGTAGGTCTTGCAAGTATTTGTATTTTGTCTACTATGGTGCTTGTTATGATATCTGCTACAGTTTCTATGTATGTGGGGGTTGAAGATGCAATAAAGCTACAGTTTCCTAACAAAAGGTGCGATGTTATGATGGAAACAAGCCTTGTAACTTCTGAAAATCAGGAGGTAGTAGAGAGAGTAGATCATGATAGATTTAGAAAAACTGTAGAAGAAGAAGCAGAAAAGCTAGGAGCAAAGGCTGAGGTGCTCGATATGACTGAGCAGCTTATGCTATATGGAACAGAAGAAGACGGAAAGATATATCCTAAGTCAGATTATGTTTCTATGGAACCGAAGGATGCTGTATATGTTTCTGTAATGCCTCTATCAAGCTATAACGATTACTTTGATAAATCTGAAACGCTGAAGATAGGCGAGGCAATTGTCGGAACCGATATGCTAGAGGGCTTTGATAAATCTGTTAATCTTGGTGACATGACTTTTGATGTGAAGAAGGATAGTGAAGTAAAGATAGAAGGATCTAGGGCAATAGTTACAGAAAATATCAAGGGTATGCTTATGCTCGTAGTGCGTGATGATGAGTTTGATAACGTTGTTGTGATGGTAAGAAAAAATCTAATACCAGATGAGCCTTCGGAGGGATTAATATTTCCTACGTTAAATGTAACTGTTGATCTTACAAACCTAAGTACACCTGGTGCACAGGAGCAGTTCATGGCTAATGTTAGAAATCAGTATTACAGCGATATGATAGATGGCTTTACCTGGTATGGTATTTCAAAGGCTGCTTTTTCTGCATCAATTAAAAATCTTGTGGGAAGCTTCCTGTTTTTAGGTGTTTTCCTTGGAATCGTGTTTATCATGGCGACAGTAATGATTATCTACTACAAACAGATTTCTGAAGGGTACTATGACAGAGACAAGTTTGTGATGATGCAAAAGGTCGGAATGAGCAAAGCTGAGGTGAAGAAGAGCATCAAAACACAGGTGCTTATGGTCTTCTTCCTTCCTCTGATTACCGCAGGAATTCACATGAGCATGGGATTTCCTATGATTGTAAGGCTCATGAGACTCTTTGGTCTTACAAATACAAATTTATACATTATATGCGCGCTTATAACCTTTGTTATATTCTCTATCATATATGCGCAAGTTTATATGGTTACAGCAAAAGAATACTACAAAATAGTAGAAAAATAGAAGAAATTAAAATGTGTAAAAGGGCTGGAAAATTATTTTTCGGCTCTTTTATTATATTGTATTGACATTTCAATATAATAAGATATAATTCTTAAATGGGTTTACTAATACTAAACTGACAGTTTACTTATTTTATGATTGGATAAAAACAAAGGTACTATTATGGGAATAGATATAGGAAGAAAAATAAGAGATTTGAGAATAGTTAACGGGCTTACTCAGGAGGAGCTAGCAGATAGAACAGAGCTGTCTAAGGGCTTCATTTCACAGCTTGAGCGAAATCTGACTTCACCGTCGATTTCAACGCTAGAGGACATCCTGCAGAGCCTTGGCGTAACTGTAGCAGAGTTTTTCTCAGAATCTGTTGAGGAGCAGGTTGTCTTTTCTGAGGACGACTACTTCGAGAAAGTGGACAGTGAGATGAAAAACAAAATCGAATGGATTATACCAAATGCGCAGAAAAACGCCATGGAGCCTATAAGACTCACCCTTGAAAAGGGCGGAAAGACTTATCCGGATACACCTCACGAAGGCGAGGAGTTCGGTTTTGTTCTCAGCGGAGAGATAACTATTCATATTGGAAAAAACAAGTTTATAGCAAAAGAAGGAGAATCATTTTATTATACGCCAGAGAAAACTCACTACATTTCAAGTGCAGAGGGAGCAAAGCTCATCTGGGTAAGTACACCTCCAAGTTTTTAGAAAGGTTAGGAAATGTCATCATTAATTGAACTAAGAAACATCACAAAGTCTTTTGGAGAGACAACGGTATTAGACGATTTTAATTTAACAGTTCACGAAAATGAATTTATCACACTGCTTGGACCTTCAGGTTGCGGCAAAACAACTACGCTGAGAATCGTAGGCGGTTTTGAGACACCTGATACAGGAAGCGTGCTTTTTGAAGGAAAAGATATAACAAACGTGCCTCCAAACAAGAGACATATCAACACAGTATTCCAGAAATACTCACTTTTCCCTCATATGAATGTAGGAAAAAATATTGCATTCGGACTTGAAATTAGCGGGAAATCCGATGCATATATAAAAGATAAGATAAAATATGCTCTCAAGCTTGTAAATTTAGAGGGCTACGAAAACAGAAAGGTAGAGTCACTTTCTGGGGGACAGCAGCAGAGAATCGCAATTGCACGAGCTATCGTAAACGAGCCTAAGGTTCTTTTGCTTGACGAGCCTCTAGGTGCTCTTGACCTTAAGCTTCGTCAGGATATGGAATACGAGCTTATCAGACTCAAGAACGAGCTTGGAATCACATTTATATATGTAACTCATGACCAGGAGGAAGCTCTTACTATGAGTGACAAGGTTGTTGTAATGAACGGCGGATATATCCAGCAGATGGGAACACCTGAGCAGATATACAACGAGCCGGAGAACGCCTTTGTTGCAGACTTTATAGGAGACAGTAATATCATAGATGGAGTGATGCTTCAGGATAGACTTGTTAAAATCTGTGATACTCCGTTTACATGTATAGACGAGGGATTTGGCGTAAACAAGCCTGTTGACGTTGTAATAAGACCAGAAGACATCATAATCAGAAAACCTGGCGAGGGAATTTTGGATGGTGTAGTTACTCACAATGTATTTATCGGTGTTCACTACGAGATGGAGATCGAAGCAGGCGGATATACATGGCTTGCTCAGAATACAACAAGCTATCCTGTAGGAACTAAAGTAAGTATTGGGGTTACACCTGAGAACATCCAGATTATGCATAAGCCTCAGAGCAAAGAAGAGGAGGCAATGGAAATCGATGTCTAGAAAATTACTCGCAAGCCCGTTCTTACTGTGGATTGCATGCGGAACACTAATACCTCTTGGTGTTATCGCCTACTATGGGTTTACAGATAGAAGCGGTGCATTTACTTTTGAAAATATAATAGCTGTGTTTGGCGCAGATCATGCAAAAGCGCTTTGGCTTGCTCTTGCCCTTGCCCTTATAAGTACTTTGATATGCTTTATACTGGCATTTCCTCTTGCCCTTATACTTAGAGGAAGCAAGCTAGGCCAGAAGGGTTTTATGATATTTTTGTTCATACTTCCTATGTGGATGAACTTCTTGCTTAGAACTATGGCATGGCAAGTTCTTCTCGAAAGAGGAGGATTTATCAATAACCTGCTCTCTTTGATAGGACTTCCGTCTGCACAGATTATAAATACGCCGGCGGCAATCGTTTTGGGGATGGTTTATGACTTTTTACCGTTCATGGTTATGCCTATTTATAACATGATAACAAAGATAGATGAAAATGTAATCGAGGCTGCATATGACCTTGGAGCTACAAAGGCAAAGGTAATAAAAAGCATTATCTTGCCTCTGAGCGTTCCTGGAATTGCAAGCGGAGTTACGATGGTGTTCGTTCCTTCTCTTACAACATTTGCAATCTCAAACATGCTCGGCGGAGGAAAGATACATCTTATCGGTAATATCATCGAGCAGGAATTTACTACAGCGGGAAACTGGAACCTGGGTGCAGGTCTTTCCCTAATAATGATGATATTCATCATATTCAGCATGGCGATGCTGTCGAAACTTGACAAGAATGGGGAGGGCAATCTGATATGAGCAAAGTATTCAAAACTCTCTATTTAGTACTGATACTTATATTCCTGTATCTGCCTATAGGAACTTTGATGGTGCTTTCATTTAACGAAAGCCGTTCAATGGCAATATGGACAGGATTTTCCACAAGATGGTATGAGGAGATGTTCTCTAACTCTATTATGCTTGAGGCCATCTGGAATACATTTACAATTGCACTTGCAGCGGCAGTGATTTCTACTATTATAGGAACTTTAGGCTGCATAGGAATCGCAAGCATGAAAAAGAAGACAGAAAACGTTATTATGGGACTTAACAATATCCCTCTTCTGAATGCTGATATAGTTATCGGTATTTCACTTATGCTGACATTCCTTGTATTTGGAATATCGCTGAGCTGGGGAACTGTTCTTCTCGCTCACGTTACATTCTGTATTCCTTACGTTATTTTATCGGTTATGCCGAAATTCAAGCAGCTGACAGCAAATACATACGAGGCGGCTCTTGACCTTGGAGCAACACCTTTTTATGCTTTCAGAAAGGTAGTTCTTCCGGATATAAGACCGGGCATTGTCTCAGGCTTTCTTCTTGCCTTTACAATGTCAGTTGACGATTTTGTTGTAACGCATTTCACAAGAGGTGCTGGAATCAACACAATTTCAACTCTGATTTACTCACAGGTTAAGGTTGGAATTAGACCTACGCTGTTTGCACTTTCAACTGTAATATTTGTAGTTGTTTTAGTTGTACTGGTTATATTTAATATAATTTCATCAAAAGGAGAAGAGAAGTAATGAAAAAATTTATAGCACTGACACTTTCTGTCGTAATGGCACTTGGTCTTTGCATCGGACTTACATCCTGCGGAGGCGGCGGGGAAAACGGTGAAGTAAGAGTATACTGTTTCGGTGACTATCTTGATCCTGAGCTTGTAAAAGAATTTGAAGACGAAACAGGAATCAAGGTTGTTCTTGATTCATTTGATACAAACGAAGAAATGTACCCGGTAATTCAGAAGGGTTCTGTTGACTACGATGTAATCTGCGCATCAGACTACATGATCGAAAAGATGATAGGCGAAGACCTTCTTGCAGAAATCGATTATACAAAAGTTCCAAACATCGAAAATATCGATTCAAAATATCTAGACATAGCGAAAGCTTTTGATCCAGAAAACAAATATACAGTTCCTCACGTATGGGGAACACTGGGCATTTTGTACAATACAGATGCAATAAAAAAGGATTCAATCACATCTTGGAATGACCTATGGAATAAGGAATACGAACAGCAGATTGTTATGCCTGACAGCATGAGAGATACTCTTGCAATCGCCCTAAAGGCAAAGGGATATTCAATCAACACTACAAATGAGGATGAGCTAAAGGAAGCTGCAGCATACCTCAAGGAGCAGAAACCTCTAGTTTATAAGTATGCTAACGACTCAGCAAGAGATCTTGCAATCAGCGAATCTGCAAATATTGCTGTAGTATGGAATGGCGAGGCAATCTATAGCCAGGCAGAAAATGATAAGTTAGAGTTTGTAGTTCCATCTGAAGGTAGCGAAGAATTCATGGATTTATGGGCTATTCCTAAGGCAGCAAAGAACAAAGAAAATGCTGAGAAGTGGATTGATTTCATGCTAGAAAAAGAAAATGCAAAGAAGAATTACGATTATCTGACTTATTCAATTCCAAATATCGGTGTAATCGATGCAGTAAAAGAAGACAAAAAGAAGATGGGATATCTGTTCCCAGGCGAGGAAGTTCTTGCAAATTGTGAGGTTCTCAAGAGTCTAGGCACAGAAGCTGATGACATGTACAGCAGAATCTGGAAGGATTTTAAGGCTGAATAATGCTTGGATATGTTACTGTGGAGCAAAGTGAGCTGAAGGTCAGAGAGCTTGATGTTTACCAAGGGTATTACTGCGGTCTTTGCAAATCAATAGGAATGCGTCTTGGCCAGGTGCCACGCATGGCGCTGAGCTTTGATGCTGTATTTCTTGCGATAGTTCTCGCATCGCTTGAAGAGGGTGATGAGAAAATATCAAAGGAGCACTGTATTGTGCATCCAATAAAAAAGAATCCTACTGTAAGAGAAAGCAGCGCTTTAGATTATGCGGCAGATATGATGGTAATTCTTGCATATCATAAATTTCTCGATGACAAGATAGATGAAAACTCTCTGAAGGGAAGCGCAGGCTGCATGCTCCTGAAAAGAACATACAAGAAGCTCGAAAAGCAGTACCCCGAGGTTTGTGGCGCTGTCGAGCTAGGACTTAGAGAGCTTTCTCTGCTGGAAAAAGAAAATTCACCAAGTATTGATTTGACATCGGATGCTTTTGGTGTTACGCTTGAAGCAGTATTTACGGGCTATTTCGAGGACGAGAGCGTGAATCGCGTTCTTTCGGTACTAGGCCGTAATCTTGGAAAGTGGATATATATCATGGATGCTCTTGATGACCTTGAAGATGACAGAGAGAAGGGATGCTACAATCCTTTTATCTACAGAAAGGGCGGCAGCGATTTTGTTGAGCCTGTAATGTACAATTACATGGCTATGGCGCTCAATGCAGTAGATTTGCTCGACTTCAAAAAAAACAAAGGAATCATAGATAATATTCTGCTTATTGGTATGAGAAAACGAACAGATTTGATACTTGGGAAAGGAATAGAAAACAGCAATGAAAAATCCATATGAGGTTTTAGGAGTAAGACAGGGAGCTTCTCAGGACGAGATCAAAGCCGCGTATAAGGCTCTTGTTAAGAAGTACCACCCTGACAAATATCAGAATAATCCTCTTGCAGACCTTGCAGAGGAAAAGCTTCAGGAGGTTAACGAGGCTTACGATGCTTTGACTAAGAATCAGGGCTCATCCGGTACATACGGATATAGTTATAGCACCGGAGGCTCTAGCCAGACTTCCGGAAGAGGAACATATAATAGTGGCAGTAGCACTTATGGCGGGTCAACTGCATATTACAATGTAAGACTTGCTATTCAGAGAGGAGATTATGCAGCCGCTCACAGAGAGCTTATCAATGCAAGAGGCAGAGATGCCGAATGGTACTTCCTTAGCGGTGTAGTTGCATATAAGGAAGGCATGTACGATGATGCTCTTTCGAATGTTAGACAGGCGATGGATATGGACCCTGGCAATGCTGAGTATAGACAGATTTACCAGCAGATGACTATGTCAGGCGGCATGTATAGATCAAGAAGCAATGTTGATGGATATAACGATGATATGTGTGCAAAATGTCTAAGCTTTTACTGTCTGACATCATGGTGTTCGCCATGTTGGTAAAGGATATAGACGAGAAACTTTGAAGCTTTACAAAGTCGCGTGTGATGTACGGCTTTAGGCACATTTAAATTTAAAGTAATTAAAATAGGAGCGACCCTAGCGATTGTATCGCCTAAGGTGCTCCTTTTTCTTTGATTTTGTTTGATGAATTTTCGTAAAATCCGATTTTCTTAGTTTGCGGCTTTGACTTGCTGCAAGCGTTTTTCTGTTTGTCGCAATATGCGGCTTTGATTAGTCTATGATATGGATATAAGGCATGAGCTCTTTTTCCATTTCTACTCTGTGATGTTTAGTGTAGTTTCCTGGGAATCCGCCTGTATGAACCATGATTATATCTTCGCCCTGTTTGATTTTTCCTTCTTTGATCATGCTCATGATGCCTGCAAAGCATTTTCCTGTGTAGCATGGGTCAAATATAATGGCTTCTTTTCTTGCCATGTAGTAAACTGCTTCTCTTACTTCTTTGACAGGGTTATTGTATGCTCCAAAGTCGTATGCATCCTCAAGATCAAAATCTTCAGCCGTCATGTTTTCTTTTAGTCCGAGGAAGTCCTGACATCTCTTATAATATTTTTCTGCCTTTACTTTGATTCCTTCTTTGACAGGGGAAATTCCAACGCCTGTTACATGAAATGATAGGTTCTCGTTTCTTACAGCGGCTGCAAGTCCCATATATGTTCCCTGGCTTCCAACTGTTGTGATTACTCTTGGATTTTCCAGTTTCATTTCTTTTATCTGCTGTTCGAGCTCAAGAGCGCAGTCGTAGTATCCTAGCATGCCAACCTCGCTTGAGCCTCCGATAGGAATAAAATAAACCTTTTCGCCTTTTGCTTCCCACTCTTCTGTAACTTTCTTGAATGCAGCCTTGGCAAGCTCGCCCTCTGAGTGCACTCCGTCGTCTTTTACAAGATATACAGGGCATCCCATCATGCCGTCTAGTAGAAGATTTGCGGAGATTTCTCCTGGATATGGGTCAACTGCAACGATTGCGCATTTCATGCCGTATTTTGCGGCTACTGCGGCAGTAAGTCTTCCGTGGTTAGTCTGTGCGCCTCCTGTAGTAAGAAGCATTGTAGCGCCTTTGTCCTTTGCATCCTTTAGAAGATATTCGAGCTTTCTCAGCTTGTTTCCTCCCATGCCAAGGCATGTTAAATCGTCGCGCTTCAGATAAAAATTGACGCCGAGGTCTTTGGATACGTTTTCGAGATAATCGATAGGTGTAGGTGTGTTAACAAAGCTTATCTTGTCGTGATTGTATAGCATTTAGAAAATCCTCCTTGATACATATGGCAATATATTGCGATATATTTATACTATATACATTCTAACATATAGAAATATTCTTTGCTAAAGAATTTTGGGAAAACAAAAACGCACCGTGCAGGGTGCGTTTTTACGTTGTAATAAATATTTGTATATAGACCTTTAGATCTTAAATGTCTGGAACTTTTCGTCTGTACCTTCTTCTTCTTTGAATTCATAGTCGTTTCCTGGAAGAATTGCATTGATTACGATACCTACGATAGCTGCGATTGCAAGTCCTGAAAGTGTGATTGCAGTGCCTGCGATTTTGAATGTGATTCCGCCAGCTGCATTGAATCCTAGAGCACATACAAGAATAAGAGCTGCGATGATTGTGTTTCTTGATTTTGTGAAATCAACCTGGTTTTCAACAACATTTCTGATACCGATAGCAGAAATCATTCCGTACAGGATGAATGAAACTCCGCCGATTGTTGCAGCAGGGATTGTTTCAATCAGGAAGCTGATTTTTGGAATGAATGAAAGTAAAATAGCAAAGCCTGCAGCAATTCTGATTACGTTAGGATCGTAAATCTTTGTTAGAGCAAGAACTCCAGTGTTTTCGCCGTAAGTTGTGTTTGCAGGTCCGCCGAATGCTGATGATAGGGCAGTTGCAAGTCCATCTCCAAGAAGTGTTCTATGAAGACCAGGATCTACGATGTAGTTTTTGCCTGTAGTAGCTCCGATAGCAGTGATGTCTCCGATGTGCTCCATCATTGTAGCAAGAGCGATAGGCATGATAGTGATTATAGCGCTAAGGTCAAATTTCATAATCTGGATATCAGGAACTCCAATCCAGCTCTGCTGCGCAATGCCAGCAAAATCAACCTCTCCCATGCAAAGAGCAATTAGATATGAAACGCATACACCCAGAACTATAGGAATAATCTTGAGCATTCCTTTTCCCCATATGTTGAAGATTATGATAGTTGCAAGTGCTGCAAAAGCTACAATCCAGTTAGTCTGGCAGTTTGAAATAGCTGTAGGTGCAAGGATAAGTCCGATTGAGATGATGATTGGTCCTGTAACTACAGGAGGGAAGAATCTCATTACCTTCTTTGCTCCAAAAGCTCTGATAAATGCTGACATTATTACATATACAAGGCCAGCGCAGAATACGCCTCCGCATGCGTAAGGAAGCATTTCTTTGTTCGGTGTGCCGTCAGCAAGCATAGGTGCTACAGCTGCATATCCTCCGAGGAATGCGAAGGATGAGCCTAAGAATGCAGGAACCTTTCCTTTTGTTAGAAGGTGGAAAAGAAGTGTTCCAAGGCCTGCCATCAGCAGTGTTGTAGAAACGCTAAGTCCTGTTAGGATTGGAACAAGCACAGTTGCGCCAAACATTGCGAATGTGTGCTGAAGTCCTAGAATCAGCATTTTAGGAACTCCAAGTCTGCTTGCATCATGAAGTCCGTGCTCAAAATTGTGTTTTTCTGTCATTGAGTCCTCCTTTTTTCTTTAACTAAACTTCTAGCAGAACATCTGTTATTTGTCATAAATGTTTACAACGGGAAGGAGTCCTGTCTCATCAAAATCGACGCTGATTTTTTCGCTTCTTGATGTAGGTATGTTTTTGCCGACGTAGTCTGCTCTTATAGGAAGCTCTCTGTGGCCTCTGTCAATGAGTACAGCTAGCTGAATCGTTCCAGCTCTTCCGTAGTCTGATACGGCATCAAGGGCTGCTCTTGCAGTTCTACCGGTATAGAGAACGTCATCAACAAGAATCACATCTTTTCCTGTAATATCAAAGTCGATGCTAGAAGAAGTTGTATCAGCGCTTGGATCATTAGAACCAGAAGCTCTGTCATCTCTGTGATAGCTGATATCGAGTTCTCCGACAGGTACATCGATTCCTTCGATTGATTTTAAATTGTTTGCGAGCTGGTATGCCAAAGGCACGCCGCCCTTCATAATTCCGATAATAATTACGTTTTCGACACCGTTATTTTTTTCGGCAATCTGATGAGAAATTCTCTTAAGAGCTCTCATGATTTCCTCGGTAGTCATAAGCTGTGATTTTAGTTTCATAAACATCCCCTCCAAAACAAAAAAATCCTGCCTGACATGTCAGACAAGATAACCTGGATTTTCCCTCTTATGTGTAATCTTGTCAGCATCTCGGTACTAACTTAAAGATGTTCTTTTCGAATTAAATGATATATTAAGTGTGGACATATGTCAATGGAAAATATATAATCTAATGTAGAGGTCATGTAATATAAATATAGTATGTGGCTCTTTTATTATGTTTGTTTTAGGAATGTCGGAAGGTGGCACGTCTTTGATGCTAGCCTACGGCGAGAAAGGTGAAATAATGGGAGATCTTATATTATACCTGGCTCTTGCGGCAGTCGGATATGTGATTGCAACAAAGCTCAGAGACAGAAAAGAAAAACTCGCATGGACGGGTAAAATTCAGACTGTAGCTATTACACTGCTTGTATTTACAATGGGAACAAGAATGGGTTCAAATGATGAGGTTATACAAAATCTCAAATCAATAGGACTTTATTCTCTTCTAATTACAGTAATAATTATGAGTATGTCTGTGGGCGCAGTATTTCTGGCACGTAAGATTATGAAGATAAATAGATACGGAACTATGGGTCCTGTAACAGAAGAAGAGGCGGAATACTACAGAAAGAAGCATAGCGGAGGAGAAGGAAAAGCCTCAAAAGGCGTAGACAAGATGACTATATTTATCGTATGCGCTGTTCTTGCAGGCATGGCCATAGGATATTTTGTTGTGAACAAAGTATTTACAGACTATGCTGTATTCGATGCTCTTGCAAGCAATATGATTAAGCTAGGACTTTGCATCTTGCTATTCTTTGTTGGTCTTGATCTTGGCCTTGATGGCACTGTTGTTGCAAACTTCAAAAAGGTTGGAGCGAGAGTTTTAGTATTTCCTGCAGCTACAATCATAGGTTCAATGCTTGGCGCAGTAGTATGTGGAATTATCCTTCCAATTTCAATGAAAGAGTCTCTTGCAGTAGGAGGAGGACTTGGATGGTATTCTCTTGCGCCTGGAATTATCATGGAGGCTGGATATGTTACAGCAAGTGCAATTGCGTTTATGCACAATGTAATGAGAGAGCTTCTTTCAATTCTGATTATACCTATCGTAGCAAAGCATATAGGTTACATAGAAACTACAGCGATGCCAGGAGCTGCGGCAATGGACGTATGTCTTCCAATTGTAGAAAAATCAACAAGCAGCAACATTGCAGTTTACTCACTTGTATCAGGTGTGATTCTGTCAGCTGCAGTACCAGTAATTGAGCCTATTATTCTGGGACTTTAGTATATAATAACAAAGTGATAAAACTGCCTCAAAAGTAAATCAACTGCTGGGGCAGTTTTTTATGTTGTAGCGTACTGTACCCGGCACCGAAATCTTGATCCACATAGCAGTTCGGCGACTTTTATGATGAAACTTGTGCTAACTTATAATTAGCTTTTATTGCTTAGCGAAATGCCCTTTGATAATTTGGATAGGTGTAATATAAAAGCAGCATGCGTTAGTGAGGTAATCTCCCTCAAGATAAGAACATGCTGCTTTTTTGGATGTATTAAAGAAAAGTTAAATCTAAAGTTTCGCTAGCTCTGCGACTCGGTCGCCGGTGAAGCCAGTTAGCCAGTTAGCTGGTAAAGCCGGTGAGCAAAGCCTCTAGGCCAGGTTGCTTGGCGATACTTACATTGCAATGCTAGTTGTAGTATCTAAATACGCCTTTTACTTTTCCGAGGATGCGGGCATCCTGCACTATAATAGGGCTCATGGTGTCATTCTCCGGCTGAAGCCTGATGTGCCCGTCTTCTCTATAGAAGGTCTTGACAGTTGCCTCGCTTTCGAAGCCGTCCACCATCGCAACTACAATCTCGCCATTAGAAGCTGTATTCTGCTGCTGAACGAGAATAAGATCGCCGTCGAATATGCCCGCGTTGATCATGCTCTCTCCTCTTACCTTGAGCATGAAATTTGTGCCCTGAACATACTCGGCTGGCACAGGAAAGCTCGATTCTACGTTCTGATCTGCTAAAATCGGAGTCCCTGCAGCAACATTCCCGATTACTGGAATATCGACAGTTCTAATAAAATCAGCGTTGTCACATGAGTCAGCTGGCGCTGTATATCCTGATTTTGCATTTTTTCGGCTCGAAGCTGAATCATTATCCACAAGCACAACAGTTCTTGGTTTGGAAGGGTCCTTGTGTATCAGACCTTGCTCCTCAAGAATCTTGAGATCCTTGTGAACAGTTGAAGTTGATTTTATTTCAAGGGCAGTGCAAATCTCTCTTACTGTTGGAGCATAACCTCTATCTTCGATTGCACTGCGCATATATTCCATTATTCTATCCTGGCGTAAAGCCGCCTTTTTTGCTGCTTTAGACATGAAATCAGTCCTTTCTGTTAAAGTTTTTTTAAGTATAACATAAATCGAACAAAAAGTAAACGTGAGTTCGCTTGTAAAATGAACGAAACACCAGATTTTGTTAGAATCGGGAGCATCAGCTTTGTTGACAGAAAAATATGTTTATTGTAAAATATTTTTGTATGCAATTTCGCGCACACAGTTAATATGGAAAGGATTAAAAATGTACAAAAAATGGCTGATTTTATCTGCTATTCTTTTTGCTCTATGGCTTGCTATGTCTGGCAGGTTTGAAGCGAAATTTATAATTGCAGGTATCGTATCTTCTGGATGCATTTCGTATCTGTGCCTTCCCTATATGCATATTTTCAATAAAGGGGAGCGCTTTTATCTTTTAGATCTGAACTTTTTCGCATTTCTAAAGTACTTTTTATGGTTATTAAAAGAGATTATTCTTTCAAGTCTCGAGGTGTGCAAGGCTATCATTTTTACTGAATCTAGAGTAAAACCTTGCCTCATAACTTTTAAATGCAATTTTATCAATCCAATGGCAACTGTTCTATTGACAAATTCTATTATTCTCACACCTGGTACTGTAACAGTTGATGTAAAAGACGATGTCTTTACTGTTCATGCCCTAACACAGAAAGCCGCAGATGGACTTCTGGAAGGGGAGATGGTCAGACGTATCGCAAGGCTATATGACGAAAGGGTGGAGGATATCCGTAATGTTTAATATTCTTTTTAAAATCCTGATATCAGGAGTAATATTAATAGTAGGCCTCATGCTTATACGCGTTTTCAGAGGCCCCGGAGTCTACGACAGGCTTAACGGCATATTCGCAATAGGTATTCACGTAATAACACTTCTCCTTCTGATTGGATATATAACAGGAAGAGAGGACATGTTCGTAGACATAGCTTTTTCATATGCAATCTTAGGTTTTTTGAGCACAGTTATAATTGCGAGATTTCTCGGTATAAAAAAGGGGGAAAGAAAAGATGATTAGACTCACAGTCGCGGCGATTTTTCTTGTTCTCGGATTTATAGTGACAATAATATCTGCCGTAGGTATCCTAAAATTCCCTGATTTTCTTACGAGGCTTCATGCATCTAGCGTCGGCGAGACTATGGGCATAGTCCTCATGGGAATCGGGTTTATCTTGTACGAGGGAGCATCCTTTGTATCAATCAAAATCGTTTTAATCATACTGTCCGTTTTTCTTGTTAACCCAGTCGGAACACATCTCATAAGCAAAGCAGCTCTTAGAACGGCAAGCATAAAAGAGCTTGAGATATCCGACAAAGACGGCAAAGAACTTAAGAGGGAGGAAATCTATGCAAGTTTTGATTATTGAGGCAGTTCTTCTGCTTTTTCTTATAGCAATCACAATCGTTATTATCATGGACAAAGACCTTCTGTCCGCATCTGTTATCTACTGCGCCTTCAGCTTTTGTGCTATGGTACTTTACGTTATGGCGGGAGCACCGGATGTGGCATTTACAGAAGCAGTAATCGGCGTAATCTCGACTACGTATTTTGTTGTATCTCTTCGAACTACTGACAGGTGGTGCAAATAATTGAAAAACAAATCGAATCTACTCAAAATTACAGGAATTATACTTCTAATAGCAATTGTAGCAGCTTTTAGCATGATTATTGACAAGCTGCCTGTAATAGGTGATCCAAATTCAGCACCTAATACTCATGTATCCGACTACTATATAGAAGAGGGACCTGAGCTTACCCATTCGCCAAACCTTGTAACAGGCGTGCTTGCAGACTTTAGAGGCTTTGATACTCTTCTTGAGACAACGGTAATGTTTCTTGCAGGTGTTGCAGTTGCAATGGTTTTATCAAACAAGCTGAAAAAGAAATGGGACAGCACAATTTACAGAAAAGATGACAGCTTCAACGGTCTTGACATAAAAGTAATTATGCCTGCTGTTATTCCTATTATCGCAATCTATGCGATATACGTGCTCTTTCACGGCGAGGTCAGCCTCGGCGGAGGTTTCCAGGCCGGAGCACTTCTTGCAATGGTATTTATTATTTATACAATGTTTGCTGATTTCGAAAAGAGTGATATCAGAATCACCCAGCATTTTACCGTATGTATCGGTGCGATAGGGGTTATGATATACGCTTTTACAGGATTTCTTCCTATGTTCTTTGGTGGAAATTTCCTCGAGTATAGTAAGTTGCCGTTTCATGCGGAGCACATCTCAGACTTGCATGGAACAGGAATATTTATGATTGAAACAGGCGTGACAATAGGTGTTATGGCAACGATAATAACAATCCTGTCAGCTGTTTTGGAAAGGAATAGTTTAAATGGACGCAATTAATCAGTTTCTCGCTGAACGCGGCATATATATGTTGACTGTAATACTGTTTTTCTTTGGAATATTTGGTATTGCTACATGCGGAAACTACATGAAAAAGCTGATATGTATGAATATAATGCAGGTAGCTGTTATATTCTTCTTCCTGTCACTAGGTGAGAAGACTGGAGGAACAATACCTGTTACCATAGATGGTCTTCTCAAAGCTACAGAATATGTCAATCCTCTGCCCCATGCTTTGATGCTTACAGCCATAGTTGTAAGCCTTGGCACAAGCGGCGTTGGCCTTGCGCTTCTCATGCGCATAAAAGAAAAATATGGCTCCATTGAGGAAAAAGACATAATAGACAAGGAGGATGAACAATGATGAATCATCTTCCGGTGCTTATAGTACTGAGTCCTCTCGTAGCTGCTTTGCTTTGTCCGATAGTTTCATATTTTAACAGAAGAGTAGGCAGATTTATCGTATTTTGCGCAAGCCTTCTGTCTCTTGTAATGGCTGTTTTTCAGATGAGCCTTGTAGTAAAAAATGGGGAGATTCACTACTGGTTTGGAAATTACAAGCCGCCTTATGGAATTGAATTTGTAATCGACTCTCTGAGCGGAGTTATTCTAATCATGATATCTGCAATAGGCTTTTTGAGCACTATATACAGTCTGGCGTTTTTCAGAAACAAGAGCAGATTCAGAAGTAGCGGATACTACTCTATGCTCTCGCTACTTATTTGCGGACTTCTTGGAATGACATCGACAGGTGATGTTTTTAACCTTTATGTATTTTTAGAAATAACATCTCTGTCAGGATATGGACTTATTGCAATGGGAGGCGACAAAGGCGTTCTTTCGGCATTTAGATATCTTTTGATCGGAACTATAGGAGCATCCTTTTACCTTCTCGGAGTTGCATTCTTATATGGCGAAACGGGAACCCTGAACATGGCTGATATGTCAGGTCTTGTCGGACCTGTGTTAAGCTCAGGAACAACGATGATTGCAATGACATTTTTTGTTATCGGATTTGGTATCAAAATGGCTCTTTTCCCTCTGCACGGCTGGCAGCCGGCGGCATATACAAATGCCCATCCGGGAGCTGCACCTCTCATCACAGGTGTTATGGGAAAAATTCCTGCTTATGCAATGCTGAGATTTTTCTTCTATGTGTTTAATGCAAATACTGCTTCTGTAGCAAGCTTTCTTGTAATCGTTGGAATTATGTCCTGCGCGGGAATGATTTACGGATCACTTCTTGCGATTAGGCAGAAGGATTTTCGAAAGATGCTTGCATACTCAAGCGTTGCTCAGATAGGTTACATCGGAATGGGTATTTCTATAACGGGCTATTATGGTTTAATTGGTGCGGCGCTTCATATTCTTGCTCACTCATGCATGAAAAGCTGTCTATTTTTCTGTGCTGGAGCGATCAGATTCAGGTATGGAGAAAGCAAGATGGAAAACTTTGGCCAGATTTACAAAAAGATGCCTGTTGTTTCACTTGCTATGGTCATAGCTGCTCTTTCGATGGTAGGGATTCCGCCGTTTGCCGGATTTTTTAGCAAATGGTATCTAGCCCTAGGTGCAGTTAACAGCGACCTTAAGATTTACGTTGTAGTTCTTGTAATAAGCAGTCTTTTGAACGCAATATACTTCTTTAGACTGATAGAAAGAATTTTCATGAACAAAGACGAGAGCCTGAAAGAGCTCAACGTTTTCCCTATCAAAAGGGATGAAGAGGGACAGATAATTACAGGACCAAAATCACGCTTTGAAATTCCTGTATCGATGCTAATTCCTGTAATTGTTGTAATGTGCGCTATTGTTCTTCTTGGAATATTTAACACAAAGCTTGTAGCAGTTATGAGCTGCGCGATTTCGGAGGTGGCATTCTGATGAATTACAATATTTTACCGGTTATTGCCATTTCGGCTTCTGCTCTTGCGGCGTTGTTAATTATGCTGCTTGGAGATAGAGTTAAACCAAATATAAGGGAAGGCTTTACCTTTGCGGCAGCAGCTGTAAAGGCTACTGCAGTTTTTTTGATGGTTCCTGCAGTTCTTTCGGGAACAAAGATAAATATCACACTACTTGAAATTGCAGACGGGATAGACCTGGAATTTAGAGTCGATGCTATAGGACTTTTGTTTGCATGTATTGCATCATCCCTATGGGTCATAACATCTCTTTATTCTATAGGATATATGAGAGGCCATGGAGAGAAGAATCAGACGGGATATTTTGCTGCCTTTGCCATGTGCTTATGCGGCACAATGGGTATATGTTTTTCCGCAAATCTTTTGACGTTTTTCATATTCTATGAGATTTTGACAGTTGCAACTTATCCTCTCGTTGTTCATTACAGAGATGATAAGGGAAAAGCTTCCGGAAGGAAGTATCTTCTATATACGCTTACAAGTGGACAGCTGTTTTTTGCTGCAACTGTATATATCTATGCAAAATGCGGAAGTACTGACTTTGTAGCAGGAGGATTTATAGGTAGAAGTCTTGGAAATAGCGAGGCTCTTGTATGTTTTCTTCTGATGGTTTGTGCAGGAGCGGTAAAGGCAGGTGTAATGCCTCTTCACAGCTGGCTTCCTGCTGCTATGGTTGCGCCTACGCCGGTAAGCGCACTTCTTCATGCAGTTGCGGTAGTAAAAGCGGGAGCATTCTGTGTGATTAGAGTCGTATGTTATACCTTTGGACCTGAGCTTAGCAAAAGCTGCGGAGGTAGCACGATAATGATTTATCTTGCTGGTGCGACAATCATTGTTTCATCACTCATAGCGATTCAGAAAACGAATCTTAAGGCAAGGCTTGCGTATTCTACAGTAGGTCAGCTTTCGTATATAGTTTTGGGTGTATGTCTTCTTACGCCTTATTCAGTTGTCGGTGCGATGTATCACATGGTTGCTCATGCATTTCTTAAGATTACGCTGTTTATGTGTGCGGGAGCTATATTTGTTACGACTCACAAGGCTGATATTACAGAGATGAGAGGTCTCGGATATAAAATGCCTGCGACGATGAGCGCATTCACACTGGCATCTCTTGGAATTGCAGGACTTCCGTTTCTTCCGGCATTCCTTAGCAAGATGAATATAATCCAAGGATCTCTTGAGGCAGGTAGACCTGAGTTTATAGCAGTTCTTATAATAAGCGCTCTTCTGAGCCTTACATACCTTGTGCCGGTTTCATACATCGCCTTTGCAAAGACAGATAGAAATGAGGCTTTCGATGGCGTAAGCTTAAGCATAAAAAACGATGCATCGCCGGCTATGCTGATTCCTATTATTATAGCGATTTCAGCTGCGCTTATACTCGGTATTGCACCTGATTTTGGAGCAGATTTTCTGTCTCTTGCAAAGCTTGCGGCAGGTGAAATTTTGCAGGGGGTGCAGTGATATGATTTTGATAAAATACATACTTGTCGGATTTGTCTGTAGTGCGGCTCTAATCGCCTGTGCAAAAGGCTTCATGGGTAAACTTCTTCATAAAGACGAAGATTACTACGAGAAAAAGCGTCAGAAAAAATCAGAAAGGGGAAATAGTCTTGAGTAATATACATCCTGGATTTGTACTTATACTTACAGCCTTTGCAGTGCTTATTTTTCCAAAAGCCTATGCAAAGTATGTGACTCTTGCAGGGTCCCTTTTCACGCTGTTTTCAGCATTTATGCTCAGCGAAAATGCAAAGCTTTTTTACAGCTTTACTGATGATATGAAGCTTTCGCTGATAAAGATAGATCCCGTGGCAAAGGTTTTTGTTATAGTATTTGCTGTGATTTCTGTCATTTCGGCTGTGTATGCCTTAAGCTCTGACTCATCAAAGCAAGAGAGGGCAGCATCACTTGTGTATGCCGGAAGTGGAATTGCTGTAGTTCTTTCCGGAGACTGGATTAGTTTTATCGGATTTTGGGAGCTTATGGCGGCTGCATCGATTTATATCGTTTGGGCAGGCGGAACAAAAGAAGCCAGAAGATCTTCGTTTAGATATATGGTTATGCACCTATTCGGAGGAAATATGCTTCTCGCAGGAGCTTTGATAATTGTGATAAAGACTGGAAATCTTGAGCTTCTTAACCTTACAGGTCAGAGCGGAGCTGGATACTGGCTCGTTTTGATTGGCGTTATGGTAAACTGTGCTATGCCTCCGTTTCATACCTGGGTTCCTGACTCGTATCCTGAGGCTACACCGGAGGGAACGCTCTACATGGGCTCTTTTACAACAAAGGTTGCAGTATATGCACTTATAAGATTCTTTGCCGGAACTCACTGGCTTATCACTTTTGCTGCAGTTGTTTCTGTGTGGGCTGCGTGCATGGCTCTTATAGAAAACAACTTGAGACGACTTTTGTCATATCATATTATTTCTCAGCTTGGAATGATGGTGGCTGCCTTAGCTTGCGGTGGACTTACAGGTGAGGCTGCTGCGGCTCTTCATGCGGCCTTTAATATACTTTACAAAGGCGTGCTTTTGATGGGTGCTGGTGCTATATTTTATGCGACAGGCGGAATTACAAAGATAACTGATATGGGAGGTCTTGCAAAGAAAATGCCTCTGACTGCTGCATGCTTTTTGATAGCATCCCTTTCTATCGCAGGATTTCCTTTTACTAACGGCTTTGCTAGTAAAGGACTTGTCATGGAGGCTCTTTCTGAGTCGGGAAACACATTTGCTTACTGGCTTATCATGGCAGCAGGTGTTGGAACATGGCTATCTATTACAATGAAGATAAATTACTTTGCTTTTATTGCAAAACCAGAAAAGGAATTTGAATGTTCAAAGGTTCCTGCATCTAGACAACTTGCTATGGTGCTAGGAGCGGCATTATGCATAATTACTGGAGTTATGCCAGAGCTTACATATAGCGTTTTATCGATGGATAGCAGTTATCTATTTTCTGCTCATCATATCTTCGAGTACATAGGATTGTTTATCGGTGCAAGTGTTCCGTTTGTGCTCCTGGTCAAAAAAATGCGGCCGCATGAGGGCATAAACCTAGATTTAGACGTGTTCTATAGAGGTGTATTTGCTAGCGCGGTATTTGGACTTTCCAAGGAGGTCAATATCTTCTTTGCAAATTTTGAAAAGGTATTTGATAACTTCAAGGCTTCTGTGTGGCTACTCATAAGAAACCCAAGAAAGCTGTTTGGATTTAAAGATGCACAAAGCGATGGGGAAGATGACATAAGACCTCTGTCTGAGATGGTCCATGTCATGGTTCTATTTTGTATAATAGCTTTGATTGCGATAATGTCTTTCGATTAGAAAATTAAAAAACGGCTAAATAAAATAAATGAAATATGATATAATAAATTTGTGTGTGAGAACTAAAAAAATAAAAAGTTTTTAGTTCTCTCGCTATTTTACAGATTTTTTCCTTTACAGTAGGTTGTATTTAGTGTAGAATAAAATGGGTTTTTATTTGACTAATCAGTGCATTTTGATTTTAGTTACAGCAAAAGAAAGGAGTTTCTAACAATGGAAAACAAACAGGGAAAGGCAGAATTCAAACCTTACGTTCCTGCGGACAAGGTTATGCCTGAGTTCACTGTCACTTCCATCATCCTAGGTGCTTTACTTGCAGTTATCTTCGGTGCTGCGAATGCTTACCTTGGATTAAGAGTTGGTATGACAGTATCTGCTTCGATTCCAGCAGCCGTAATCTCTATGGGTATCATCAGAGTAATTATGAAAAAGGAATCAATTCTAGAAAACAACATGGTTCAGACAATCGGTTCAGCCGGTGAATCACTTGCAGCTGGTGCAATCTTTACACTTCCAGCAGTATTCATGTGGGCTGACGAAGGTATCGGTTCAGCACCATCATATCTTGTAATCGCTCTAGTAGCTATCTGCGGCGGTTTACTAGGTATCGTATTCATGGTGCCACTGAGAAAAGCACTTATCGTTAAAGAACACGGTAACCTACCATATCCAGAAGGAACTGCATGTGCAGAAGTTCTTATGGCAGGTGAAGAAGGCGGAGCAAAAGCTGGCACTGTATTTACAGGTCTTGGTATTGCAGCCGCATACAAATTTGTTGCTGATGGTCTAAAACTATTCCCAAGTGAAGTTCACTATGATATTAATAAGCTACCTGGTTCAGGTATTGGTATGGACGTACTTCCTGCACTTGCAGGTGTAGGTTATATCTGCGGAGCAAAAATTTCTTCATACATGCTTGCTGGCGGTGTAACTGCATGGTTCGTTCTAATGCCTCTAATCAAGCTGTTTGGTGGAGATATGGTTATGTATCCATCATCAGATCCAATCAGCGAAATGGGTCCTTTCGACCTTTGGGGAAATTACATCCGTTACATCGGTGCAGGTGCCGTTGCAGCAGGCGGAATTATCTCACTTGTTAAATCACTTCCTCTGATCGTAAGAACATTCAAAGAAAGCATCATGAGCCTTAAGGGCGGAAATGCTGGAATTACACTTGACAGAACTTCAGAAGACCTTAACCTTGGATTTATCGGTGTTATGCTGCTGATCGCAGTAGGTGTTCTAGTTCTTACACCACAGATTCCTATCGGAATCACAAGTGCAATTCTAATCCTGATTTTCGGTTTCTTCTTTGCAACAGTATCATCAAGAATGGTAGGACTTGTAGGAAGCTCAAACAACCCTGTATCAGGTATGGCAATCGCAACACTTCTGTTTGCTACAATCGTTCTAAAAGCAACAGGAACAGTTGGAACAGAAGGAATGGTAACAGCTATCATCATCGGTACTGTAATCTGTATCGTAGCTGCTATGGCCGGTGACATGTCTCAGGACCTAAAGACTGGTTATATCGTAGGTGCAACACCTAAGAAACAGCAGGTTGGTGAAATCGTTGGTGTTCTAGCATCAGGTCTTGCTATCGCAGGTGTTCTATATCTTCTGAATGCTGCATGGGGCTATGGTTCATCACAGCTTCCTGCTCCACAGGCAAGCTTAATGAAGATGATCGTTGAAGGCGTTATGGGTGCAAACCTTCCATGGGGACTTGTATTTGCAGGTGTATTTATTGCAGTAATCGTAGAAGTTCTACAGATTCCTGTACTTCCTGTAGCTATAGGTCTATACCTACCAATTCACCTTTCAACACCACTGATGGCTGGCGGACTTCTAAAACTATTCTTAGAAAAGAAAAAGTTCGAAAACGAAGAAAAGAGAAACAATGTTATCACAAGCGGTATCCTTTACTCATCAGGTCTTATTGCCGGTGAAGGTCTTGTAGGTATCCTGCTTGCAGTCTTCGCAATCATTCCAATGGCTGGATATGACAACCTAGGTGCATTCCTTGACCTATCAGCAAGAGGTATTTCAATCGGAAATATCGGAGGTCTAATCGTATTTGCACTTCTACTGTTAACTATCCTTAAGTCATCACTATGGAACAAAAAGCTTAACAAATAATAAAGGTAAAAATAGCAGATGAAAAAGAATAAAGCTAATTATCTTGACAATATCCCCGTAATTCGCGGGGATATTGTTTGGAAAGAATACAATGGCCTTGTGACTGTAAACCAGGAACACAAGGGATTTTATGCAAAAATTGCACAGAAAGTTTTTAAAACACCAAAGACAAGCTATGTTGACCTTGATGCCTTCGGAAGCTTTGTATGGCTTCAGATTGACGGCAAAAGATCAATCTACGAAATAGGAAAGCTTGTAAAAGAAGAATATGGGGAAGCGGCAGAGCCACTGTATGAACGCTTAAGCAAATATTTCTACACCCTGAAGGATGTAGATTTTGTTGCATTTAAAAAGAAGGTGGATTAGTTGAGTACACAGACACTTCATCTAATAATATGGGTGCTTGTTTTCGCTGTAGTAACAGCGATTTTGTATGTCATCGGTCTGAAAAAGAAAATGACTCAGGACGATAGACTCATGGACATGCTTCTAAATAACGCTGCCCACAGAACAGTATCATATCTAAAGAAGCATGGAACAATAACAGAAAGTGAACTTGCATATATAGGACAGCAGGTGAAAGCCAAGGAATTTATGTCAAACAAAGTAGCGATAGTCGCTGACGGTCCTGCTTTCAAAGAAAAGCTGCTTGATTATATGCTAAGACACAATTATATTACAAAATGCGGCAGTACAAAGGGAGAAAGAATCTACTGTCTGCCGGATAAGGAGAAAAAATAATGAGTGTATTAGAAAATCTTGAACCAAAGAGTGTATTTGGTTTTTTTGAAAAAATTTCTTCTATACCGCACGGCTCACACGATTGTGAGAGAATCAGTAACTATCTTGTTGATTTCGCAAAGGAAAGAAATCTAGAAGTTCATCAGGATTCAGCATGGAACGTGATAATCATCAAAGAAGCTACAGAAGGTTACGAAAATGCGGCACCTGTAATTATTCAGGGCCACATGGATATGGTTTGCGAAAAAACAGCTGATTCAGATTTTGATTTTGATAATGACGGTCTGAAGCTTATGATAGATGGAGACGTTATCACAGCAGACGGTACAACACTTGGTGGAGATGATGGAATTGCAGTTGCAATCGGTCTTGCTCTTCTAGATGCAGATGACATTGCTCATCCAAGACTTGAGGTTGTTATCACTTCAGATGAAGAGGTTGGCCTTCTAGGTGCGGAAGCTATCGATGTTTCACCTCTAAAGGGTAGAAAGATGATCAACATCGACTCAGAAGAAGAAGGAATCTTCACTGCAAGCTGTGCAGGTGGAGTTTCAGCGAGCGCACTTCTTCCTGTAGAGAGAGAAAGTGTAAGCGGACAGAAAGTTAGAATCGTTATCGATGGACTTCTCGGCGGACATTCAGGAATTGAAATTAACAAAGAAAGAGCAAGCGCAAATACTCTTATCGCAAGAGTTCTTTATGAACTTCAGGATACAGACTTCAGAGTTATTGAACTTGCAGGAGGTCAGAAGGACAATGCAATCTGCAAGCTTACAAAAGCAGAAATTGTTGTTTCCGCTGATAAGGCAGGCTTAGTAAAAGAAGCAGTAGAAAAAATGAGTGAAATATTTAAGCATGAATATAGAACTCCAGATCCAGATGTAAATGCTTCTGCCGAAATTCTTGAAGAAGGCGAATTCAGCGCGCTTACAGCTGAGTCAACAGATAGAGTTTTAACATACCTTATGAATTCTCCTCAGGGAGTTCAGAACATGAGCAAGGATATCGAAGGACTTGTAGAAACAAGCCTTAACATGGGAGCTCTTCTTCTAGAAGAAAACCAGATGAAGGCAGTTTATGCTGTAAGAAGTTCAGCAGAAACAAGAAAGACATTTATCGTAAACAAGCTTACATCACTTGTTAAAGCTCTTGGCGGAAAGATTGAACTTGCAGGCGGATATCCTGGCTGGGAATATAGAGCACAGTCAGCTCTGAGAGATACTGCAGTTTCAGTATACCGCAAGCTTTACGGTAAGGATCCAGAAATTGCTGCAATCCACGCAGGTTTAGAATGCGGACTGTTTGCAGGAAAGATGGGACCTGAGCTAGACTGTATTTCTATTGGACCCGATATGACAGGTGTACATACTCCTGACGAGACATTATCTATCTCATCAACAAAGAGAGTATGGGAATTTATAATAGAAGTTCTAAAAGAAAGCAAATAATGCTTGACATCCATAATTGACGGTGGTATAGTATTAGGGTACGAAGAAGAAGTCATCCGCTTCTCACCTATCGGATTTTGTTCTGCCGGGTTAATTATGAGATTTACACACTAGAAGTGTGATTTTATGCGGATACTTTTTGTATCCGCTTTTTTTATATATCGAGCGGATGTAAAAACATCACGGGACTGAGCATTTTGTTCTCGGAACCGGACAGGCTATGATGCGAGTATTACAGGAGGTGCTAAAAATTAGCAAGGAAAACAAAATAAACGAAGAAATTCGTGATAAAGAACTGCGAGTAATCGATGAAGACGGTACTATGATCGGTATCATGAGCAGAGAAAAGGCTCTGGCTTTAGCTGAAGAAAGAAAGCTTGACCTAGTTAATATTTCTCCAAATGCAAAACCACCGGTTTGTAAGATCCTTGATTATGGTAAATACAGATACGAGGCTCAGAAAAGAGAAAAAGAAGCTAAGAAAAAGCAGAAGACAATGCAGGTTAAAGAAATCAGACTTAGTACTTTTATCGAAGACCATGACATAAATGTTAAGGCAAAGACTGCAATCAAATTCCTAAAGGAAGGCGACAAGGTAAAGGTAAGTCTGAGATTCAGAGGTAGAGAAAAAGACTACACAGCCAGAGGCAGAGAAGTTATGGAAAAGTTTGCAGAATGCTGCAGCGAAGTTAGCCAGATGGATAAGAAACCAACATTTGAAGGTAGAAGCTTAACAATGTTTCTAGCACCGAAATCTGATAAGTAATTATAATTATAGGAGGAAAAATCGATGGCAAAGAATAAGATGAAGTCACACAGAGGCGCATGCAAAAGAATGAAATTAACTGGAAGTGGCAAAGTTAAGAGAAACAAGGCATACAAGAGCCATATTCTTACTAAGAAAGCACCTAAGAGAAAAAGAGGCTTAAGAAAATCAACAACATTAACAAGTGCAGACTTAAAGAGAATGTTAAGATCAATGGCTAAATAGTTAGGTAATAGGAGGATACAGATATGGCAAGAGTAAAAAAAGGTGTAAACGCACACAAGAGACATAAAAAAGTTTTAAAGCAGGCTAAAGGTTACTACGGAGCAAAGAGCAAGGTATTCAGAGCAGCTAACCCAGCTGTAATGAGAGCTCTAAGATCAGCTTACGTTGGTAGAAAGCTAAAGAAGAGACAGTACAGACAGATGTGGATCGCAAGAATCAACGCTGCTGCAAGAATGAATGGTCTTTCATACAGCAGACTTATGGACGGTCTAAAGAAGAGCGGAATCGATATCAACAGAAAGATGCTATCAGAAATGGCTATCTACGATGCTGCTGGATTTGCTCAGCTTTGCGAAACAGCTAAAGCAGCTTGCGGCAAATAAGAAACGCTTACAAAATCCGAGAAGATTTATCTTTTCGGATTTTTTTATATGCAAAACATAGGATTTTCTGTATAATTATTCTGAGGAGGGCGAGATTATGAATCTAAAAGATTTTTTTGAAGAGAACAGAAAGGTTGCATTAGCCTTTTCCGGCGGTGTAGATTCTGTTTTTCTTATGTATATGGCAAAGCATTACGGCATAGATGTTAAGGCGTATTTCATAGATAGCCCGTTTCAGACAGATGAAGATAGAAATGATGCAAAAAAAGCAGCAAAGCTATGTTCGTGCGAAATTGAATTTATATATGAGGATGTCCTATCTGATGAGAGGATTTCATCAAATTCACCAAAGCGCTGCTACTTCTGCAAAAGACATATTTTTGAAACAATAAAAGAACATGCAGCAAAGGATGAATACGATGTTATAATTGACGGAAGTAACGCTAGTGACTCTTTTGATGATAGACCAGGAATGGTTGCCCTAAGAGAGCTGGGAGTGCTTTCTCCCCTCAGAATATGTGGACTATCAAAGGATGAAATAAGGGAAAAGTCAAAAGAGCTAGAGCTTTTTACATGGGATAAGCCGTCAAATTCTTGCCTTGCAACTAGGATAGAGACGGGGAGTAAAATAACAAAATCAAAGCTTGAGGCTGTAGAAAAGGCGGAGTCAAGGCTTGGGAAACTAGGATTTTCTGATTTCAGAGTAAGGCACATGGGAGAATATTTTTTGGTGCAGCTTAAAGAGGATCAGTTTGAAAAGGCATCAAAAAATAGAAAAGATATTACGGATGCTTTGATTACAGAAGACATAGATAAAATATACCTAGATTTAAAGGAAAGATAGATTATGGAGCAGAAGGAAATAAGGAAATTGCTTGAGCGTGTTGCAGATGGACAGCTTACTGTTGATGATGCTGTAAGAGAACTTAAGCTTGAGCCATTCGTGGAAATAGAAAATATGGCATCTTTGGATCTTCACAGGGGACTTAGAAAGGGGTCATCTGAGGTCATTTACGGAAGAAGCAAAACCAGCGAACAGATAGATGTAATAGCCCACAAGCTATATGATATGGGACAAAAAAATGTGATTATAACAGGAATGAGTAAAGAAGCTTCCGAGTATTTTACTAAGGATATTCCTTTTACATATTTTGAGATAGCGAAGCTTGGCCTTGTTGGAGAAATGAAGGAGCCAGATACAGAAGGCCAAATTATAGTAGCAACCGGAGGCACAAGTGATATTCCGGTTGCGGAAGAGGCGGCCCTGACAGCCGAAATTCTGGGGAGCCGTGTTACTCGTATCTATGATGTTGGAGTTGCGGGAATTCACAGGTTATTTGCTCATGCTGAGGAGCTTATGAATGCCCGGGTAGTTTGCGCCATTGCGGGGATGGAAGGGGCGCTTCCGAGTGTAATTGGCGGGCTTGTGGACTGCCCAGTAATTGCTGTACCAACGAGCGTAGGCTATGGTGCATCCTTTGGCGGAATCAGTGCCCTACTTGGCATGCTAAATTCTTGCGCAAGCGGAATAAGCGTTGTGAATATAGACAACGGATTTGGTGCAGGCTACCTTGCAAACATGATAAACAGAATTGGAGAACAGTAATGAAAACGTTATACATAGAATGTGGGATGGGAGCCTCAGGAGATATGCTTCAGGGTGCTTTATGTGATCTTCTCGGGTGCGGTGATGAATTTGTTTCTAGGATGAATTCACTCGGCCTCAAGGATGTGGAGGTTAAATGTGAGCGTAAAGAAAAATGTGGCATAACTGGCGAAAAGGTGAGTGTTTATGTTAAAGGATGCGAGGAAGGCTCTTCATATAATGCAGAAGCTGATGTGGAATCTTTAGAGCATGGACACATCATGCATAATAGTCACCATGAGCACCATAGCCACCATGACTACCATGACCACCACGAGCACAATAAACACGATGATCAGCATAATCATCATGAAGACCACGAACATCACCACAGCAGTCTTTCTCACATTGAGGAGATAATAGATGGGCTTGATATTTCAGATAAGGTAAAGAATGATTCGAAAGAAGTTTTTAGAATTATAGCGGAAGCTGAAAGCAAGGTTCATGGAAAGCCGGTTTATGATATTCATTTTCACGAGGTTGGAAGCTTTGATGCTATCTGTGATATTGTAGGATTTGGACTTCTTTTGGAAAAACTTGGCGCAGATAGGGTTGTAGTTTCACCTATAAATACAGGCAAAGGAAGCGTAAGGTGTGCTCATGGAATCCTTCCTGTGCCTGCACCTGCAACTGCACTTATTCTTGCAGGCGTACCTTGCTATTCAAATGATGTAGAAGGAGAGCTTTGCACACCGACGGGAGCTGCACTTCTAAAATATTATGCAGATGAGTTTACAGGGCGCGGACTTATGACTTATGAGAAAATAGGATATGGTCTTGGAACAAAGGATTTTGCCTCTGCAAATGTCGTTAGGATGTATCTATCAGAAGAAGATAAAAAGCTTACAGATACTGTTATAAAACTTGAATCGAATTTAGACGATATGACTGCTGAGGACGTTGCATTTGCTCAGAAATTGCTTTTATCAGCTGGTGCACTTGAGGCTTTTACAATGCCTGTAACTATGAAAAAGTCAAGACCAGGGCTAATTATGACATGTCTTTGCAAAGAAGAAGATAAAGACAAAATGCTTAGCATTATCTTTGCTCATACGTCGACTATAGGTATAAGGGAAACCCTTGAAAAGCGTTATATTCTTGAGCGAAGAGTTGTAGATGTAAAATCGTCTTTTGGCGATGTACGTGTGAAAATTAGTGAAGGCTACGGTGTGAAGAAGCATAAAATCGAGCATGATTGTTTAGAAAAGATTGCAAAAGAACACGAAATGCCAATAAACGATATAAGAGAAAAATTGGAAAAAGAACTGGAATATTAGAGGGAGAGGTTATTATGGCATTTTTGGAAGAACACGAATGGATGTTTCTGAATGAGATTTCTTATAATATTTCATTTATCTATGCTTTTGATGAAATGAGAATTAAGACTCTTAACTGGCTTAGAATGTTAATAGGTTTTGATGGAGCAATTTTTTCAACAGTTGAGAATTATAGAGTAGAAAATAGTATAGCAATTGGATTCAGTGATGAGGTAGTTCGAAAATATGAGTCATTATATGCTGAAAGTCCATTATATTGGATGCTTTTAAGTGGAAGGAACTATGCATATCTTCAGAGTGAACTTGTATCAAGTAATTCATCAATTATAGGTGAGTTTTACAAAAATGTATACGAGGCTACAGGATTCGAGTATTCAATGGGAATAAATATAGTTTTCCGCGAAGAAATCATAGGTGTAATTAATTTTTATAGAAAAAGAGAGTCAGGTGATTTTACTAAAAGAGAGCTATTTGTTATGAATCAGCTGCAGAAGCATTTAGCATACAGACTGTACTATGAAGCAAAAAAAGGTGATTCACGATATTTCTTTGCAAAAGGATATCATGATAAGATTTCAAAAGAATTTGGATTAACTGTTAGGGAATCTGAGCTACTTGATTATGCTGTTAAAGGCTACAGCAATGAAAAAATTGCAGAAGTAATGAGCATAAGTATTAGTACAGTAAAAAAGCATTTTCACAGTCTTTATGAAAAAATGAATGTCAAGAATAGGGTTCAGTTACTGCAGTGTCTGCCTTTATCAACAGATAAGATTAATTTTGATGAATTATAATATAATGTTTAGGCCAGTTGTCTAGCTTAATACAGCGTAGGCATCTGGCTATTGTTAAATTAGGAGGAGAAAATGAGCAATATAGAAAGTTTCCTTAGTTTGCATAACTATTTTGATACAATAATGATTACTGATCGACAGGGAATAGTAAAATATTATGTTAATCGAAGAAGTGATATCTATTCTTCACCAAATAGTAAAATAATAGGTGTTAGGCTTTTAGAATTACATAAAGATTTGACTGAAGACAGTAGTAGTATAATGCAAGTTCTTAAAACAGGTATTCCTACATACGATAAAACGGAAACGTTGATTTCAAAAACCGGTAAAATTGTACATAAATGTTATAGTACTCTCCCTATAGTACAAGGAGGTTCTGTAGTAGGTGCAATAGATTTATCAAGATATATTGATATAGAGTCAGAAAAGTTTTTTTCGGCAGACGGCACAGAATTTAAGGGTAGTATAAAAAATGTCGATGATATACAAGGAAAATCTTTTCAAGTTGCACAATTAAAAGATGTCATACGTCAAGTTGCAGGAAATGACTCATCGGTATTAATTTATGGGGAAACAGGAACAGGTAAGGGACTAGTGGCAGAGGCTTTACATACATCGAGTCAAAGAGTTGAAAAACCGTTTATAAGCCAGAACTGTGCAGCTATACCATCGGATCTTTTGGAAAGTATTTTATTTGGCACAATGCGTGGAAGTTTTACAGGAGCCGAAACAAAACCAGGGATACTAGAAATGGCAGATGGAGGAACACTTTTACTTGATGAGCTTAACTCAATGGATATGACAATGCAGTCTAAGATTTTAAAAGTTATTGAAGAAAAAAAATTGAGGCGCGTAGGAGGAACGAAAGATATTCCTATAGATGTTAGATTTATAACAGCAGTTAATAAAGACCCTGTAGAATGCATACGTGAAGGGACATTAAGACAGGACTTGTTTTTTAGACTGAATGTTGTAAATATTACACTCCCACCATTACGAGAACGTGAAGGGGATATCCAAGCATTGACTACATATTTTATTAATAAATACAACAGCAAAATGAATAAAAACATTGTTGGAATTGACGATAACGTAGACCGTATATTTAGAACATATAGTTGGCCGGGAAATATCAGAGAGTTAGAAAATATAATAGAAGGGGCATTTAATGTATTAAATGGGGGGCTTATAACAAAGTCTGTTATTCCTGCGTATATCTTAAGATGTTATGATTCACCCGACGATGAGCCTGTATATATGATGAATCCGGAACTATCTTTAAAAGAAAATATGGAATG
>CAUWFN010000015.1:0-46313 GCA_963558075.1 uncultured Clostridia bacterium | reverse complement strand
TATACAAAACTCAGGGAAAGAAAAAAATAAATTTACTTGGATTTATCCTTTCGCTGATTATGGTTATCCTTTATATGAAAGAATATTTAGGCGAATTATTTTAAATTGCTTATATTATAGAAGGTGTTTTTTGTGAAAGAAAAATTAATATTACATAACAGGCTTAAGGAGGCACGTAGTGAGCAAAATCTATCACAGGCCGAACTAGCTGAAATAGTCGGTGTTTCAAGAAACACTATAAGCTCTATAGAAACCGGTCAGTTTTGCCCTACTGCAAAGCTTGCTCTAATAATTTGTGTTGCCCTAGAAAAGAAATTCGAAGACCTATTTTACTTTTAGAAATGTTATATTGAATTTGTATGCTATTATGGAGGTTCTATTATGAAATGTTTGATTTGCGTTGATATGCAAAACGATTTTATTACGGGTAGTTTAGGAAGTGATGCAGCTTGCGCCATTGTCCCTAACGTCGTTGAAAAAGTAAAAAACTATGATGGCAAGGTTATTTTCACTCGAGATACTCATTCTGAGGATTATCTGAATACCCAGGAAGGTGAAAAGTTACCAGTACCGCACTGTATCAAGAATACAGAGGGCTGGCAGATTTGCAAAGAGCTCTCACCGTATGTAGAAACAGTTATAGACAAGGAAACTTTCGGCAGCGTAAAGCTCCCCCACACCCTCATGAGCTATAACGAGCCAATTGAAGAAATCGTACTTTGCGGCCTATGCACCGATATCTGCGTCATCTCAAACGCCATGATTTTGAAGGCCGTATTTCCAGAAGCAAGAATCATCGTCGACGCAAACTGCAGTGCAGGTGTGACTGCCGAAAGTCACAATACTGCCCTAAACGCTATGCGCGCTGTCCAAATCGAGATTGCAAAGTAGCGTCAAGACCTAGGTCCAGATCAAAGTCAACATCGCAGCATAGCTTTCGGGCAGAATATATTTCCGATACACAGTACTTTATATAGACCGCTTTCAGAAGTTTTAATTTTTTTTCATTTTCGAAAGCGGTCTATTTTATATTACCTTTTTCTATGTTCTTCTTTATGATTTCATCTGTTACCTCGAATAGCTTTTCTGAACCGAGCTTTGTTTTTTTCTGTCTCCCGTAGATTTGCTTTGATGTTACCTGATGCATTCGCCAGTCTCCTCCATCGTTGCTATCATTTAAAATCAGCGGCTGCAGGTTATCCATAGCGTGGGCAAACTTTGATTCTGGACTTGCGTATGCCTCAAACTCATCAAACAAGCTTATAAGCTCGTTTTTTTGGTCCTCCGGAAGCAGAGAATATATTCTTTCCTTTGCTCTATCTTCCCTATCCTTTTGGGATTTTAGGCCCTCTTCATCGTAAGCGTAGGTATCTCCTGCATCGATTTCTACGATATCGTGTATTAGACACATCATTATAACTTTTGTTATATCTATTTCCTCATTTGCATATTCTCTTAGAAGATAGGCCATGACAGCCATGTGCCATGAATGCTCCGCATCATTTTCGTTTCTGCCGCCCTCTGAGAGATGAGTCTGCCTAAATATCTTCTTTGTTTTATCTATTTCTAGCGAAAAATCAAGCTGTTTTTCTAAACGTTTATCCATGATCAATTCACCTTTCTATAAAAAATATAACCTGCAATGTCTGCTAGTATCCATCCAATAGGGATAGAAAGCCATATAATTATAACTCCAAGGGACGTAGACTTTGAAAAAGCATAAGACAGTGCCACCCTTGTTCCTAGGGATATCACCGTAAGTATCAGGGAAATCCTCGGTTTACCTATTCCGCGAAAATAGCCATACCACAGAAACAAAATTCCGATTCCAACATACATCGCTCCCTCTATTCTGAGATACACTGCTCCGTCTTTGATTATTTGTAGCTCGCTAGAGCCCACAAACACGCTCATAAGATCAGGTGCAAAAATAAATATCATTACTGAAACGAAAAGGCAAAACAATGTCGAAATCAAAAACGCATAGCGACTTCCTTCTTTGATTCTTTGGCTCTCACAGGCTCCTTTGTTTTGCGATACGAACAGCGAATATCCATTGCTAAATTCCTGTGCTGGCATATATGCAAGTGTATCTATTTTTACGGCTGCAGCGAAAGAAGCCATAATCGATGCTCCGAAGCTATTGACAAGTCCCTGTATCATCAAAATTCCAAAATTCATCACAGACTGCTGAATGCCGGTTGCAATATCGCCGCAAACTATTTCCTTTAGCCTTGCTCCCCTTAGGCTGACCTTAGCATCTTTGATATCCCCAAGCTTTCTTTGTGCATATATCATAATCCCTACGGCCGAAAAAACCTGGGATATGACCGTTGCTACCGCCGCGCCCTCTACGCCTAGTTCAAATACAACTATAAATATGATGTCAAGAAATATGTTCATCACAGAAGATATCGCAAGAAATATAAGGGAGCTTACGGAGTCCCCAGTGCTTCGCAGAAGATAAGCGAAGAAATTATATAAAAATACAAATACTATTCCTGCAAATACTACCCTAACATAGTCCTTTGTCGTCTCGATAAGGTGCTCTGGCGTCTTTAGCATGCTAACAATCAAATCCATGCCCGGATATATCAAAAGAATGATTGCCACTGTAACGCTTCCGATAAACAAAAAAGATAGCCGAACATCCTCTGCAAGAAGCTTTTCGTTTCCTGCACCGTAATCCTCCGAAAAGAATGCTCCGCTTCCCATACATAGCCCGATTATAACTGAGGTTATAAATACCATCAAAGTATATGATGAGCCGACAGCTGCAAGGGCATCTGCACCCAAGAATCTTCCCACAATCAAAGTATCTGCAATGTTATATACCTGCTGCAGCAAATTTCCAAGTATCATAGGAATAGAAAACAATATTAACTTTTTTGCTATGGATCCATCTGTTAAACTTATCTGCCTCAAATTCTGCTTCCCCTGTTTTTCTTAATATACATATTTTATCATAATTATGCCTACCTGTGGTTTTCTATTTAGAAATGCTTACTAGCACCTTGAGTCTCTGACTCGAGATTTTCGAAAGATAATATGCCAAGATCTCTTAATGCAGGTAATACGCCCTTTGTCATAAACTGCTTTCCGACAGCTAAGGTCTCCTGTAATGTAATAGAATCCTGATGCTCATACCAGTACTGAAGAATCGAAAGTACTGCCGGTGGTAAAGCTGTAAGTAAAATTTCTATACGTGGGTCTGATTTATCTGCTTTTGTATTTGAAAATAAAACTTCACGAGCAGTGTCTTTTATGCGCAAATAAAAGCTCTGATGAGCGTTAGGTCCGAGCAAAACAGCGACTTTTTCTCCGTTGACTTCGTAAAATTTTAATATATAACTGATTCCTGTCTCAAAGTCATTTGAACGAAAGAAGTGCTCCCAGGCATTACGAAAATCTTCCATTATATCATCTTCTATCGATGTCAGTAATTCATATATATCGGAGAAGTATTCGTAGAATGTGCTCCTATAAACACCTGCCTTTTCTGCAATTTCCTTTATTGTGATTTTCTCTATCTTCTTTTCTCTATATAGTTCACAAAAGGCATCAACTAATTTCTGCCTCGTTCTAGCTGTACGTTCAGGCTGTTTTTTCACGATAAGTCCTCCTTAATAATCCGACACTTAGAAGATTATTGTCTGTTGATATATCTCTCATATACATTTTATAATTTATAATAATACAACACAATGTCGTATTTTACAATGTAATCATAAGGAAAGGAGTCCGTCTGAATGACGAACACATATAATAGCATGGGTACCAAAGTTATTAGAATTGAAAACCTGACAAAAGACTATGGCTGTGGAAGAGGCGTATTCGATATTTCCATAAATGTTGCAAAAGGTGAATGTTATGGATTCCTCGGACCTAATGGAGCTGGCAAAACAACTACTATAAGACATCTTATGGGATTTTCTAAGCCTGACATGGGAAATACGTTTATTAACGACATGGATAGCTGGAAAAACGCCGCAGTCCTAAAGCATCAGATTGGTTACTTACCTGGCGAAATCACATTTCCTTCTGGGATGACAGGTTCTGGATTTCTAAACATGATGCAGAAAATGCATGGCTGTAGCAATGATCATCTCTGTAGCAGTATGCTTAAGCGTTTTGATTTAGACCCTAACAAAAAAACTGTAGAAATGAGTCTGGGAGAAAAAAGAAAGTTAGCAATTATTGCTGCTTTTGTTCATAATCCAAATATTTTAATCTTAGATGAACCCACATCCGGCCTTGACCCTGTTATGCAACAAGAATTCATCGATTTCATTTCTCACGAAAAGGAATGTGGTAAAACCATCTTTCTCTCGTCACATATTTTCAGCGAAATTGATGCAGTCTGCGATCGTATTTCTATAATTAAATCCGGAAAAATTGTTTCAGAGTTCAAAGCAAAAGATCTAAAAAACTCTTACAATGCCGTATACTCAGTGAAGTTTGCTGACAAAATAAGCTATGATAAATTCAAAGCTCTCGGATATACCATCGCTTCTGATAGCGATGAGAGGCTAAAATTAAAAGTTAGAGTCCCTGAGTATATGATGAATAATTTTGTAAATGATATGGCACTGTTAAATTTAAAAGAGTTCCATCAGGTTCCGTTCAGCTTAGAAGATTATTTTATGGAATTTTATGTGGCGGAGGCAAAGTATGAATGATATAGCTATTAAAATAGAAAACCTAACTAAGGATTACAAGCATGGGCGCGGCATATTTGATATTAATTTAAATATCAAAAAAGGCGAATGCTTCGGCTATGCTGGAACAAACGGCTCTGGAAAAACGACAACGATAAGAAGCATAATGGGATTTATAAAGCCAGACAAAGGTTCTGTTCAAGTAAATGGTTTTGATGCCTGGGAAAATGCAGTAGATGTAAAAAAATTTGTCAGCTATGTTCCTGGAGAAATAGCATTCCCTCAATTTAAAACTGGACTTGATTTCCTAAAAAAGCAAGCTGTATATCAGGGAATTGACAATCTTACATATATGTATCGTCTACTTGACCTCTTCAACCTAGATGCAACTGCAAAATTATCAAGAATGTCCAAGGGCATGAATCAAAAAACTGCAATTATTGCCGCTCTCATGGCTGACAGAGATATCTTAATTTTAGATGAGCCAACGACAGGACTAGATCCTTTGATGAGAGATGTTTTTATTGACATTATTAATCATGAAAAGAAACGCGGAAAAACGATTTTTATTTCAGACCATATCTTTGAAGAGATTGAAGAGCTATGCGAGCGAGTAGCATTTATAAAAGATGGGCAGATTATAGATGTAATTGAAATAGAAAATATGAAGAAAAATCAAAGAAGCGTATTTCATGTTGGCTTTCATGACAATAACGAAGAAATGAAAATCATTCTTGACAAAGATAGTCCTTCGGAGCTTTTTGAAAAGATTAAATGTAGAAATGTAAAATATATCAAAGAAGACTCCTATACACTTGAGGACTGTTTCAATGAATTATACGGAAGGGAGAAATAAAATGGAAACTAAAACAAAAGCTGTTTTTTCCATGCCTCTGTTTAAACAAACATGCAAAAGCAATTTAATTCTTACCATTGCAATTTTGCTTGTGATGTGTATGATGGCCAATGTTACAAACTATGCAATGAGCATAATGGCCAAAGAAACCAAAAGCGAAATCGACGAAAATATCATGGAGGAGCTGTATTCATATATAAATAATTCATCTGGTGGTGAAAGCTTAGGTAGAGGTCAGCCTGACTCTGATGAAATAGCGAATGCCATACTTTCTGAAGCTGGTATATCAACTGACAATATTGATAAAATGAAGGGCATAGATTTCACCGTATTCTTCAACAAAATTTATTTCACCGTAATTGGCATGCTGCCACCCTTTATTTTCATAATAATCGCAGCGTATATGCTGATTGCAGGCCAAGTCGATAAAGGCTCTATGGCATACATTCTATCAACACCAACAAAACGTTCAGCTGTCGCCATAACTCAAGCATCATATATGATAATAGCACCTCTACTACTAATGAGCATTGTTTGTGTAGTAAGATGTATCTCAACAAAACTCTTTTTTGGAGAAGTAAACATTCCAAGAACCATCTTATTATACCTCGGAATGTATCTTGTGACAGAAGCCGCCGCAGGTATATGTTACATGTTTAGCTGCATATTTAATCAAAGCTCTAAATCCCTTGGAGTCGGAGGCGGCATTACTGTATGGTTCTTCCTTGCTTCCCTTCTTGGTATGTTTGGAAGCGAAGACTTGGTTAATATGGGCGTTGGTGCTGAGATTCTAAATATATTTAATAAGCTTACAATCATCAGCCTGTTTGATGCAACCGCTGTACAGACTATTGAAACATCCAGTGTTGATACAGGATTTATACCTGGAATGATTATACTTATCGTAATTTCTGCAACGTGTTATATAGCAGGAGCAGTAAAATTCTGCAAAAAAGATCTGCCTTTATAGCACTGATTCTGTATCACATTTACCGTTCCAGTATCCGAACCTTTATACGAATTATAAAAGCCTGAGGTTTTATATATACTCCAAGTTTAGATTTTTAGTTCCAACTTTTAAAAGTAGTATAATTCCTCAGGCTTTTTATATTACGCCAAATTTATAACATTTCCGTCTTTAATTACAATATCTACATTTGCCAAAGCTTCTATATATTCATCTGGATTTCCACTAAATACGACTAAATTTGCTTTCTTTCCTACTTTTATAGTGCCCACAGTATCATCAATCATCAAAATCTCGGCGTTATTCTTTGTTGCCTGAATCAGACACTCAAGGGGCGTAAAGCCTGCATATTTTACTCTTGCGATAGATTCATATAGACCATTTCCATGACTTCCCTCATAGACACCGGCATCTGTTCCCCATCCGATTTTAACTCCTGATTTTCTAAGCTTATTCATGCCCTCAAAGTACTGATCTGTGATTTTCAAAGTTTTTTCTACATAATGCTTTGGTCTTTTGTTTGCATGCTCGATAAAATCGATGACTGGAGAAAACGTCGGTATAGGAAATGTCTTACCTGACTTCAGATACATTTCTATAACTTCATCATCCATAAGTGTAGAATGCTCCACAGTTCTAACGCCACATCTTATGCACATTTTGATTGCATCTGTTCCATGACAGTGTACGGCAACAGGACGTTTTACATAGTCTGCAGCCTCGCATGCAGCCTCTAGCTCACGCTCGAAAATAATCGGTATTCCAGGAGTTGCCCCAGGATTCATAATCGCGCCGCTTGCCATGATTTTGATCCAGTCTGCGCCCATCTGATACTGCTTTCTCACGCACTTTATATATTCTTCCGGAGAGTCTGCCTCTACATACATTGACCCAAAATAATCGTTACCCATTTCTGTAGGAGATATAATCATACCGCTAGTTAGAATGTCAGGCCCTGTAACAAGCCCATCCTTTACTGCCTGCGAAAGCCCCAGAGTTATATTATTTCTATCTCCAAGGTCTCTGACTGTAGTATATCCCATTTTCAGATTATCCTGAGCCAGCTTAAGAGCACGCATTACCCTGTAGCTATCAGGCTGCACGTTTTCTTCAAATGTATCCATACCGCAAAGATCAAGGTGAAGGTGAGCCTCTATGAGCCCAGGCATCAAAGTTTTTCCATCAAGATCTATAACCTCATCAGACTCCCCAAATCATGCAAGGCCGGCAGGAACAATTTCTGTGATTTTTCCATCTTCAATTACTACATCCGCACTCTTCTCCTCATACCCTTCTGTAAGTTCAGGAATCAGACGAGCATTTTTTAATATAAGCATAAGCTACTCCTTTCCTTGTTTTTCTTCCTTTAGGCTTTTGAACAAAGACCAGCATAAGGCCGCTATAATAAACAGAAACGGAAATGCTACGACAAGAGATACTGTCTGTACCGATTTCAGACCGCCTGTTACTAGAAGCCCAATAGCAAAGAAAGATATAATTACGCACCAGATTACTTTTCTTCTATTTGTCGGATTTGCTGCACCATCAGATGTAAATATTCCAAGCACGAAGGTTCCAGAGTCTGCAGACGTAATAAATAACGTAAACAAAAGTACAATTGCAATTACCGATAAAACGCTTCCTAGCGGATATTCATTTAGCACGATAAACAAAGCAGTTTCTGGCGTTTTTACTATCTCTCCAAGATATTCCAGTGAAAATACGTTTTCGAAAGCTAAATCTATGCCCATAACTCCAAATATTGCAAACCACATGCACGAAACCAAAAGCGGAACAAATAAGACTCCGCACATGAACTGGCGTATTGTTCTTCCTCTAGATATTCTCGCAATAAAGCTTCCAACAAAAGGTCCCCAGGAAATCCACCATGCCCAGTAGAACACTCTCCAGCCCTGCAGCCAGCTGTTATCCTCATACACATGCAGCTTGAGACTTTCTGTAGCTATGCAGAAATATATTCTCCCATTCCGTTTACAAAGCCGTTTAGGATTTCTACCTTTGGCCCTGCTACAAATGCAATCACAGCAAGTCCAATAAATAGAATCAGATTAAAGTTAGACAATATTTTGATGCCTCTATCTACGCCGCTAACCGAAGACATCGTATAAAATACTGTAACTGTGGCTATGATAATAATCTGGGATTTCAGCGTATATCCAATACCAGTAAGATATGACAATCCTCCGTTAATCTGCATAGCTCCAAGTCCAAGTGAGGTCGCAATTCCAATGACTGTAATAAAAACTGTCAGAATATCTATTGCATTACCAAACATGCCCTCTACACGTTTTCTTCCTACGATAGGAATAAACGAGCTGCTTATTAGATTTTTCTCTCCTTTTCTAAAGCTAAAGTATGCGATAGAAAGTCCAATAACAGCATATATAGCCCAAGGATGAATTCCCCAGTGCATAAACGTAGATCTTATAGCAAAATCAAAGGCCTCCGGTGTCCCGCCTCCCATGTTATCTGGAAAAAGGAAATGAGATAAAGGCTCCGAGACTCCCCAGAAAACAAGGCCAACACCCATGCCTGCACAAAACAGCATTGCAAACCAAGAAACCGTACTATACTCGGGCTCCTCATTATCTTTGCCTAGCCTTATATCGCCATACCTGCTAAATGCAAGGGCTATGCAAAACACAACAAACCCTGCAATCAGAAGTAAATAAAGCCACCCCGCATTAACGATAATTATATCGTATAACTTATTTGATACAGAGATAAAGCTGTCTCTGTTTGCAATCGACCACACTATAACAAGAATCACTCCTATAAGTGATATAGGATATACATAATTACGCTTCATCACAGCCTCCGTCTGCAGATTCACTGCTGTCAAGATTCTTTAGGTACCTGTTCCAAATCATCAAAGCAAATATACCGACAATCATTACAGTACCTACTCCTAGAAAATAGTATTGGTAGCCTAGCTACCAAAGAATGCGCCCTTATTTAACAGTCTATAGTTTCCTGCAATAAAGTGCCGTTACTTAATCGTAGCATAATTTTGCCAATTTACAATATTTTCTTAAAATTTAGATAAAAAATATAATGTTAAAGCTCCTCTCCCAAAATATGAGCAGCTATTCTGTTCTCTGATAGGTGCCAGATGAAGATAAAAGCTGAAATCCCATAGAAAATATATTTTTGTGTGATATAATAAAAACTGTAATACTTGAAACACGATTCATTTTGATTAGAAATGAGGGGATTTTATGAAGATCGAAACAGCTAATTTGATTATACGAGACTCTGTGCTTGCAGACACTGAGGAATTTTATAGCTGGGAAGCTCTCCCAGAGGTTAACAGATTTTTCAGCATCTCTGACAGCCAGACAAAAGAAGATGTCATTCGAAAGTTTATTTTGGACGGAGAGTCAGAAGGTAACAGGCAGTACACGATTTGCCTAAAGGAAAACGAAAGACCTATCGGACGAATCGTTCTCGGAGACCTAATCGAAGGCTGGAAAGTCGAAATATGGAGAATTTATATCGGTGACCTCTCCATGAGAGGAAAAGGCTACGGCGAAGAATCTATGAGAGCTATGATGGATCTTTGCTTTAACGAATTCGGTATAGAAAGACTATATCTTGACCACTACACAGGAAATCCTGCATCAAGCCTTTATCTGAAGCTAGGCTTCAAGTACGAAGGAATCCTAAGAAAAAACTGCCGCAAGAACGGCGTTTTATACGATGTTCACCTCATGTCCATTCTCCGCGACGAATATTTCGAACAAGAAGTATAAGACATCTTCTGTATTTAGCGGTGTGCCGACGATACGTTTTGTTCGACATGCCCACATAAACGGAGGAAAAGACAATGAATAAGATTTTATTTGTAAATGCATGTGTACGTCCAAATTCACGTACAAGAATGCTTGCACAGCATGTGCTAGATAAGCTAGATGGCGAGATTACAGAAGTTAATCTGGAAAAGGAAAATATACAGCCCCTCAACCTAAAATCCATGAATGAGCGTGAGGCCCTGGCTGCAAGCGGTGATTTTTCAGATGATGTTTTCAAATATGCTCGCCAGTTCAAAGAAGCTGACACAGTAGTAATTGCTGCACCGTTTTGGGATTTATCATTCCCATCAATGGTAAAAGTTTATTGTGAAGCTGTTACTGTCAATGGACTCACATTCCACTACACTGAACAGGGATTTCCAGAAGGACTTACAAATGTAGATAAGGTAATCTATGTTACTACTGCCGGAGGACCAATCGCTGATTTCAACCTTGGATTTGATTATGTCAGCAAGCTTTGCCAAATGCTATTCAGCATCAAAGACGTTACTTGCCACAAAGCAGAAATGCTTGATGTTATCGGTGCAGACGTTGAGGGCATTCTCGATGCAGCAATAAAGGAAATCGAAGGAACTACATACTAGACTAGTTAAGGCTCGCCGCGCGGCGGGCCTTTCATCTCAAAACAAAGGATTAAATAAGGATAGGATAACGATAGGATATTAAAAGAAAGGATTAAATAAGGATAGGATAACGATAGGATATTAAAAGAAAGGATATATATTACATGATTTTTTTGATTATACTTCTACTTCTTGCCACGTGCGGCAGACTTGCCTGCTCTAGGATTTGTCCTCTTGGCATCATAGAAGAATTGATTTACAAGATACCGTTTCCAAAGAAATTTACAAGGCTACCCGGCGAAAAATATCTTCTCAAGATAAAATATGTGATTTTCGCCCTGCTTCTTGTTCTTGTTCCTCTTGTGTTCATGCCAAACAAACAGAGCTGGCACGGAATCTTTCTCTTTATCAAACTGTTTGGTTTTACAACAGTATTTTTGCTCTCGCTTTTTATCTACAGACCATTTTGCAAATACTTCTGTCCTTTTGGAGTTTTTCTAGGATTTTTCAACAAAATCTCTCCATACAGATACGAAGTTACATCCGGCTGCAACCAGTGCGGCCTATGCAAAATCAAATGCAAAATGGGCATAGTCCCATACGAAAATCCTAACAGCCTCGAGTGCATAAGATGCGGCGAATGCATAAGTAAATGTAACAGAGGCGGAATAAAAAGAAAGTAACTCGTGGCCCCAGCCCGACTGTATACTGCAGGTCGCAGAACCAGGGAGTCTAGCCCTGTGGGTGGCCATGGGTGTTAGCAACGTGGCCAGGATATAGGTGTCGGCAACGGGTCCAGTCGTTTGTTTCATGGCCGCAAGACTTGGGCCGCTTTGCCGGCTAGGTGCGGGCTGTGGGTGATGGCCTAATTTTTTCAAAAAACAAAAAAATTCCCACTACAAGGGAATCTTCTGTGTAATCTATGTAATCAGCTATGCTGTTTATAATGTTTTGCAATAAAAATGGCTCCGAGAGTGGGGCTCGAACCCACAGCCTACCGGTTAACAGCCGGTTGCTCCACCATTGAGCTATCTCGGAACACTCGCGTTGTTACTTTTGTCAGCAACGTTTTAAATTATACAGCAGTTAGAGATATATGTCAATAACATTTTTCAAAAAAATGTAGTTTTAAATTCATAATTATGGCTTACATCAAAAGTGCTGCGTTAATGAGAAATTGATCCTCTCTCTGTAATGATTATTACCAAGCAATACAGCACAAATCTATGTTTTAACAATATCTACTGTAGTTTTTAGATGCCTTGTACAGCACAAATTCCATAAACTATATCTGTACTGTAGATTCTTAGGGCCTAATACAGCACAGATATTAAGACTCAATTCTGTGCTGTACTTCTTACGCAGTTTTTTCCAGCACGTTTTCGAAAACTCGAATTCATACTGTACAAGGCTTCGATTTTTTACAGCACGTTTCGTAAAATCCAAATTCGTGCTGTTTTCGAAATAGGAAATGTACAGCAAGGTTTGCGATTTCTCAAACCATGCTGTACATCACCTAATTTTATTACAGCATAACTCTTACATTCTCGGTTTATGCTGTAATTCGAATGTTTAGTTCCATGCTCTCCCCTAATTATACAAATTTTAAAGCATGGAACATCCGATTGATTCCGTATCCAGACCTCGGAATTCATCATAGAGTCTGGTACGGGTTAAAAAGAATGCAGTTTTTCTGGTTATCGAAAAACTGCATACATCTTAATCTAGAATCGGAACCCGAAGTGTTGTTTGCAAGTCCGTGTCCACACTTCGGGGTACAGCTCGCTAGCCCGAATCTCTTGCTTGTCCTTATCTTTAGCCATACCTAAGTCTATATTCTTACAGCTACTTTGATTACATTATCCTTTCGGTTTTCGAAAACGTCGTACGCCTTATCTATATCCGAAAGAGCAAATTCGTGTGTTATGAGAGGGGTTGTGTCTATTTTCTTTTCTTCTATGAGTTTTAGGATTTCGTCGCAGTCACAACCATCTACGCCGCCTGTCTTAAATGTCAGGTTCTTTCCATACATATTTGGAAGCGGTAGCACCTGCGGCTCCTCATAAAGTGCAACTACTGTCACAATTCCATTTGGTCTTGCAGCCTTCCACGCAAGTTCAAATGTAGCAGGAGTTCCTGCAACCTCAATTACCCTGTCTGCCCCGCCATGCTCAGTGTTTTCCACTACAAATGAAACGAGATCTGTCTCAGCAGGGTCTATTATAACAACATCCGGATAGTTCTTTCTGATAAACTCGATTCTGACAGGATCAGTTTCGGCCATCATAATCTTCTTTGGATTTTTTAGCATTACACATAAAAGAGTGCAGATTCCTGTAGGACCAGCCCCTATGATGAGCACACTGTCATCCTCTGTAATCTCGGAAATTCTAGCTGCCCAAAATCCAGTTGCAAGGACATCTCCAACGAACAAAGCCTCCTCGTCCGAAATAGAGTCAGCTATTTTGTTCAGTCCCTGATCTGCATGAGGAACCCTCACATATTCAGCCTGTCCTCCATCAATTCTGCATCCAAGGGCCCAGCCTCCGTTCTCGTCCTCACAGTTATTAACAAAACCGTTTTGGCAGAAAAAGCATTCCCCACAGAATGTCTCAACATTGACAGTTACACGCTCGCCCGGTTTCACTTTTGTTACATCGCTTCCTACCGATTCAACTACACCTACCATCTCGTGGCCAACTGTAATTCCGGCTACAGCACGCTCAACAGCCCCATGCTTTATATGAATATCGCTTGAACAGATGCTTGCAAGAGTTACTTTGACAATCGCATCTGTCTTTTCTAGTAAAACAGGCTTTTCTTTTTCTTCTAGTGCAAAATCATTCTTTCCTCTATATGTGTATGCTAACATTAAATTACCTCAACTATCTTGTAAATTTGATTGGATTTCCGTAAATCCAGATTTCATCCTCCGTATGCTCCGCTTCGATTTCGTCTGCAATATTGATTATAGTGCCTCTGTTTCTTGCATTTTCCCGCTCCAAAAGCGCTTCCTTTGCGCTGAGAACAGGTTCCACGCAAGCGTCTTTGTCCTTGAAAAGTTCTTCCCAGTAAGCTCTAGGCTGCTTTGCAAAATCAGCTCTTAGAATTTCCTTCTTTTCTCTGAAATCCTCGCATACACAGCCAGCCTCAATCCAGTCCTCGTGACCCATAGTTTCGCAGAAAATCTTCCAGAATTTTGGCTCTAGCGCACCGACACTCATGAACTTGCCGTCAGAAGTTTTGTAGAAATCGTAAAGGCTTCCGCCGTTTAGCCATCCGCCCTCTCTCTTAGGATTTTCTCCGCTCAGCATTGCGCCAACACCGCTCATAGTATTGAACGGAATTACGCTATCCATAATGGACACATCAACATAAGCACCTCTGCCGTCTAGCATTCTTCTACTGTGAGCGGCAAGAGCACCAATTACAGCATTCTGTGCCGCTGCAAGATCTGCAATCTGCATGCCGTAAAGCGCAGGCCCCTCATCTATTTTTCCGGAATAGCTCATGTTTCCAGAAAGAGCAAGATAGTTTATATCATGGCCTGCTTTGTCCCTGTATTCGCCATCCTGGCCGTAGCCTGTTATGCTCACATATATGATTTCCGGTGAAATTTTCTTTATCTCTTCGAATCCAAGACCAAGTCTATCCATAACCCCTGGTCTAAACTGCTCAAAAATACAGTTAAAATGATTTTCGGCAATCAGGTCTTTGATGTAGTTTACTCCTGTCATGCTCTTAAGATTAACCTCAAGCTCGCGCTTTCCGTGTGTAAGCCACAGTTTGTTTGCTGTATCTCCAGTTGAAGCTCTCGGCCCGTCCTCTAAAACCATATCCTTCTTATCCGGCGCAACAACGCGTGTAACCTCAGCGCCCATCGACTGAAGCAGCGATGTAGCATATGGTCCCGGCAGCAAAGTAGTAAAGTCCAAAACTCTCAAATTCCCTAACATGAAATCACCTTATCCTTCCAAAATCAAAGCCTCTGCACGCAAAACGTGAGAAGGCATCTTAACCAAACATTATATATCTATCATATATCACTCACGACTTCTTTACAATGACTGTTTAGTGTATAATAAGTGAAGAATATTCAGTCAAAAGAAAGGAAAAGCGTGCAAAGCGTTGAAATCAGCGGTGCATGCCGGTAAATATTTATGGAAAGTTATCCATTTAGTCCAGTATATGACAAAGAGTCAAAGGTCCTAATCCTCGGTACATTTCCTTCAGTCAAGTCAAGAGAACAAAACTTCTACTACGGACATCCCCAAAACAGGTTTTGGAAGGTTCTCTCCCGAGTCCTAGAATGTGACGTTCCATCCACAATAGAAGAAAAGAAAAAAATGCTTCTCGAACACCACATTGCAATCTGGGATGTAATAAAAGAATGCGAAATCAAAGGAAGTGCAGACAGCTCCATCAAAAACTATACATTCAACGATATGACTAAAATTACAGATTGTGCGAAAATCAAATCTGTGCTTCTGAACGGACGCGCTGCTCAGAAATTCTACGAGGAGTCTCAAAAATCAAAACTAATGCCTTCGGGTGCATGTACAGAGCCTGTCTCTAATGTAGCCGATATCGATACAATCTATCTACCTTCAACATCTCCGGCAAATGCGGCATGGAATCTTGACAGACTCTACGAAGAGTGGAAGGTAATAAAAAAATATATCTAAGATTTATGGCTATCAAAAATGACGTTTCCGGTAATCATAATGGTTACTGAAAACGTCATTTTTATTTCTTTATTAAACTGCTACTTATTTTACGTCCATAAGTTCCCCGGTTTCTGTGTTGATTACATACCCATAAATAGAAACATTTTCTGGAATAAGAGGGTGATTTTCCAAAAGCTCTACGCTTTCTTTGACAGCTGTATCAACGCAGTCAAATCCGCCAATCCATTTATCAAAATCAATACCGTAGTATTTCATCTGCTCTATAGTTTCCTCTGGAACTCCTCTGTCAGTCATGGCTTTGATCATTTCATCTACATCCATGTGCTGAACGCCGCAGTCTGTGTGACCTATAACCATAATATCCTCTACACCAAGCTCATAAACTGCTATCAAAAGGCTTCGCATAACACTTCCAAATGGATGAACTATAGTTCCACCAGCATTTTTGATAATCTTGGCATCGCCGTTTTTGATTCCAAGTGCAGCTGGAAGAAGCTCTGTAAGTCTTGTATCCATGCATGTTACAATCGCAAGCTTTTTCTTTGGATATTTGCTTGTAGCATATGGCTCGTATTTTTTGTCATTAACAAAGGTTTTGTTAAACGCTAAAATGTCATCTATCATAGTTTTTCTCCCGAATACTGATGCTACAGTGACTTTTCTACTGCTTCGAGCATCTTGTCTTTGTCGATTACTTCTCTATGTCTTACTTCTTTTTTGTCAAGGTCTCTGAGGCCTTTTGGAATTCTGATATCAGTTGCTTTGTTCAGTGCTTTTACGCATTCGAATCCGTTTGCTTCCTTTGGAAGTCCGATTGATTCTGCAACGCTTTCTGCAAACTTGTATGCGCTAGCTGTTGATGCAATAACAGTTACAGTTTCGTCGCCTGTTTCTTTTCTGTACTGCTCGTATACGTTATATGCAACGGCAGTATGTGTATCCATCAGATAGTTTTCTTCTTTGTACATTTTGCCGATAGTTGCGTTTGTCTCTTTCATGTCAGCATAGCCACCGTAGAATTCACAAAGAGCTGATTTTATATCATCTGATACTTCATATACTTTTTCGTTTTCGAGTTTTTCCATAAGTTCTTTGACAACTTCTCCCTTGCATCCGCTCAGGTGGTAAAGAAGTCTTTCTAGGTTGCTTGAAATCAGAATATCCATTGATGGTGAATTTGTCAGATAAAAATCTCTTCTGATATCATAAACACCGGTTTTGATAAAGTCAGTCAGAACTTTGTTTTCGTTTGATGCGCATATGAATTTTGCAAATGGAACGCCCATCTGTTTTGCATAATATGCGGCAAGAATATTACCAAAGTTTCCAGTAGGAACTACTACGTTCACTGGATCTCCCATTTTGATTGCGCCTTCTTCGAGAAGCTTAACGTAGCTATAAACATAATATGCAACCTGAGGAACTAGTCTTCCGATGTTGATTGAGTTAGCCGATGAAAGCTTAACACCTTTTGCTGCAAGCTCCTTTGCAAACTCATCGTTGTTGAAAATTTTCTTCACGCCTGTCTGGGCATCATCAAAGTTTCCTCTGATTGCAAATACATGTGTATTTTCACCTTCCTGAGTTACCATCTGCTGCTTCTGAACCTGGCTCACGCCGTCTTCTGGAAAGAATACGACGATTTCTGTTCCCTCTACGTCAGCAAAACCTTCTAGAGCAGCCTTTCCTGTATCACCTGAAGTTGCTGTAAGAATGCAAATCTTCTTTTCTTCTTTTTCTTTTTTCATCGCTGTAGTTAGAAGGTAAGGAAGAATTGAAAGTGCCATGTCCTTGAATGCTGCTGTTTTGCCGTGGTAAAGTTCAAGGAAATATGCATCGCCTGCTTTTACAACAGGAACTACTTCTTCTGCTTCGAATTTGGAGTCATATGCACCCTCGATACATCCGAGCATTTCTTCGTCTGTATAGTCATCAAAAAATTCGCCAATGATAAGTTTTGCGATTTCCTGATATGTTTTTCCCTTCATTTCCTCTAGAGTTACAGGTAAAGTTGGGATTTCAGTTGGAACAAAAAGTCCCTTGTCTTCTGCAAGGCCTTTGATAATAGCCTGTGCGCCTGTAAGTTCTATATTGCTTCCTCTTGTGCTTTTGAAATTTCTCATAAGAACATTGCTCCTTTACATGTATTCAGTCTGTAAAATTTATCAATTCCGGCAACATGATACCGGAAAATTTCATGCTGATTTTTGAATTAGTACTAGACAATAATTACATTTAAGTATATAATAAATAGCGTGATATTTCAATATTTCACATCTGAAAATTGTTGAAATACACAAATTTTATATGATTTATATGTCGCATTGGTCAAGTGGTCAAGACGTAGCCCTCTCACGGCTGAATCAGGGGTTCGACTCCCCTATGCGATACCAACACCAAACGCTTGGAAATTCAATATTCCAAGCGTTTTTTATTTATATTTCTGTCAAAAATAGGCCCCGGATATTTCCGGGACCTATTGAGACTGTTAAAACAACTTGACTTTCTTCTCATCTTTATGCAGGGTTTCTGATTAGCGTATCGTCCTTCTGATTGATAACTATCTGTTTCTTGCTTAAATCTCCTTTATCCTTTTCCTGTAGAATTATCTCATAGCCAAGAACATCTAGCATCTCCATTGCTTTATCAAAGGATAGGTTATCATAAGAAAGTCTTGCACTTATATCATTTCCAGAAAGTGGTTTCTCAGCACCTGTCCTCTTATCAATCTTTTTCAGTGAGCTTCCCATATTGCTTAATGTCATGCCCTGCATTCTCATTATCATTCTAATTGCTTTGTTAATCTTCATTTATTACCATCCCTTTTGATCAATTACAGGGGAGGCTCAAAAGAACCTCGCATATACAATATCGGACAACCTAGTTTTCTTTTTTTCTAGCCATGTAAGCTGTACATATTGCACTGATTAGAAGAACTACAAGTCCTGCTGTCTGTGTATCATCACCTGTCTGAGGTGCTTTAGATGAGTCTGGTGCCTGTGCTCCCGGTTTCTTATCTGGAGTTACTGGCTTCTTATCATCAGTACCAGGTTTCTTGTCTGCCGCTAGCTGATCTTCTAGTGCCTTGTATTCTGTTTCTGCTTTTTCTAGTGCTTCTAGCTTTGTTACAAGCTTCTTCTGTGCCTCTGTCAGATCGTCATATGCCTTTCTTGCTGCTTCGATATCTGCTTTTTTATCTAGAGTTACTTCTCCGATTGCATCAATCTTTGCATCTACGTCTGCTGCGGCCTTTTTGTCTATATCGTAGCTTTCTGATTTTTCTACAGTTACTTTTGCATATGGCTGGATGTAGTATTCTGCACCTGCAACTACTGATGCAGTATATACTCCAGGTTCTGGAATTTTGAACTCTACATTTCCATCTTTATTTGTTACAGCTTCAAGATATACATCTTTGTTATCTGCTGAAGTCAGTCTTACTGTGAATCCAGCTTTTGGAGACATCTTATCAGGAGCACCAAATGACATTGGCTTCATACCCTGAAGTGTGATAGTGAATTTTTCTCCAGTTTTTGCAGTTATCTGTTTTTCTGTGAATTCAAGGTATATATCTGAATATCCTGTTGTATCACTATAGATAAATGCTGAAACTGTATCGTTTGCACCAAGAACTGTATCGTTTGCTACACTACCTGTTCCCGGTTTATCTGGATATTCTGGAACTTTACCGTTTACAAGATATCCGCTGTTGAAAGTTTCAACGCCGAAAATCTTTGATATCCAGCCCTGCTTGCTCATTTTGAGGTAGTTCTCAGGATTCTTATCAAAATCTTCTCCGAACATATCTCTGTGAAGTACAACAAGTGCATCGATAACTGTTACTTCATTCTTGTACTTTTCACTCTTTTCAAAACCTGCTTTTTTAGCTTCATCTGAGCTTACATCGCCAGTGTAAATTGCTGGAGCCTTGTCCATTGCTAATGCACCAAAGACGTTCAGCTTAACTGTTTTTACAACATCTGGTTTTTCTGGCTGAGGATCAGGTTTTGTTCCTTTTACTGTTACTGTAACTTTTACTTCCTGCTTATAAAGCTTCTGAAGCTTTTCGTTTTCTGGATGAGCTTTCGCATACTTTCCGTATTTTGCACTGCTCAGAAGTGATGAAATCTCAACCTTAGTTGTATTTTCTGGTTTTGTCACGATAAGATTGTCATGCCTTACAACAGAATTGTCAGATGACTTGAATTTATTGTATCCAGCACCTTCCATTTCCCATGAATCCTCGAAGAAGTCGTCAGGTACGATTCCATCGCCTACATAATCCTTCGCATTGTAAATCCATACAAGTTTTCCATCCTTATCAGTTCTCATTTCTTTGAATGGATGAAGGTCTCCTGTTACAGATTCTGGATTTTCAAAGCTTCCATCGTTAATGCCATCAAAGTAGTGCTTCTTTGCAAGCTCCATCTTTGCTATTTCTGCATCAAGTTCCTCGTCTGTTACAACGCCTACTTTAAGCGGGATTTTCTTTTCGACTGTTACGCCGTCTCTTGTAAATTCAACGATAAGGTCAACATTTGGATTTTCTTTTGCAAAGATATCTACATTTGCTCTATATCCATTGATTTTTACAAGCTTTTCGTTTCCTGATGTAACCTTAATTTCTTTGTTCTTGAATACTAACTTGCCATCATCACCTTTGATTTTGGTGTATCTTGGAAGATTAATATCGCCTGTTACATTCTGTGTATCAATTACATCGCCTGTGATGCTGTCTTTTAGCATATCGGCTTTGTAATATTTGTCTAGAAGAGCCTTTAGCTCAGCTTCTGTAGGCTTCTCTGCACCGTTTCCTTTGACTGTAACATCAAATTTAACTATCGCTTGTTCGAAGTCTACTGGTTTTTCCAGATAAGAATTCAAAACAGTGTCATTTGCATTAAAGGTTGCAGTTAAAGTAACTGTCTTATCCTTGTCTGAAGGATGAACTTTTCCTGTTAGAGGATAGATATCTGAATCTATCTCAGGTTTAACAAAGGAAATCACGTTTGGATCTGATGATTCCCATTTTACAGTTGACCACACCTTCTGAAGACTCTTTCCCATGCATCTTGGAAGTGTAAGGTCTTTTGTTACCTCTGAAAGTGACTTGTTCTCCCCTTTGATCTTGTCAGCTGTCAGAAGCTTTGATTCATCTTTGATTTTGCTGTTAAAAAAGTCTCTGTCCCAGCCAACAGTTACTGTACGTTCTGAGCTTGTTGCCTTTGCTTTGCCACACTCAAAGTTAAAACTACATCTTACGTTTTTTGAATTTGTCGCACCTGTCAGCTCATCTTTTTTTATGTAGTTGATTTTGCCGTCTTTTGCAATTAAAGAATCATCGGTACTTGATGCAAGACTTACAGTTACACCTTCTGTGTCAAGGCCTCCGTAGCCTTTGACCTTTGCAAGAACCATCTCGCAGATGTTCTTGTCTTTTGCAAAATCAGGTCTTAGGGCGCCAATCTCCTTGTCAAACTGCTTCTTTACTGCCTCGGCTTTTTTCTGATCAGGCGAATCCTTTTGCAGTGTTATCTCTAATGTCATCTCTGCATCAGGGCCTTCTGGTGTATATAGTGTTTCACTGACAGCTACATAACCTTCTTTTGAAACGGTATAATTATAATCTGTATACTTATCCATTTCGTATCTGCCATTTTCATCTGGCAAAATGTCTTCGGTATCGCCGTCCCAATATTCAGTCCATACGTGAATTGAAGGACTATCTACAGGATGACCATCACCGTCTTTTACATCAAACAGCACCTTGTAAACTGATGGTGATGTTGCTGCAAATCCAGCTGAAGGTACTGCGAAGTTAATAAATATCATCGCAATACTCAGAAGAATTGCCAGCATCTTGTTCTTTTTTCTGGAATTACTCATATAAATCCCCCCCTTTTGAAAAAAAAAATAAGGCTATGCAAAGCATAGCCCGTTTTTACTATTATTCCCTGTCATAGCCTGTTACTATTGTTACCACATCTGTGAAAGTATCCTGACTCAAGTATCAACGCTTACCCGAACCTTCCCAATTGCTCAGTGGTATATCTCGGGTTCGCTCCTCTATTACAGTGGCGGAACCGTGCAGGACTCTAACCTACTTCCATGTCACAGAATTATTTTATTACGTTTATAATACCACGTCGAATATTTGCTGTCAATAAAATCCATATTACCTTTCTTTGATCGCCTTTTCGGATTTTCTGATTTTCTCGTAGTCTTTTAGCGAGTCGAGAGCCTGTTTTGATAGAGGAAGAAGCCCTACCATATTGAATACTGTCATAAGTGCAATTCCTACATCGCCAAGGTCCCATACAAATGTGTATGCCGCAAGGCCGCCTACAAACAGCATTACTAGGTCAAGAATCTTGTACAGGTTCTGTGAAATCCAGTTGTCGCCGAACAAGTATGCGATATTTGGTCTTGCATAAAACAAAATACCGATAAATGTGGAAAAGCTGAAAAGCAGCAGTGTAATTGCAATAAATATTACACCAAAATCTCCAAGGTGATGTTTCATTGCTGCCTGAAGAAGATCCATGCCAACAAGTCCTTCTACTGTTTTTTCTGGTACAAGTAGCATAATCATTGCTGAACAGCTACAAATTACTATTGTGTCGATAAATACACCAAATGCCTGCAGAAGACCGCTCTTTGCTGGGTGGTCAACCTCAGCTGCAGCTGCAGCACAAGGGGCTGATCCTGAACCGGCCTCGTTGGAAAAAAGACCTCGTTTTACACCATTCATCAGAACTGCTCCAAAGCCCCCTGCAACTACCTGTCTAATTCCGAATGCCTCTTCAAAAATTCTAACAAAAACATCCGGTAGCAGTGCTGCGTTCTTTATTATTATGAAGATTGTTATGAAAAAGTAGCATCCTGCCATAATAGGAACCATAACATCAAGAACCTTTACAGATGCATTCTTTCTGAACACTACAAATGCAGCAAGTAAAACAAGCACGATAGCTCCTACAATCGGTGGTATCCCGAATGCGTTTTCCATTGATGTTGTAACTGAGTTTCCTATTACCTGACTTATTCCGCACCAGCAGATAAGTCCACTCAGTGCAAAGAGAATTGCAATAATACTCTTTTTACTTCTGTCAGGATTTCCTTTTTTGTTGCGTCTATCGGCCATCATATTGTGAATAAAATATGCAGGGCCTCCTCTGTATCCTCCGTACAGCGGATCCTTTTCCTTGTGAAGCTGCGCAAGTGTAGCCTCAATAAATGCTGTCGAAGAACCGACAATTGCCATAACCCACATCCAGAATACTGCTCCAGCGCCGCCTGCTGAAATTGCCGCTACAACGCCTACTAAGTTTCCCATTCCAACTCTTGTTGCAGTTGACACGATAAGAGTCTGTGTTCCAGAAAGGGCATTTCCTTCTTTATTTTTCTTTTCTACTGTCAGCTTAAGCATATCTGGGAAAAATCTGATCAGCAAAAATTTTGTTTTGAACGTAAAATATATTCCTACAGGGACCAGAATAATTACAAGTAATGATAAGTCGATACTGTTTCCGCCTGGGAGTGGTATTGAAATCAAAGTGCCCCAGAACAGATTGTAGATTGCGTAAAAGCCGTTAATTAAAATATCCATATCTGATTCCTTTCGTGATAAATCCTCCGCTTGCATATTCCCTGTTAAAGATTCCGCTTTTATCCTGCAAGTTCGCTCCTCGGGGATGTGGCCGTTGGTCTTCGTAGTTCGGGCTCTGGGATGCGATGTTCAGGCTCAAGATGCGTGTACGGTCCTTTCGTCTTCTAGTATGCGTCCACTGATTTGTGCCGTCTCAGCCTCGGGCTCTGGGTGCGAGGTTCAGGCTCGGGATGCAGACCTTTGGTCTTCGGGTCCGTAGCCGCTTAATCGTGCCAGCCTCGGGCTCTGGGATGCGAGGTTCAGGCTCGGGATGCAGACCTTTGGTCTTCGGGTCCGTAGCCGCTTAATCGTGCCAGCCTCGGGCTCTGGGTGAGCATTTTTGCTCGCGTAAATCTCCTTTACTATGCCGCGTAAGATTACATAAGTGATTTTCTATGTATCAAAGTATATATCAGCTATTTACATTTGTAAAATTGATAATTATAATTATAGTAATCTAGTTTTTCGATTATACAATTACCTTATATCATATGATTAATAAGAAAGTATTTAAGCTCAGCGCTATATACGTCTGATGCATTTGCAAGACTCAAGGACATAAACACACAAACTTTTGTTTGCTTTAGACTTTGTTGATAGCCCGCGCAATTTAGCTTAAATTTATAAACCGGAGGAAATATGGATATAAAAAACCTTGAAACATTCATACAGGTTGCAGAACTATGCAACTTCACCAAAGCCGCCGAAAAGCTCGGCTACTCTCAGTCTACAGTCTCCTTTCAGATAAAACAGCTAGAAAGCGAACTGAATGCAAGGCTGTTTGAGCGTGTAAACCACAACGTTTCCCTTACAGGAAAAGGCCGCGAAATCCTAAAGTACGCATACCAAATCACTGACATCGCAAGTGATATGATCAGCTCAGGCTCTGACAAAGCAATGCTTCATGGCAATATACGTCTTGCAATGTCCGACTCTCTTGTCATACTTTTATTGAATCAAAGATTCGAAGATTTCCGCAAGAAATTTCCGGATATAAACCTCCTTATAACCTCAGCTAAGACAGAGGCGATGTTTCAAATGATTAATCAAAATGAAGCAGATCTAGTCTACACGCTAGACAGCCACATCTACCACGCTGCATATAAAATAGTAAAAGAAACAAAAATATCAATGCATATCGCAGCATCATCAAAGCATCGACTTGCTGGTAAAAAACATATAAATATAAGAGATCTCATGGGCGAGGCTTTTTTGCTCACAGAAAAAGGCATGAGCTACCGACGCCTTTTTGATGAAAAACTTGCTAGCATGTCCCTAGAGGCAGAACCAGTTCTAGAAACAGGAAATACTGATCTCATATGCCAGCTTACAGCAGACAACGCCGGAATAACCTATCTTCCTGATTTTGCAACAAAGAAATATCTCGAAGACGGCGCTCTTGTTTACCTTGACATTGACGATTTCGATCTGGAAATATGGGCCCAGGTTCTTCACCACCGCGACAAATGGGTTTCCCCAGAAATGCATGCAGTGATTGATAATTTTTTCAATGCAGAGTTCTAAACATCAAACGCCGCAGGATTATTTTGCAGAGATTCGCTGGCAATTCCGCGGCGATACTGTGATTCCGCGGCGATACTGCGGCTATTCTGCGGGCCGGTACAGCACATTTCAAGAAAATCAGAGTCTATGCTGTAATTTAAGACGGCCCGATACAGCACGTTTCAAAAAAATAAGATTTGTACTGTAATTTAAGACGGCCCGGCACAGCACATTTCAAGAAAACAAGATTTGTGCTGTTTTTTGATTGGAAATTTACAGCATGAATTGTAAATTCTCAAACCATGCTGTAAATCACTACATTATATATCTAAAATGTAAGCAGTTTTCCATTTATTAGCAAAACTGCATCCGTAAAATCGCCTTGTTCTTGAAGCATGATTTGGGATTTCGCGATTTATGCTTCAATCGAATCTTTCAATTTTTGAAGCATAAAAGGCAATGTAGCAAAATCTGCTCCGAATTTTAGGCCTAATTTACCTGCACATTTGAAGCAGATTTTGCGAAAATGCAAAAACTGCTTCATTACCTTGCCCTATTTTCGGAAGCATGATTTGGGATTTCGCGATTTATGCTTCAATCGACTCCCTGATTTCCGGATGCAGATTTTTCATTTTCTCGATTTGTGCATCAAATAATGCAAACTGGACTAAAATTTGCCCTTGTTCGCAAAAATCCTAGTCTACAATAATTACCGCATGCAGAAATCATCGGCCGAATATTGCACATAAAAAGCACTGCGGTTTGAACATTTTCTTGTTCCCACGCGCAGTGCTCTTATTATTTTATGTTGTTGTTTAGGTTACATGCATTATGCGCTTTGCACGCTCAATGCTCGCTTGAAATTTCGCCAAGTCCGGGCCTGAATCATTTTTAATCGTCCTTCGCCTTCATCAATCTCAAGCGGCTCTCCTTGCAGGTTCCAAAGGATGTAGCCTCTATCTTTTCCGACAGATTTAACTATCTTCGCCTCAGAAATTCTGAGTTCTCGCCTATTCGACTCAGAAAGTCTGAGTTCTCGCCTATTCGGCTACGAAAGTCTAACCTCTCGTTTTCAAATCTCTATAACCTTTTGTTATTTCAGAAGTGCGATCATTTCTCCTGCCTTAACCTGCTGTCCTTCTTTTACGAAGATCTTTTCTACTTCACCCTTTGCTGTTGCAATGATGTTAGTTTCCATCTTCATAGCTTCGATTACAGCGATAGGCTGTTTGTCCACTACAGTTTCGCCTTCCTTAACTAGCACCTTGATGATGTTTCCAGGAATGTTTGCACCAATTTCTAGTGGATTTTCTTCGTCAGCATATCTGATTGACTCAACGCTAATACCTTCGTGAACGTCGTTGTCCTTAATCTTAACAACTCTTCTGTTTCCGTTAACTTCGAATACAAGTTCCTTGAATCCTTCTGCATTTGTATCACGGATTTCAGCAAGCTTGATTACAAGAATCTTACCTTCTTCTAGCTTAACTTCGCAAGTTTCACCTTCTTCAAGTGAGTGGAAGAAGATATCTGATCCCATGTATCTGTAGTTGCCTTCTTTTCTTACTGACTTAATATAGTCTTCGAATACTTTTGGATATAGAGCGTAACTGATTACTTCCTGATCTGTTCCTTCTAGCTTTAGCTCATCGATAAGCTTAGTTCTGATTGCATCGAAATCTTCCGGTTCAAGAAGTTCACCAGGTCTGCAAGTGATTGGCTTTTTGTCCTTAAGTACTAGCTTCTGCAGATCTTCTGGGAAGCCGCCTTCAGGCTGACCCATCATACCTTCGAAGTATGAAACGATTGAGTCTGGGAAGTCGATACCCTGTCCTTTTTCTAGGATGTTTTCTGGTGTTAGGCCATTCTGTACCATGAAGATAGCCATGTCGCCTACTGCCTTTGATGAAGGAGTTACCTTAACGATATCTCCAAGCATATTGTTTACATCCTTATACATATTCTTAACATCATCAAATTTATGACCAAGTCCGAATGATTCTACCTGTGGTTTTAGGTTTGAATACTGTCCGCCAGGGATTTCGTACTTGTAGATTTCTGCTGATGAAGTCTTAAGTTCTGATTCGAATCCTGCATATACAGGTCTTACATCTCTCCAGTATTCTGAAATCTTCTGGATTCCGTCTAGGTCGATACCTGTATCTCTGTTACTGTGTTCAGCAGCAGCTACAATTGAGTTTAGAGCTGGCTGTGATGTTAGTCCTGCCATACTGTTGAATGCAGCGTCTACGATATCTACGCCTGCGTGTGCAGCCATAAGGATTGTAGCGATACCATTACCACTTGTATCATGAGTATGTAGGTGAATTGGAATTGAAATTTCCTGTTTCAGTGCTGAGATCAGCTTGCTTGCAGCCATTGGCTTTAGCAGACCTGACATGTCTTTGATTCCAAGAATGTGAGCGCCTCTCTTTTCGAGTTCTTTAGCCATTCTGATGTAGTAGTCAAGGTTGTATTTTGTTCTTCTTCCATCAAGGATATCTCCTGTGTAGCACAGGCATGCTTCTGCAACCTTACCCTGGTTAAGAGTTTCATCAAGAGCAACCTCCATACCCTCGATCCAGTTCAGTGAGTCGAAGATTCTGAATACGTCGATACCAGCCTTAGCTGACTGCTTTACGAACTCTCTGATTACGTTATCAGGATAGTTCTTGTATCCTACAGCGTTTGCACCTCTGATGAGCATCTGGAACATTACGTTTGGAATCTTAGCACGTAGTGTTTCTAGTCTTTCCCATGGTGATTCCTTTAGGAATCTGTATGATGTATCAAATGTAGCTCCGCCCCACATTTCTAGTGAGAACAAATCTTTTCCGTACAGAGCAACTGCAGGAGCGATTTTTTCCATATCAACTGTTCTTACACGAGTAGCCATAAGTGACTGCTGAGCGTCTCTCATAGTTGTATCTGTGATAAGAAGTTTTTCCTGATCAAGAGCCCATTTTGCAACAGCTTCTGGTCCTTCTTTGTCGAGGAGCTGTTTTGTTCCTGATAATGTGTTGATTTCCTTCATTGGAATTTTTGGGAATACAGGAACGTTGAACTGAGGCTTGTGACCTTTTGTTTCGTTAACAATCTTGTTTCCTAAGAATGTCAGAACCTTAAGCTCTTTGTCTTCTTTTGTTCTGATATCCATAAGTTCTGGATGTGCAGCGATAAAGCCTGTGTTGCACTTTCCTTCTATAAACAGTTCGTGGTTAAGTACGTTTGAAAGGAATCCGATATTTGTCTTAACGCCTTTGATTGTTGTCTCTCTAAGAGCACGCATAGCTTTTCTTCTTGCTTCTTCGAAGTTTCTTGCCCATGCAGTGATTTTTACAAGTAAGCTGTCGTAGTAAGGTGTAACAACTGAACCTGTGAATCCGTTACCACCGTCAAGTCTGATTCCATATCCTGAAGCACTTCTGTAAAGTTCGATTGTACCTGTGTCAGGAGCAAAGCCATTAGCAGGGTCTTCTGTTGTGATTCTGCACTGGATAGCTGCACCTCTAAGTGTGATATCCTTCTGGCTTCTGATTCCGATTTCGTCTGAGTTCAGAGCATATCCCTGTGCTACAAGAATCTGTGACTGAACGATATCGATACCTGTAACCATTTCTGTTACAGTGTGTTCTACCTGAATACGAGGGTTCATTTCGATAAAGTAGTGGTTTCCGTTCTGGTCAAGAAGGAATTCTACTGTACCAGCACTTCTGTAGTTTACAGCTCTTGCAATCTTAAGAGCGTCTGAGCAGATTGCTTCTCTCTGAGCATCTGTCAGGCACATTGCAGGTGTAAATTCTACAACCTTCTGGTGTCTTCTCTGGATTGAGCAGTCTCTTTCGAACAGGTGAACGATGTTACCTTCCTTGTCTCCGAGAACCTGAACTTCTATATGTTTTGGATTTTCAAGATACTTTTCGATAAAGATATCATCAATACCAAATGCTTTTGCCGCTTCGCTCTTTGCGCTACGGTATTCGTTTACAATGTCTTCTTTGTTTCTAACAATACGCATACCTCTTCCGCCGCCGCCTGCTGCAGCCTTTAGCATTACAGGGTATCCGCATCTGTCAGCAAATTCTACAGCTTCCTCTTCTGTCTGGATAGCTGCCTCTACACCTGGAATAGTTGGAACGCCAACTTCTTCTGCTACGATCTTTGATTTGATTTTGTCTCCAAGACGATCCATCATGTCATGTGTAGGTCCGATGAATTCGATTCCTGCATCTTCGCAGGCTTTAGCAAATTCACTGTTTTCGGATAAGAATCCGTAACCAGGGTGGATTGCATCTACACCTTTTGCTTTTGCAAGCTCGATGATTTCGTCGATGCTCAGGTAAGCTGCTACTGGAGCCTTACCTTTTCCTATCTGATATGATTCGTCGGCTTTTGTTCTGAATAATGCATTTTTGTCCTCTTCTGAGTAAATAGCTACTGTTCTGATTCCAAGCTCACTGCAAGCTCTAAAAATACGAATAGCGATTTCTCCTCTGTTTGCTACGAGAACACGTTTAAATTTTTTAATTCCTTTCATAATTCTTCTCCCATTCTCTATTTACAAAAAAATTAAAAACGATTTAATAAATGAACGTCCACCTGCTGATATGGAATTTCTATTCCCTCAGCATCGAATGCTATCTTTACTTTTTCCTCCAAATAATACTTCACTTCATAATAGTCTTCGGTTTTGCACCAAACCTTGAGATCCATCTCTAGGGAACTGTCCCCATGATTAGAAACTCCAATTACATAATCATGATCATGCATGATTTTTTCGTTCCCTGATGCAACATCTCGAAGAATCTTTTTAACTCTCTCAATGTCTGAATTATACCCAACATTGAATAAACAATCAACCCTTCTGATATCTGCGGTTGAATAATTAGTAATAACTGCTGTTGTTATGCTGCCGTTAGGCACTGTCACAATCTTGTTGTCAAATGTGTTAAGTTTCGTTGTCATCAAATCTATGCTGTCAACTACACCTGTCACATTGGATGAACCCTGAACCTCTATCGTATCGCCCTGATTGAAAGGTTTATTGATGAGAATCAGTATTCCTCCTGCTACATTTCCGAGGCTGTCCTTGAGTGCAAGGGCAATTGCCGCGCCTCCCGCACCAAGTACTGCAACTAGCGAAGATGTGCTGACTCCGAGAATCTGAAGCACCATGATTACAAGCACAACTCCCAGAGTTACTTTCGTTGCTTTGATCACGAACAGATGAAGCGCCGGATCAAGCTTTGTCTTTTTTAGGGCTTTGCCCTCTACCTTTAGTAAAATTTTTATTACTATCATTCCGACAACTGCTACGATTACGCCATTTAAGGCAACCATCAAAGCAGACATGAGTTTTTCGTTCATCAGAACCTACCTTCCGGATCTTCTTCTTTCGATTTCTCTCAGAAGCTTTTTGCGAAGTCTGATATCGTCAGGAGTAATCTCAACAAGCTCGTCATCTTCGATGAACTCTAGAGCCTCCTCTAGGGTAAACCTTCTAGGCGGAGACAGTTTGATTGCATCGTCACTTCCAGCAGCACGCATATTGCTTACCTTCTTGGCTTTGCATGGATTAACCTCCATGTCTTCGCTTCTTGAGTTCATACCCACAATCATGCCCTCGTAAACTTTTGTTCCAGGATCTACAAACATCTGCACACGTTCACCGATGTTAAACAGTGCATATGGTGTACATACCCCTTCTTCGATTGCGATGGCAACTCCGTTAGTTCTTCCTGGAATTTCACCTTTGTATTCCTCGAAAGCAAAGAAACGTCTTTCCATTGTTCCCTCACCGCGAGTGTCATTGATGAACTCCGATCTGTATCCCAAAAGTCCTCTTGTCGGAACGTGGTATTCCATCTTTGTGTATCCGTTTTCACCGGACATCTGAACCATCAGACCTTTTCTGAGGTTCAGCTTAGAAATTACTGTGCCGGCGTATTCATCCGGTACACTTATAACTACTTCTTCCACAGGCTCAAGCTTTCTACCTGCCTCATCTTTTCTGAGAATTACCTCAGGCTTTGATACGGCAAGTTCATAACCTTCTCTTCTCATGTTTTCTATGAGAATTGAAAGATGAAGCTCTCCTCTACCGGAAACCTTAAAGCAGTCTGTTGAATCAGTTTCCTCTACTGTCAGACCCACGTTAACCTCAAGCTCCTTATCAAGTCTTTCTCTAATGTGTCTTGATGTTACGAACTTTCCTACCTTTCCGGCGAAAGGTGATTTGTTAACCATGAAGTTCATTGACAGTGTTGGTTCTTCTATGTGAATACTTTCCATCGGATCAGGATTTGCAGGGTCACAGATAGTCTCACCAATTGAGATATCAGAAATACCTGATACTACTACGATGTCTCCGCACTCTGCTTCTTCTACAGCGACTCTCTTGAGTCCTCTGTAAACGAATACCTGATTGATTTTTCTCTGTACGATTTCTCCGTTATCTTTTGCTACAGCAACAGTCTGACCTGATTTGATTACTCCTTTGGTTACTCGGCCGATTCCAAGTCTTCCGATATAATCGTCGTAGCCAAGTGTTGAAACCTGGAACTGAAGTGGCTCATCTCTAAGGTCAGGATAAGGCTCGCAGTGGTTAATGATTGTATCAAAGAGAGGTCTTATATCAAGTCCTCCGTAGCCTGCCGGCGTGTGTTTTAGCTTTACGCCGCTTTGGTCAACAAAGATTCCCTCCGCGTCCTTTGGTTCTCTAACTGCAATTCCCTGACGTGCAATTCCGTATAAAATAGGGAAATCCAGCTGTTTGTCGTTTGCATTGAGATCCATGAAAAGCTCATAAACCTCGTCTACAACTTCTTCTATTCTTGCATCTTTCTTGTCTAGCTTGTTGATAAACAAAATAGGGTTTAGGCCCTGCTCAAGAGATTTTGTAAGAACAAATCTTGTCTGAGGCATTGGACCCTCACTTGAGTCTACCAGAAGAATAACTGTGTCTACAGTTTTCATTATACGCTCAACCTCTGATGAGAAGTCAGCATGGCCTGGTGTATCTACAATATTTATCTTTACGTCATCGTGCATAACCGAACAGTTTTTGGAATAGATTGTTATTCCTCTTTCTCTTTCGATATCATCACTGTCCATTACACAATCTGCAACTTCCTCATTTGCTCTAAAAATCCCGCTCTGGTTCAGAAATGCATCTACAAGAGTAGATTTGCCCGCGTCTACGTGGGCTATAACTGCTATGTTAATTATTTTCTGTTTGTCTTCCATCAATTCACCCTCTACATTTTTTTATCACTCTATAATACCATAAAATGGGAGTATTTACAATATATACAGGCATTGTAGACATATGTATACTTGATTTTTTTACTTGTAAAATGTAAAATTTATGTATTATTACGAAAGGAGTGCTCACTTTTGCTCATTATCACGCGAAAGTGATTAATATATGAACGAATTAGAAAAAACATTGCGCAGCATTTTTGATCAGGACGAAATCATAAGAGTAGTTCTCGCATCAAAAAGAAAAAAATCTATACCAGAAAAAAAGGCTATGTTTCGCAAAGTGAAGATCAAAGACGAACTTCTCTATCAGGTTGAATATACTTTTGACAAAAAAGTTACCCACGAAAACCTAACAAAGGATGCCGCATGCGAAACTGCAATTTCTCTCATGAACGAAAAATTCAAACAGGCAGACATATTTACAAAAAGCGAGGACATCCAGATTCTCGCATCAAAGCCGGAAAAGGCCAGAATCACAAGAAAGCCTCCGACTCACTCTATGCCATCTCTTGAACTTAGCCATAACAGAGAGAAAAACTATATCATTCCAAACGGAAAGCCTTGCGATTTTCTCATAAGACTCGGTGTCATGGATCTTTCCGGAAACGTTCACAAGCGTGCTTATTCTAAATTCAGACAGATAAATAGATACCTTGAAATTGTAGAAGACGTTTTCGAGTACCTTCCAAAGGATAAGACTCTCAAGATTATCGACTTTGGTTGCGGCAAAGCCTATCTGACCTTTGCTCTTTACCATTATCTAAAGGTGATCAAAAATAGAAATGTCGAAATCATAGGCCTTGATTTAAAAAAGGATGTAATTGATTTCTGTAATGCCGTAGCATCTGACCTCGGATACGATGAACTTAAGTTTCTTATGGGCGATATCGCAGACTATAGAGAAGACAATGCCGACATGGTAGTTACACTCCATGCTTGTGATACAGCTACAGATTTTGCTCTTATAAATGCTGTATCTTGGAACACCAAGGTAATCCTCTCAGTTCCATGTTGCCAGCACGAGCTTTTCAAGCAGATAAAAAATGACATTCATGACCCTATGCTAAAATACGGAATCCTCAAGGATAGACTTACAGAATATCTGACTGACGGACTTCGCGGGCTAAAGCTTGAATCAAAGGGCTATGATGTTGCGATGATAGAATTTACATCACTTAAGCATACAGCAAGAAATATAATGATAAAAGCAGTTAAGGCTAGATCAGAAGATAGCGCTCCTACAAAGAAAGCCCTAAAAGAATACGAGGCACTTTGCGACTTTTATAGCGTTCATCCGACAATTGATAAGCTCTAGCGTCTTGCTATTACAAAATCAAAAAAAGCTACCGATAAAACGATTCATTTCGCTTTGTCAGTAGCTTTTCTATTTATCAGATTAAAATAATAGTATCGTATGGCTTTTGATACATTTTCATTTTCGTATGCCTTACTTTAAATTTTCGTCAGTTATTACACCCTTGCAGACTACGTTTGTCGGACCTGTTAGGTAAACCGATCTTACATTTTCACAATCCGCATCTACCTCTACAGTCAGCCTGCCTCCGGCCATATCTATATCGCATACTTTGCCAGATTTTTCGTGCAGGTACATCGAAATTGCAGATGATGCTGTTCCTGTTCCGCAGGCATAAGTAAAATCCTCCACTCCTCTTTCGAAGGTCTTTTCATAGGCAGTATTTTCTCCTGTCATTTCATAGAAATTTACATTTGCTCCCTTTGGAAGATCTTTGCAAAATCTCAGCTTTGATCCTAAAGCTCGAAGCTCATCGACAGGAAACTCCCTCAGATTTTCTATCTCAACACACATGTGAGGTACGCCTGGATTTCCAAGCTCAATATAATCATAGCTATAAGTTTTACCGTCTATATCAGTCGCCTGATTCAGCCTGATTATTTCAGGGTCATTTAGCTTAACTCTGTATCTGCTTTCGCTGAGTCTTTCGCCTCTTACCTTTCCTGCTGTCGTCTCTACAATCTGAACATCACCGGCAAATCCGTGTTCGAATCCGAATCTACATATGCAGCGTGCACCGTTTCCGCACATTTCGGCACTTGAGCCATCGCTATTAAAAAACAGCATCTTGTAATCGCCGCCATCTTCTGGCTTTTCGACAACCATAAGACCGTCAGCCCCTATAGAAAGATGTCTTTCGCAAACCACTGATGCAAGTCTAGACCAATCGGTTCCATCATATTTCCCATCAAAATTGCTAATAACGATAAAATCATTACCCGCACCGTTCATTTTCCAAAATTCCATAATTCTTCCCTTCTTTTATCTAGCCTATCAAAAGGCCTTTTGATCAAAGCTTTTCCGGTAGCAACTGCTAAAAATCCTCCGGATTAATTCTTAACACAATTCTATCATACTTTAACCTGCAAGATGCCTAAAAAACAAAAATAAATCACTGTCTTTAGACATGAGAGCGTCAAATCTTCACGGTATTTTCAGATTCATAGAGGGCAATATCGTGCTATACTATTAATACTATTTAGGGGCTGGCAAAAAATATTCAATTCCGCAGCTTCAGAAAATATAAGGGGAAATAAGAAAACAAATTGGGGGAAGGTGATTTTTGTGACTGACAAAAAACAAACCAAACAAAGACTACTCGCACTGTGCATTCTTGTCGTGCTCGACATTGCCACAATTGGCATCGCATTTGCGATTGGAAGAGACCCTGCTGTAACAACGATTATTGGCTCATTTGCTTCAATCCTTGTAGCAGTTTTGGTCGGTAAACTGTTCAAAGTAAACGATACACTATACTACAGCATGCTTGTGTTCGTATTTTTAGCATCGCCAATGGGCTCTGTAATCAACCTATACAGAACCTTTGGACCTTACGACAAAATAGTTCACCTGATCAGCGGCTTTCTACTTGCTGCCTTCGGTATGATGCTTGCTGAATTTCTCGTAGGCAGATTTACGGATATAAAAGATAAAACGATTATATTTATCCCTCTGCTCTTTGCAGCAGTTATGTTTTCCAGTGGATGCGCAGGTATATGGGAGATATTTGAATTCACCGCAGACAAGCTAGCCGGTGGCGAAATGCAGCGCGGAATGGTTGATACAATCACAGATATGATTGCCGGAAATGTTGGAGCAATTGCATACGGAATTTACATGTTATTAAAACAGAAAAAATTATATAAATAGAAAATCAATATATAGAAAGTGTAAGTGTTAAACACATATAAATATCAATAATTGCCAGCACACTTAAAAAAGACGCCTAATTTAACGGCGTCTTTTTGTTTACTCTTTCAGTTTAAATATCATTCTTCAGATTCATCGTCATGAGAGGGCTTATCATCTTGTCTTTGCAAAGACTCATCCTCGTTCTTATCAGTATTATCAGTAGAATCACTCATAAGCCTTGCGCTGTCTTTTGAGCCGAGCTTAACCTCTGGCATCAGCTCATCATCTATAACGCCAAGGATTTCCTCAAGTTCTTCGACCTCCTCCGGTGAAAATCTCTCGCGAATTCTCTGCATTACAGTACCTATGTAATCGTACGTCACGCCATAGGTCTTCGTATATTTCTCTGTAACCTCTAGATGGTACTCACGCTTATCTGACTTGCTCTGCACTTTGTTGACATAGCCTTTTTTAACAAGACTGTTAACCTTGTATGCCGCATTAGGTGCAGACAGCTGCGCGAACTTTGCAAATTCAGCAATTGTAGGCTTTCCCATAGAGCAAATAAGCTCCACGCACAAAACCTCTATAGCAGACAGACTATCTTCTACATCTATATCCTGGTTGAAAACCTTGGAATAAAGGCTCATTTTGAACTTTGTATATATTTTTGCAAATGAGTTTTCCAGCATTGAGCGCACTCTCCAATTCTTTAGTCATATTAATATTATTCTATCAAATCAAACTGGTGAATGCAATCTTTTGGACTTACCAAAATACCTAAAATGTCCAAACTTTGCAAAGTGCGTATATCAGCTTAAAACTTAGTATAGAAAGCGAATGCATTCTTTTTGTTTTACATAGTTATAGGCACTCTTCTATTTTTGGCTCATCAGAATCATCGATTATAGCAAATGATATTTCTCCTTGAGCTGCTACCTTGCCTTTCACCTTTGCCACAGCCTTGCCAAAGCCTACGCTTCCTCTCACCTGTGTCATCTCGCAGTAAAGCTCAAGCACATCACCTGGAACCACAGGCTCTTTGAACCTGCAATTTTTGATTCCGCCAAACACCGGAATCTTGCCTCTATTCTCAGGCGAAGAAAGTATTGCAACAGCACCTGTCTGAGCTAGTGCCTCCATGATCAAAACACCCGGCATAATGTGCTTCTTTGGAAAATGACCTGTAAAATGCATTTCGTTTGCAGTGACACATTTGATACCCTTTGCCCACTTACCCTCTTCAAAGTCCTCAATTCTATCTACTAACAAAAACGGATATCTATGAGGAAGTATTTTCTGTATTTCATTTGAGTCTAATCTCATAATCAAACCTCCACAGTTTCTATCTGAATTTTTTTAGGATTATCGAGGCATTGTGCCCTCCAAATCCAAGGGAATTACTCATTGCATACTCAAGTTCGATTTCCTTTCCTACATTTGGAACAACATCAAGATCGCATTCATCATCAGGAGTAATGTAATTTACAGTAGGAGGAACAAAACCATCTTTCAAAGCACAGGCCGTAATCACAGCCTCGATGCCTCCCGATGCACCCAAGAGATGGCCGGTCATCGATTTTGTTGATGACATACATAATTTATATGCGTGATCTCCAAACGCAAGCTTTACTGCCTTTGTTTCTCCCCTATCATTCATAGGAGTCGATGTTCCATGCGCATTAATATATCCGATATCCTCCGCTTTGATTTTCGCATCTAAAAGTGCATTTTTCATGCAGTTTCCAGCCCCGCTTCCGTCCTCCAAAGGAGCCGTCATGTGATTTGCATCGCAGCTCACACCGTATCCCGAAACCTCTGCAATTATCGCAGCACCTCTTGCTACTGCGTGTTCATATTCTTCGAGTAGAAGAACTCCTGCGCCTTCTCCCATTACAAATCCATTTCTTTCCTTATCAAAAGGAATCGAGGCTCTGTTTGGATTTTCTGACTCCGATAAAGCTCTCATCGCTGTAAATCCACCGATGCCAAGTTCGCTAATGCAGCTTTCTGCTCCACCTGTGAGAAAAACATCGGCATATCCGTCGCGAATCTGCCTAAAAGCCTCGCCTATAGCATTTGTTGCTGAAGCACAGGCTGTAACCATACAAGTTGCACTGCCAGTAAAACCGAATTCAATTGCAACCATACCTGCCGCCATATTTGTTATAGCCATAGGTACAAACAAAGGCGATACCCTATCAAAACCGCGCTTTGCTCCTTTGTAATGTTCTTCCTCGATTGTCGGAAGTCCACCTATACCGCTAGATATGTTGACTCCGCACCTAGAAGGATCTTCTTTTTCCATATCAAGCCCTGACTGCTTGAAGGCTTCTCGTGCCGCCACAATAGCAAGCTGCGTAAATCTTGCAGTTCTTCTGCTTTCCATTTTGCTCATATGCTCAAGAGAATCAAAGCCTTTCAGCTCTCCGGCAACCTTAACCTTGTGCTCTGAAGCATCAAAGCTTTTTATATAATCTATTCCGCAGACTCCATTTTTTGCATTTTCCCACATCTCGCATGCAGTATTTCCTATAGGGGAAAGTGCCCCCATCCCTGTAATTACAACTCGTCTTTTCATATATTTCTCCATTTCGCAAGTAGCCTCGCGCTGCGCCTAACAAGTGATGCAAGTAGCCTTGCGTGCTGCATTTTTCGATTTGCCATTTCACTTTGCACCTCACGCGCGATTCTAACGTAAGTGCCTGTCATACGACTACACCATTTCACCTTATCTCATGCACATTCCGCCATCAACACAGATTACCTGACCTGTTATATAGCTACTTTCATCTGATGCCAAAAATCCAATTGCATTTGCCACATCCTCGGGTTTTCCAAGACATGCTGCAGGAATAGTATCTGAAATTTTCTTCTTCGCATCATCGCTAAGCACCCTCGTCATATCTGTTTCTATAAACCCTGGCGCAACTGCATTTACCGTTATATTTCTCGATGCAAGCTCCCTTGCGAGAGACTTTGTTATTCCGATAACGCCGGCTTTACTCGCAGAATAGTTAACTTGCCCTGCATTTCCCATGATTCCTACAACGCTAGAAACATTTATTATCTTTCCTGATTTTTTTCTCATCATCAGGCGGCTCACTGCTTTGCTCATCAGATAAACGCTCTTCAGATTTACAGAAATTACATCATCAAAATCCTTCTCCTCCATCCTCATAATCAAAGCATCTCTTGTTATTCCTGCATTGTTAACTAAAATATCTATTCTACCGAAAATGTCTATGGCCTTTGACACAAGATTTTCAACGTCTTCTGACTTTGAAACATCTCCCTGAAGAATCAAAGTCTCTGCGCCAAGCTCCTTGCAAAGGGACTCTGTCTCCTCTGCAGCTTTTACATTTCCCGCATAATTTATAACTATATCGTTTCCCATAGATGCAAGCTTAACAGCAGCTGCTCGTCCGATTCCGCGTCCTGCACCTGTCACAAGGGCAACCTTCTTTTCCATCATAATTCTCCTTTCAGCCTCGATACTGCATTTGCAAAATCCTCAGCGGTCTCAATATTAATAACCGTAGCTCCTTTGCATGTTTTTCTAACGAAACCGCTAAGGGCTTTTCCAGGTCCGATTTCAAGAAAAGTATCAATACCAGACTCAGCCATTGTTTTGATACAGTCTTCAAAATATACACTGCTTTGAACCTGTTTTTCGAGAAGCTCTGCAATGCTCTCATCTTCTGCCTTTTCTCGCCCTATAGCGTTGAAAACTACAGGCTGTTTCATCTGAGCAAATTTTGCCTTCTTAAGCTCCTTAGCAAGGCGCTCTCCTGCAGGCTTCATATAGCTTGTATGAAAGGGTCCGCTAACTGCAAGAGGCAATGCTCTCTTTGCTCCGTACTCCAGCGCGATTTCAGAAGCCATTTCTACGGCTTTTGCATCTCCTGCAATTACAATTTGACCCGGACAGTTACAATTTGCAATCTGAACGATGGAGTGTTTTCCTTCGCAGCCATCTTCTGCAAAACTTTTGTTCACAGAATTGCAGATTTTCTCCAAATTTTCGTATTCCATACCCATTACAGCCATCATTTTGCAGTCTACTTCCTTTGCTGCATCATGCATAAACTCAGCTCTTTTTGACACTAAGCTCACTGCTGTTTTAGGATCAAATACACTGCTAGCACCTAAAGCTGAATACTCTCCTAGTGATAGTCCCGCAAACATATCGCCTTTGATATTATTTTTTTCTAATTCTTTATAAACGCCGAGGGCAAAAGCAACCATAATCGGCTGAGTGTTTCTCGTATCCGAAAGAAGCTTCGCAGGTCCTTCGAAGGCTATTTTTTTCTGTTCATCATTTAGAAGATCAAAGACTCCTCTAAAGCTTTCGCTGCTTTCATAAAAATCTTTTCCCATTCCGACTTTCTGGCTTCCCTGCCCTGCAAATAAAATTCCAAGTTTCATTATATGCTCTCCATATCATCGCCAAAGAGCTCTAAAATAAGCTCTTTTACAGTTTTCATCTCGTTTATGCGGCCTACATTGCTTCCTGCAAAAAATAGTCCTGTTTCGTATTTTCCAAGGCATGCATCTATTAGAGCCCTTGTTATACAGTAAGGTGTTTCATCTGGCCTACACGTTCTGATGCAGCCTATGCACTTTTCCGGTTCAGTTCTCTCGCCTTCCATGACCTTTTCTATTAGTGGTGTTTTAAGGCCTCTTGCAGGCATTCCGACAGGACTTGCAAAGCACACGAGGTCCTTCTCTTCTGCCTTTAAAATTACATCCTTATATTCTTGAGAAGCGTCACATTCGTAGGTTGCTATGAACCTAGTTCCTATTTGAGCGCCATATGCTCCAAGAGCCTTTGCTTTTTCTATATCTTTTCTATCAAATATCGATCCTGCAGAAAACACAGGTATATCCTTTGCCGCTTTGCAGACTTCTTCTGTTATATCAAAAATATCTTTTCCACATTTATCATAAAAGATATCCTCATGGCTAAAGCCAAGGTGTCCGCCGGCTCCCTGCCCTTCCGCCACAAAAAAATCAGGCTTCCTGCCGCTATGCCTTTCCCAGATTTTCATAATCGTGCTACAGGCCTTAGCCCCAGACACTACAGGCCCTAAAAGCACATCATACCCCGCCGTAAGCTCCGGCAGTCTCAGCGGAAGGCCGGCCCCAGAAATAATAGCATCAACGCCCTCTTCACAGGCAACCTTTACAGCATCCTCATAGTCGCTTGTGGCCACCATAGCATTTACGCAAATCATGCCATTTCCTCCGGCGATCTCAAAAGCGCGCCTTATTTCCGCCCGAAGGGCTCTTTTGTTCGCTTCTTTTGGATTATCATAAAAGTCCGGTTCGCGAAATCCGATATTGGCAGTCGATATGACCCCCATCCCGCCGCATGCTGCAACAGCTCCTGCAAGGCCAGAGAGGGAAATCCCGATACCCATGCCACCTTGAATCAGCGGAATTCTAAGCTTTTCTAATGTTTTCATACTCATCTGCCATCTCCTTTAGAATTTCTCTCACCGGACGAATTTCCTTTACCATGCCGCACACCTGACCTGCCATCAGTGACCCGTTTTTTATATCTCCATCGAATACTGCTTTTCTGAGAGAACCTAAGGTGTACTTTTCTAGCTCCATGACATCTGCACCTTCTTTTTCTCTCTTCAGATATTCGCGAGCCATAGGATTTTTTATAAGTCGTACTGGAACACCTGCAATTCTTCCTGTAACTACTGTATCGTTTGCCTTTGCTTTTATCACCGCCTGCTTATAGTTTTCGTGAATAGGACACTCTAAGGATGCAAGAAGACATGTTCCTACCTGAACTCCGCATGCGCCAAGGGCAAAGGCCGCCGCAAGCTGCCTACCTCCTGCGATTCCTCCTGCTGCAATTACAGGAATATCTACAGCATCGCATACCTGAGGAACTATAGCCATCGTCGTAAGTTCACCAATATGACCTCCGCTTTCTGCGCCTTCTGCTATCAGAGCATCAGCTCCGGCATCTTCTAGTCTCTTTGCAAGAGCTACAGAAGAAACTACAGGAAAAACTTTGATCCTCGCTTCTTTCCACATGGCCATGTACTTTCCTGGATTACCGGCACCTGTTGTAACAGCACATACTTTCTCCTCGCAAACGATTTTGGCCATTTTGTCCGCCTCTGGATTCATAAGCATTATATTGACACCAAATGGCTTGTCCGTAAGAGATCTGCACTTTCTTATATGCTCCCTCAGTGTTTCTGCATCCATGCCGCCTGCGCCTATAACTCCAAATGCTCCCGCCTCTGATACGGCAGCTGCAAATTCGCCTGTAGCAATATTTGCCATGCCTCCCTGGATTACAGGAAATTCTATGTTAAGTATCTCATTAATTTTTTTCATATAAACCTCTGCAAAATTCTATTTTCTAATATCGACGCTGATTTTCATAGCAGCATATGTAAGCCCTGCGCCAAAGCCTGTACACACAATTTCCTTTTGACTACTGAACATGCCCTTTTCGTTCATTTCAGAGAGCGCTATCGGAACGCTCGCAGCCGAAGTGTTTCCATATGTATAAAGGTTTTTGTAGAACTTCTCTGGACTTCCTATTCGTCTTGCTGCATTATCGATTATTCTCTCATTTGCCTGATGACATACAAAATAGTCAATATCATCGTTTGTGCAGCCAGCATTATCCATAACTTTTCTTATGCACATAGGTACATTGCTCACAGCAAACCTATAAACTTCCTGGCCTGCCATCGATATTTTCCCAGACTTTCTGTCACATTTGAGTATTTCCTGATTAGGTCTGCACCCAGCATAAAATTGAAAATCACGCTCGCACAGCTCGATAACTGCAGCTCCTGCTCCATCTCCAAATAGAACGCATGAGCCCCTGTCCTCAAAATCGATAAAAGGTGAAATCTTCTCGCTTCCCACAACAAGAGCGTATTTCCCCTGTCCGGACATCATAAGACCTCTAGCTACACTACATGCAAGGATAAATCCGCTGCATGCTCCGTTAAGATCAAAAGCAACAATCTCCTCAGAAAGCCCTGCGCCATGTGCTATGCTACATGCAAGAGCCGGCGTACTGTTATCAGCAGTAAAGGTTGCAGCAATACAAACAGATATATCCTCTGGTTTTATTTTCGCATTTTCTATAGCCGAAACTGCCGCCTCGATAGCCATGTCCTCGTTTTTCTTTGTTTTTGCAAAGCAGCGTGACCTGATTCCTGACTTTGATCTTATCCACTCATCAGATGTATCGATTATCTTAGCAAAATCATCATTTTTAAAAACCAAATCTCCGCAAGATTTGCCAAGTCCGATTATCTTAATACCATCAAGCATCCTTTACCGCCTTTCCAACGTTTCTGAGTTTACGATATCTTGCCTTCACAAGTTCATCTTTGTTCATCTTTAGAAGGTCAAAAAGTTCTTTTTTTAGGGCGCGTTTTACAGAAAGAAACACTTCCTGCTTTGCCTTATGTGCTCCCTCTTTGTCTTCAGGAATAACAATGTCGCATATTCCAAGATCAACAAGTTCCTCTGCCGTAAGCTTCATAACCTCAGCTGCTTCCTTCCATCTCGAAGAATCCTTCCAAAGGATGCTAGAAAATCCCTCTGGTGAAAGTATGGAGAAAATGCTATTTTCGAGCATCAGTACTCTGTCGCTTACGCCAAGGGCAAGTGCTCCACCGCTTCCTCCTTCACCTATAAAAACTGATATTATAGGAACCTTTAGACCCGACATTACAGAAATGGATCTTGCTATTGCCTCTCCCTGTCCAGATTTTTCTGCCTCAAGCCCAGGATATGCTCCCGGTGTGTCAACAAAGGTTATAACAGGTCTTCCGAACTTTTCCGCCTGATTCATAAGTCTTACGGCTTTTCTGTACCCTGCGGGATTTGGCATACCAAACCTGTTTTCAATATTTTCTTCCAAAGTTCTTCCCTTCTGCTGGCCTATCACAGTTACAGGTATATCATAAAAAAATGCTAAGCCCCCTGTAATGCTAGTGTCTTCAGCCGATAGCCTATCTCCTGCAAGAGGAAAATACTCATCAAAAACATTATGTATGTATTCCTGAGCAGTAGGTCTTCCCTGCTTTCTTGCAAGCAGTACTCTATCTGCTGCAGTTAGTCCCTTTGCACTCATTTCCTACTCCTTATGTATTCTAAGTAAAATGCCTAATTTCTCACGCATTTTATTTCTTTCCACAATTGAATCAACAAATCCGTGCTCCTTCAAATATTCAGATCTCTGAAATCCCTCCGGAAGCTTCTCACCTATAGTTTGCTCGATTACTCGTGGGCCCGCAAACCCTATCAGTGCTCCCGGCTCTGCCAGTATTATATCTGCAAGACTTGCAAAACTTGCAGTAGTTCCGCCTGTCGTCGGATGTGTCATCACAGATACATACAGAAGACCTTTTTCGCTGTGTCTTCTACATGCAGCTGCTGTCTTTGCCATCTGAAACAGTGACATTATTCCCTCCTGCATGCGTGCTCCGCCGCTTGTGCAGAATATGACTACAGGAAGTCTTTTTCGGGCAGCATATTCGAATGCTCTTGTAATTTTTTCTCCTACTGCAGTTCCCATGCTGCCCATCATGAATCTGTTATCCATGAAACAAAAAACTGCCTTTATATTTTCTATTTTGCCGGTTCCGCATATTACTGCTTCTTTCAGGCCTGTCTTCTTTCTCTCCTCTATAAGCTTTTTATCATAGCCTGGGAAATTGAGAATGTTTTTTCCTGCAAGTCCTCTTCCTATTTCTCGAAAGCTACCATCGTCGAGAATTGTTTTGATTCTATAAGGCGCCGTAACGTTGTAGTGATGTCCGCAGGAAGGACATACGTACATGTTTTCTCTAAGTCTAGACTGGGGAAGCTCTACGCTGCATTTTGGACAGGTAATAATCTGCTCCCCCTTTTTCAATTCTTTTAAGTTAGTCAGAAAATCTCTCTTCTTTTTAAATGGATTCATTTCTACCTCCGGCAGATTCTAAGATTTCCAGGAGACTGTCAAGGCTTTTATCTATAAATCCCGTATCATAGCTTCCTCGCAGAAAATCTTTGTTGTACATCAAAAGATGCTGAACAGGAAGCGTCGTCTCAACTCCGGAAATAACAGTTTCCTCGAGGGCTCGTCTCATTTTTCTAACAGCCTCAAGTCTATTTTCTCCTCGAACGATTATCTTTGCTACCATTGAGTCATAATAGGGACTTATCTCGCATCCGCTATATAAAGCACTGTCAACCCTTATATCAGGGCCTGCAGGAAAGTGAACAAAATCAACACTCCCAGGGTTTGGAGCAAAGTTATCAAAGACTTTTTCCGCTGTAATTCTACATTCTATTGCATGGCCAGAAAGCTTAACATCATCTTGCGTATAGCTTAGCTTACGGCCTGCTGCTATCTTCAGCTGCTCCTTCACTATATTGAGTCCAGTAATCATTTCTGTTACAGGATGCTCCACCTGAATTCTCGTATTCATCTCAATAAAATAAAAGTTATCTTCTCTATCAAGAACAAACTCGACTGTCCCAGCATTCTCATATCCGCAGGCCTTTGCCGCTTTTACTGCTGCATCACCCATGGCTTTTCTTAAAGAATCAGAAAGTCCAAAGGCCGGAGCCTCCTCTACGAGCTTTTGGTTTCGCCTCTGAATAGAGCAATCCCTCTCTCCAAGATGTATTACATTTCCAAATGAATCTGCTAAAATTTGAAACTCAATATGCCTTGGATTTTCAATGAGCTTTTCTATATACATCTCACCGTTTCCAAAACAGCTTTTCGCCTCTGCCTTTGCCTCATCAAAAGCGCTCATAAGCTCATCCTTCGAGTAGGCTTTTCTCATGCCGCGCCCGCCGCCTCCTGCAGCTGCTTTGACAAGCACTGGATGTCCTATTTTTTCTGCAGCCTCTACTGCCTCCTGAATATTTTCCACATTGCCATCTGAGCCTGGGACAACAGGAACTCCTTTCGCCTTTACAGTTTCGCGAGCCGTTGATTTGTTTCCCATAAGATCTATAACATCTGCAGAAGGGCCGATAAATTTAATCCCCGCATTTTCGCATGCTCGTGCAAAGCTGCTGTTTTCGGAAAGAAACCCAAATCCCGGGTGAATAGCATCGCAGCCTAATCCTTTTGCCGCCGCAATAATGTTTTCTATATTCAGATAGCTTTCGGATGCCTTCGCCGGCCCTATGCATATGCTCTCTGCTGCAAGCATAGTATGAAGGGAATTAGAATCTTCCGCAGAATACACAGCTACCGTCTCAACAGATGCATCAATGCATTCTCGTATGATTCGAACAGCGATTTCACCCCTATTTGCTATCAGAACCTTCTTTAGCATTCCTCCACCTCAAACAATATCTCATCATACTCTGCAAGCTCGCCATTTCTGCCATAAACAGCCTTTACTACTCCATCAACAGGCGACTTAAGTTCGTTCATCATTTTCATAGCTTCCATTAGACAAAGTGTATCACCCTTCTTGACCATGTCTCCCGTCTTAACAAAAGGCTCCGCCTCCGGATTTGGCGCTGCATAAAACACTCCTACGATGGGCGCTTTGACCTTTCGAAAGTCCTTCTGCAGATTTGACGGGCCGCTATGTAGTCCCATGCTGCTTTGATCCAGTGCGCCGCTCTCTTGGATAGAAGCGCCGCCGTCAGAATGACCAAGTCCGGTGCCTGTGCTACCAGGTTCGCCTCCCGTGCTACCAGTTGCATCGCAAAGACAGCCAGGTGTGCTGAAATCTTGCGGACCTAATCCAGCTGACGCATGCATAACTCCTCTGCGAAGCTTAAGAGAAAACCTATCATCAATAAGCTCAAGCTCTGTGCATGATGATTTTTCAAATCTATTAATTACTTCTAATACGTCTTCTTTTCTCATAATTTATGCCTGATACTTTTCTATACATGCTACGATTTCTGAAACAGTCTTCATGTTTGCAAGTTCTTCATCTGGAATCTTGATTTCAAATTCTTCTTCAAGCGCCATAACAAGCTCAACTGCATCAAGTGAATCAATAGAAAGGTCATCTGTAATTTTTGCTTCCATTACAATCTTTTCTTCATCACATCCAAGAGTGTTAACCATTGTTTCCTTTACTTTTTCAAAAATCATTTTACTTCTCCTTTGTTTGTTCTAATTTTTTATTTAAATTTATTTACTTAAA
>CAUWFN010000014.1:0-53534 GCA_963558075.1 uncultured Clostridia bacterium | reverse complement strand
AGTTTTTCGTTCGTAAAACATACAAATTAATAATGGCAAAATGCCAAACGGAATTGGCATTTTTATGGCACTTTTTTAAAAAACAAAGACACGAACGATTGAAAAATAAATTCTATATCTAAAATTCTCACTCAAAATCACGATTGCGCTCATTTTTTACTTCGTATTCTTCTTCATACTCTTTGATTTTATCTTCCAGTTCTTCAACTTTCACTACAGGTATAAAAGCATAATGTAAATGTGGAGCTTCTCCTTTTTCATCAGCGTGAATAGCTGCTGCTACTGAATTAACAGATATATTGAATGATTGGAATTTTAATTAGCATACAGGATCTATACTTGGTCTGCCATTATCTGAAGAATACTTATCTTCGACTAAGTCGTATATGAATGAAAAATCAATTGTAGCATCAATTTTTCTAAGAATGTGATCTTCCGGAACAAGCTGTTCTAATGAAACCATTTGAATTTGTTCTTTATTACATGTGTTTTTCGTAATCATAGTGCACCTCTTTCTACATATATTATGCCACTAAAACGTTGAAATCTCAATGTTTATGCGACATTCTCGCTTCCGAAGATGCTACACTAAATACACAAAAAACAAGAAAAGCCCACACTTTTATATGTGGACTTTGTCTACAGTCTGAGAGCACTTTCGTGCTCTTTTCTCATTATCTTTTTCAATTCCGTCGTAGATTTCAGCCAAATCACAGATTTGGGAAATCCTGACGAGACACCTGTCATGGCTCTGTCTGCGCTATCGCTTGCCAGTCGCCAGACTTCATCCTCGCCGTAAGTTCCAACCGAATCATAGATTCGGGGAACTCTGACGGGGGACCTACCATCAATTTGCATTAAAAAAGAGCACTTTCGTGCTCTTTTTATGCAAATTGGGTTAGGTCTCCCTATTTACCAGCTGCAGCTGCCTGCTGTGCAGCTACTTCTGCTGCAAAGTCTTCTTCTTTCTTTTCGATTCCTTCGCCTACTTCGAAACGAACAACTCTAGCGATTGAAAGATCTTTGCTTACTGATTCTAGATATTTAACAACTGTCTGCTTACCGTCTTCAGCTCTTACATATGTCTGATCTAACAGGCAGATTTCCTTTAACTGCTTTGAAACTCTTCCTTCTACAAGTCCTGAGAAGATTTTGTTTCCTGCAATTTCTGCCTTATCAGCAACAGCTAATCCTGCTAACTTAGTCTTAGCATCTTCTGATAGGAAGTTTGGTAAGTAGTTGAAGTTAAAGCTCTTATCATTTTTCTTTTCTTCAAGAATTGCAACATCTTCTGCTGCCCATACACCATCAACAGCCTTGTCTAATAAAGCGTTTAGGATTGGCTTAGGAAGTGTGAATGGATCGTTTAACGCACTTTCAAGTGTAATGTCATGCATCTTAGCAAGTTCTTCGCTTGAAATATCGTTTCTGCTTACGTACTGTGGATTCATTGCAGCAACCTGCATAGCAATGTTTGTTAAAGCTTCTCTTACAGCATCAGTGTCTTCTCCGTTACCTGCAACGATTGCACCGATTCTTCCACCACCGTGAACGTATGAAGTAATAACATCAGCAGAAACCTTTTCAATTCTTCTTACTGATAGGTTTTCACCAATCTTAGCAATCTTAGCATTTAGAGCATCCTGAACTGTTGCTTCACCAAAGCTCATAGCCTTGAAAGCTTCGATATCTGTAGTTTCAGCAGTTAATGCTAGTTTAGCTAAATCTTCTACGAATGTTACGAATTCTTCGTTCTTTGAAACGAAGTCTGTTTCAGAGTTTACTTCTACGATTGCAGCAGTCTTGTGATCATCAGTAAATGCAATCTTTACAAGACCTTCAGCAGCAATTCTTCCTGCCTTCTTTTCAGCCTTTGCAAGACCCTTTTCCTTTAGGAAATCAACTGCGGCTTCAATGTTACCATCAGTTTCAACAAGAGCCTTCTTGCAGTCCATCATGCCGGCACCTGTCATATCTCTTAATTCTTTTACCATTTTAGCAGTTACAGCCATCTTATTGTCCTCCTAGTTACTATTCAGCATCAGCTACTGCTTCTTCAGCAGTTCCTTCATCAAAGCTTTCGCCCTGGTTAGCTTCGATTACAGCATCAGCCATTCTACCAGCGATAAGTTTTACTGCTCTGATAGCATCATCGTTTGCAGGAATGATGTAATCAACATCGTCTGGATCGCAGTTTGTATCAACAATACCGATGATTGGAATTCCAAGAATTCTAGCTTCTTTTACTGCAATTCTTTCTTTCTTAGGGTCAACGATGAATAGTGCTCCTGGCATTCCCTTCATGTCTTTGATTCCGCCTAAGTATTTTTCTAGCTTGTCTCTTTCAGCTCTTAGCTTGATAACTTCTTTCTTTGAAAGCTTTTCAAAAGTTCCATCTTCTTCCATTGTGTTGATGTCGTTAAGTCTCTTGATTCTTCCGCCGATTGTCTTGTAGTTAGTTAACATACCACCAAGCCATCTTTCGCTAACAAAGTACTGTCCGCATCTTGTTGCTTCGTCTTTGATTGCGTTCTGAGCCTGCTTCTTAGTTCCTACAAATAGGATTGGCTTACCTGTTGCAGCTACTTCCTTCATGAAAGCATATGCTTCATCAATCTTCTTTACAGTCTTCTGTAGGTCGATGATGTAGATTCCATTTCTTTCTGTGAAGATGTAAGGAGCCATTTTAGGGTTCCATCTTCTTGTCTGGTGTCCGAAATGTACACCTGCTTCTAATAACTGTTTCATTGAAATTACTGACATTTTAAATTCCTCCTGGTTTTTCTCTTCCACTCAGGTTCTGCCTGCATAAAACTGCCTACCGGCTGTCAGAAAAGCGCCATCTGCATTAAATCATACAGATTCGTTTAGGCAGCACCATATTGTGCGGCCGCCTGGGTGTGTATAATAAAATATAAAAAATAACGGTTCTATGCGAACCGCTATTAATTATACGATATTTTTGTTGAAATTACAAGCTTTTTTTCTGATTAGACATGCTAAATATCAAAAAAACAAAATTTAAATTTCTCAGCTCTCTAAAGCTAGTCTCTCTTGTATGTTACAAGGTCTTCTGCAATTTCGTGAGCTGCGATTGATACAGGTTTATCGATAGGACAGCTGTTTGTCAGAACAGGTTTTCCGTCGATAATATCTCTTGCTCTCTTTGCAGCCATGATTACAAGTGTGTATCTGCTATCTACTTTTTCTCTGATTTTATTAATTGATGGGTTTAACATGTTTTCTATTCCTCCTCGTACTTTCTGATAAGTTCGTCTATATTTTTGGAAACTCTAGAGTGCTCTGCAACTGCAATTGACTTAACTCTTGCAACAGCCTCATCAAGTTCCCCGTTTACTACGCAGTAATCATATTTATCGATATATGAAATTTCCTTCATTGCCTTGGAAAGTCTGAGGTTTATAACATCCTCAGTTTCAGTTCCTCTGCCTGTGATTCGCTTACGAAGCTCTGACATTGACGGCGGCAGAATGAAAATGAAAATTCCCTCTGGATAATTTTCTTTTATCTTCATGGCGCCCTGAATATCAATCTCAAGAACTACGTCGATTCCCTGCTCAAGTTTTTCGATAACTCTCTGTTTTGGTGTGCCATAGAAATTACCAAAAACCTCTGCATGTTCTAGGAATCCACCCTGTTCCCTGATTTCAACAAACTCGTCCTTTGTCATGAAAAAGTAGCTTTCTCCGTCTACTTCCCCTTCTCTAGGTGCTCTCGTTGTCGCTGACACAGATAGCTCCAGCTCCGTCTCTGCGATAAGACGTTTGCAGATCGTGCCTTTGCCTGCTCCAGATGGACCCGATATTATAAAAAGCTTTCCTGAATGATCAAAATTCATACTCTTAACAACTCCTACTTAATTTCATTGAATAAATATTATACCACCAAATACCTGCAAATTCAATATTTTTATTCTACGTTCTGGACCTGTTCTCTGATTTTTTCAACCTCAGCCTTGATTTTTAGCATGAGGTTAGTAATCTCGATGTCATTTGCTTTTGATCCGATTGTGTTTGCTTCTCTGTTCATTTCCTGTACGAGGAAGTCAAGCTTCTTGCCCTCTGGCTGTCCGCTTTGACCAATTATAGATTTCATCTGATCCATATGGCTGTAAAGTCTTGTTAGCTCTTCTGCAATGCTGCATTTGTCAGCAAAAATAGCTGCCTCTACAAGGATTCTGTCTTCTGGAACTGTAACGCTTGCACCGATAAGCTCCTGAATTCTCGCTCTCAGCTTTTCTGTATATGCTTTTGGAACCTCATCTGCACGTTCTTCTATCTTTGAAACAAGCTCTTTGATTGTCTCGCCGCGTGAAATCAAATCTTCTGCAAGTTTTTCGCCTTCTATAGCACGCATTGCCTCAAGATTTTCAGCGGCCTCTCTTACTGGTATGAGGATTGCCTTTGTCATTTCGTCCTCATCGTCAACATCAGGCACAGGCTTAATTACATCAGGAAGTGATGCTAAATACTCAAGCGTAATTTCTCCGTCAAGACCAAATTCGTTCTTCAGCACAGTCAAATTATCAAAGTACTGCTTCGCAACCATAGTGTTAAGCTTTACTGTTACGTCATTTTCTGTAATGTTTTCTACCATTATGGAAACGTCAATCTTGCCTCTCTTTATCTTTTCTTTTACTGCTGACTTAACCTTGTCCTCAACAAAAGAATAGCGACGCGGCATTTTGATGCTGATGTCGCAATATCTGTGATTAACTGATTTTATTTCAACTGTTATGTTTCTCTTTCCGTCAGTATATTCGGCTCTTCCGAATCCTGTCATGCTTTTTATCATTTGATTCTCCGTTCTTAAACTACAGCCATGCTCTGAAAATATATCTAGAGCGATTAATATAAATTATATTTTACCACAAATGCCAACCGTTGACAAATCAATACTTTTACATATAAAATATACAGAGTGCGTGTATATACCAAAGCATTTTGCTTATGAAACGCACAAAATATGAGAAAGGAATGTGCCGGATTTTTCTCCGGCATTACATAGATTATGGCATTTGATGGAATACTTACAAGAGCAATGGTCAAAGAACTAAAAGACCTAATTCTGCTCGGAAAAATCGAAAAAGTTTACCAGCCTGAGAAAGAGGATTTGGTTCTTAATATCCATACAAGAAAGGGAAATGTTAAGCTTTTTGCTTCAGCCGGAAGCTCAAGCCCGAGAATTCACCTCATTGATACGGCTCCTGTTAACCCTCCCGTTCCTCTAGGGTTTTGCATGCTTCTACGAAAGCATCTTCAGGGCGGACGAATAGTTTCTGTTGAGCAAAAGGACTGCGAGCGTATAATAGAATTTTCTATAGAAACTCTGAACGAGCTCGGATTTACAGTCTCTCGAAAGCTCATATTCGAAATTATGGGTAAGCACAGCAATATAATTCTTGTTGATACTTCTGAAGGAAAAATCATAGACAGCATCAAGCGAGTTTCAATCGTCACAAGCCGTGTAAGACAGGTTCTTCCAGGCATGATTTATGAATATCCTCCTGCACAAGACAAAATCGGTTTTGATCAGATTACTCAGGAGGCTCTAGACAGCCTTCCTGCTGATAAAAAATCAATACTTTCTGCAGTAGGCGGTATCTCACCACAGTTTGCTCAGGAGCTATCTCTTAGAACATCTAGATGGACTTATCTTCACGAGGTTCTTGACAGCATAGAAGAGGGAAAGGCTACTCCTCGCCTTTATAAATCAGAAAAAGGGCAGTATGTGGAATACTACATTACAGACCTTCAGGACTATGAGCCAGTTTGCGAGCGCAGCGATTTTGATACACTCAGTGAGTGCGTATGCACATATTTTGACAATAGAGATTCTTCTAATCAGGCAAGAGCACGCTCACATCAGCTTACAAAAAATGTTGCAGCGATGCTCGACAAGCTCTATCTAAAAAAACAGCGTCTTGCCGAAGATTTGCTAAAGGCCGAAAACTCAGAGGACCTAAGGCTGTTCGGTGAACTTCTGACAGCAAATATTCATCTAGCAAAGCCGGGAGCATCCGAAGTAAAGGTCATAAATTACTATGATGGAAGCGAGGTTGTCATACCACTAGATGCAAAATACTCAGCATTGAAAAACGCCCAAATTTATTTCAAACGCTATGGTAAATCAAAGACAGCCGTAAAGGAAAAGCAAATCCAGATGGAGGAAACTCAGTCTGATATAGACTACCTAGAATCTGTTTTGACTTATCTCGAAAACACAGGCAAGGTTGAGGAGATAGAAGCACTCCGCGCTGAGCTCACAGAAACGGGATATCTCAAAAAAAGAAAAGTAAACTACAAAGAGAAAAAATTTAAGGCTAAGCCAATCAGATATACCTCACCTTCCGGCTTTCCAGTATTTGTCGGCCGAAACAACAAAGAAAACGATGAGCTCACTCTTAGAACTGCATCAAAGACAGATATCTGGTTTCACACAAAGGATATTCCAGGATCTCACGTAATTTTGCAGATTTCTGCTGGAAATAGAGAAATGAGCGGCATAGAAGCAGGCTCTCTTGCTTTTGAAGATATCGCAGATGATATACTCTTCTGCTGCTCTATTGCAGCTTACTACAGCAAAGGACGTGCCTCAGAAAACGTTCCTGTCGATTATGTGAAAGTCAAGCATGTAAAAAAGCCAGCAGGTGCAAAGCCAGGAATGGTGATATTCACAAACAACCATACAGTTTGGAGCACGCCTTCTGTGCCGGAAGAAAAATAACAACTTTTGATAGAAACTCTCATACGAATAAAAAAAACGGTCATAAACCACTTTTATGTGATTTGTGACCGTATTTTTATATATTTTCTAAAGTCTTTTTCTACAGATTTTCGAATCGTCCTGTTAGGTTTACTGTCTGGCTGCTACCTTTGAGCTGTTTAGGCATCTGGTTTCTAGGAATCTGTTCCCTAATTTCCAGCATTTTTGCATCAGTTGCAGCTATAGTGTCTGCGCATTCCTTGAGCTGAGCCATAATCTCATCAGCATTATCTATATCCTGTTTGTATTTCATCTGATGTTCTAGGCTTGCCCAGAAGTTCATAGCTACTGTTCTAATCTGAACTTCAACACGCATTGAACGCTTCTCGCTTGAGAAGAATACAGGAACCTCGATTATCATGTGATAACTTCTGTAGCCGTTAGGCTTTGGATTTTTGATGTAGTCTTTTACCTGAATCAGCACGATATCATCTTGCTGAACAAGCATTTTGGCAACTTTGTAGATATCATCTATGAAAGAACAGATTACCCTTACCCCTGCTACGTCATTCAGATTCTCCTCGATTGATTCAAGTGTCAGAGGATCGCCCTGTCTCTTGAGTTTTTCGAAAATACCGATAGTCTTTTTTCTTCTAGATGAAATAGAAGAAATTGGACTTTGGTCACTCATAAGAGACAGCTCGTCATTTAGGATTTCCAGCTTTGTTCTAACTTCTCTTATGGCAGATTCGTATCTCATAAGAAGAATGTCAAGCTGCTCGAGCACTTCAATCTCTTTTTTCGGATCGTCCGGTAAAAATTCTTTCATCAGTTCTTTTGCCAAATCATCACTTACTTTCATTGTTTTCCCCTTTATTTTAAGATAAACTCTCTTATTGTTTCAATAACTGCTTCACCTGTGGCTTCTGGTCCACCATTGTGAATTTCGTGATAATATCCCGGCCATTCAATATATCTGAAGTACGGATTTGTTCTGTTCTGCTCTGCAATCATTCTTGATCCTTCCACTGAACAGATTTTATCACTGTCGCCATGCATCAGAAGAAACGGTTTATTGTCTGCTCTGTGGTTTGACGGATGTGTTCCGTTTCCGAGAGCAACTCCTATATCATAGCCTTCTGCCGCACATTTGAAGCTTACTTTGCTATGTACGAGAGGGTCTGTGTCATAAGATTTTACCAGGTTTATATTTCCAAGGTCTGATGTATGACATCCGCTGTCCATAGTTGCACGCGGAGCTATCTTGGAAAGGAATTTTAGTCCCAGATAAAGTGGCTTAGAAACAGGTCTTACGAGTTTTACCCATGGCGCTGATACAATATATGATACTGGCACATCGTTTAGCTCGCCTCTGTTTCTGTAGTCGAGACAGATATTTCCTCCCATACTGTGTCCGTAAAGAGTAATAGGAACACCTGGGTATTTTTCCGAAGCATATTCTATCATCGCATCTACATCTTTGAGGACGTCTTCTCTAGGTGCCGCATGTCCGCGTACGCCTTCTGATTTTCCATGACCTCTGTTGTCCATTGATACTGCTGCGATGTTTGTCTGCCCCAGCATCTCACACATTCTGTCATAGCGGCCTGCATGTTCCCCTATTCCATGAATGATACATAAGACTCTGTCCGGAGACTCCTTTTCCCAGATATAACCTTCGATTTCTCCGTTACGCTTATCATACCTGAAGTTCTTAAACATACCTGTGTTGTATGAAATCCTGTGATTTCATACCCTCCTTTCTTCTCTTGTCCAAAATCCGCTGAAACAAGACATAAAAAAGCCTGTTTTATGCAGGTTTAAAAATAAGCCTTGTTTTCCCCTTTTTTTGCTAATATCATTATATTAACAGATAAATCTATTGCGGGCGGGAGGTAAATCTATGAAGAATTATTGTTCAATCTGTGGCAACATCTATCACAATGCCGTATTCAAGGGAGGCTATATTTGTGAAGATTGCCTAGATTATATCAAATCATCTAAATGAGATGCGGGGTACAGATGTACTCCCTCGCCACCAGAGACTATCTTCAATCATTACAATGCACAGCATCCAGTACAAAACAATAAACATAATATCATTTTAATGCATCGATTTATCTGTTAATGCGCAAGTGCTACTTGCGCTTTTTTCTTTTAGCCGCCTTTTCTCTATTTATTCTCTTCTTTGTTTTCGGCTTCATTACAGAAAATCCGAATCGTCCGAGAGGCTTTGATTTCAGAGCAAAGTACTCTCCGTGAGAATAGGATACAAGACCTGCCTTGTCAAGACACATTCTGTCAGTTTCATCATATAGACTCTCATCTGCATGAACTCTGACTATCTCGGCAATGAACATATCATGACTTGGAAACTCTTTCATTTCCACAACCTTACACTCCAGATTTACAGGTGACTGTGCAACCATAGGGCATGTCACAAACTCTCCGTGCTCTTTTGTTAAACCACAGGTTTCGAACTTATCATAGTCACGTCCTGATCTTACGCCGCAAAAGTCTGTCGCCTTCACGAGGTCCTGCGTAGTGAGATTTATTACAAACTCACCGTTTTTTTCTATTATATCATGAGAAAATCTCTCTTTTTTTACAGATACGTATGTCATCGGCGGATTTGTATTTAGAATCCCTGTCCATGCTATAGTAATAATATTGGAGTGGTCAAAATCTCCGCAGCTCACCATAACAGCAGGAACTGGATTAAGCATAGTCCCGCCCTTCATCGATTTTTTTGCCATTTATTCTAATCCTTTCAGTATCTTTGTGAAATATTGCGGAAGCTCGCTGTCAAATTCCATATACTCTCCGCTCGTCGGATGCATAAATCCGAGCACCTTTGCATGAAGCAGCTGCCCGTCTGCTCTAAATTTACCATTCGAAGGGCCATACAGAGGATCTCCCACGAGAGGATGCTTGATATATGCCATATGAACTCTAATCTGGTGCGTTCTTCCAGTCTCAAGCTGAGCCTCTATCAAAGTATATCTTCCATATCTTTTGAGCACACGGTAATGGGTTACTGCCCTCTTTGATCCTACGGATGTCACTGCCCTTTTGAATCTATTTTTGGGGTCACGGCCTATAGGCTTATCAACAGTGCCTTCATCATTAGCAAAGTTATTATACACGAGAGCCTGATATTTTCTCGTAATGCTGTGCTCCGCAAGCTGGGCAGATAGAGACTCATGAGCCTTGTCGTTTTTTGCAACAACAAGAAGCCCGCTTGTGTCCTTGTCTATCCTGTGCACGATTCCTGGGCGAATAACTCCATTTATAGAAGATAGCCTGTCCCCACAGTGATACATCAAAGCATTTACTAGGGTTCCTGTGTAGTTTCCCGGCGCTGGATGAACAACCATTCCTCTTTCCTTGTTTACAACGAGAAGATCATCATCCTCATATACTATATCAATCGGTATATTTTCCGACTCTACCTTTAGCTCCTTTGGCTCCGGCAGCTCGACCCCAATACAGTCGCCCGCCTTTACCTTGTACTTCTTTATACCGCATATTTCATCGTTAACAAAAATTGCATTTTCATCAAAAAGCTTCTGTATGAAGCTTCTAGAAACGTCTTCGAGCTTTCCAGCAAGAACGCTATCTATACGCTTTCCCGCCTCTGTCTCATCTATATAAAATAACTGTCTGCTTTCTATACTCATTTCAACCTTCACTAATCTTTTTCATGCAAAAATTTCCCTTCCAGCTTTTCAAAGAAGAGAATATACACTACCAGTAGGCCGCATCCAAAAACTACGGCTATGTCCGCCACATTGAATATTGCAGGGAAAATACTGAAATCAAACATGTCCGTCACATAAACGAAAAAAACTCTATCTATCAGGTTTCCAAGCCCGCCAGCTACAATTAGAGCTAAAGAAATCTTTTCGAGCTTAGATTGGTGCCTGCTTCTGACCATAAAAACGACGGCACATATAACCGCTACTACTGGAAAAACAATCAGTAGCATGCGCTGCCCTCCAAAAGAGCTGAAGGCCGCACCGTAATTCTGATAATATGTCAGCTGAAAAAACTCTCCGATTACGTTAATGCTTTCGGAAACTGACATATATTCACGAACAAAAAATTTAGAAATCTGATCAGCGAGAAGAATCGCTGTAATCATAAAAAAATACATCATATAATGTTACGGGGCATCAGAAATGCCCCGCCTCCAATTCTAATTTCCTGATTAAATAACAACTGTATTTTTGTCAGCACCTTTTCTCTGTTCCTCTTCCTTTTTCAGTAGCTCATCAATATCACTTGAGTTTAGAGCAACTGTAGCTTTTGGTGCAGGAATATTGTGCGGTCTTTCGGGAGCTTCTCCATCAAAGACACTGTTTAGTTCTGACATCAGTTTTGTATGTCTGTCAAGGTCACTTCCCTGACCACTATTTTCATCTTCTGTTTCCTCGCCTTTTATAGGTGAAAGATCCTCGATAAGATCCTCAAGACTCAATACCTCGTCGTCAGACTCTGCGCTAATGTCTTTTGAACCTTCATCGCTTTCGTCGAATGTTATATCTGTTTTGAAATCGAAATTCTGGTCAAAGTCAGAGAACAGGTCAATTTCTGTCTCGTCCATTCTCTGAAGCTCCTCCTCGAGCATGTCTCTATATCTCTTGCGAAAAGCTTTGCTCTTTGCTCTCAGTTCTGAACATTCTTCTCCCATATGCTGAATAGCTTCTTTTGCATCCTTCATGATAAGCTCAGCATCAAGCTTAGCATTTCTTATAATTATGTCTGCACGCTTTTCGGCGCTTACAGAAATATCCTGCATCAGAACCTTTGCTGAATCGAGAGTATTCATTACAGATTCCTCTGTTTTTTTGTGCTCACCGATTTCACTGTTTAGCTCATTGACCTCTTTTTCGAGATCTTCAACTCTCTGTCTTAGGATTTCGCGCTCATTCATCATGCTTTCGCGTTCCTTTAGGAGAGCTTCCATATCCACGATTATTCTATCTAGAAAATCATCAACTTCATCAGGGTTATAACCCCTCATCGACTTTGCGAAATCCTTTGTTTCTATATCTAAAGGAGTAATCAAAAAAACTTCACCTCCATACCGGCCTAAAAGAAATATACTGTACGTAAAATATTTGAAACTATGCTTACTGTAATCTGAACGAGAAGAATTGCAACAACTGGTGAAAAATCAATCATTCCGGTATTGAAGAATTTGTTCATGATTCTTCTGCAAAATCCAACTACAGGCTCAGTAAACTTGCATAATGTAATATACAACTTTCCTAGAGAGCTGTATGGATCTCTTGCAAACCAACTGAGCAAAGCTCTTATAACAATAGCTGTAACAAATATCTCACCAAAAATTCTGACCGCGCTAGCTAAAATTAATAACAATTCTTACGCCCTCCATGGATTAGTGCTATCTTTTTCCTGTTTTGTGTTGTCCTGCTGTGCATATACAGAAACATTTTCTGGTGTGAAGATGAAAATGTTATTTGCGATTTTCTGCACATTTCCGTTGATAGCATAGATTGCACCGCTTAAGAAATCAAAGATTTTGCGAGCAACTTCTGTTTCTAGTTTTTCAAGATTAATAATAACTGGCTTCTTTGCTTTTAGGCTGTCTACCAGCTTAGGACATTCTTCAAATCCCTTAGGTTCGATAAGAACCACTTTTAATGCACTTGTATTTGACACTGAAAACCTCTTTTCCGGTACAGAGCCTGTACCCCTTTCTGTTTTTGTTGCAACTGATGACGGATCAAAGCCTGCAATAGGCGGTACCGCTGTTGATACTGTGGAAGACTGTGTATTTGAAACAGTCTTAGTCTCTTTTGACAGCTTTTCTTTTGCCTCCTGAATGTCAGCTTCTGTCACTTCTTCATCATCATCTATTTCTTCTATACCAATTAGCTTTTTGAATGAACCAAGTCCCATATTTTCCTCCTAGTTAATACTATTTTTCTTCTTTTCTGTAATCCCTTACACCGAAAATCGAAGTTCCAACTCTGATAAGATTTGAACCTTCTTCTATCGCAACCTCGAAATCATGTGACATTCCCATGGATAGATATTCGAAGTCAACCTGCTCTGTCCTTGCTTGTGCATATTTGTCGTAGAGCTTCTTAACCTCTGCAAAATAAGGTCTAACTTTTTCTGTATCCTCCTCAAATGGTGCAATGCACATAAGTCCTTTGATTCTGATGTTAGGACAGTTCTCCGTAATTTCTGTAATGAGCGGATCTAGCTCATCAACTGATATTCCGAATTTAGACTCTTCGTTTGCAGAATTTACCTGAATTAGGATATCCATCACAAGTGAATGCTGCTGAGCACGCTTGTTGATTTCTTTTGCAAGGTTAAATGAATCTACAGAATGAATCATACATACCTTATCAATTATATATTTAACCTTGTTAGTCTGAAGATGACCGATAAGATGCCATCTTACAGGCTGTTTAACGTGCTCGTACTTGTTCATAATTTCCTGAACCTTGTTCTCTGCAATGTCCGTAATTCCTGCATCAATTGCCTCGTTTATCTCACTAGGCTCATGAAGCTTTGTAACTGCAACAAGAAGTACGTCATCCGGATTCTTTCCTGAACGTTTCGCCGCCTCAGCTTTCAGTTCGTTTATGTATTCGATGTTAGATTTAATAGACATACTCTCACCATCCTTTTAGTTTATTCTGCTTTTGCAGGATTTTTTAAAATGTCGTCGTAAGGATCAACTGTTGCAGCTCTCTCTCCTTTGCTGTTATAGAAATATGAATCGCTTATAACAGTTTTTTTGCCATCTGTGGCAAGAGGATTAACCTCAACAAAATTGTATTTGTCTTTTTTGTCTTTGACATATACGCCTGTTTTTCCTTTTTTCTTTACTATGCTGTCATTGTCTACAATAAGACCTGCTGCTTCAGAGGTAATGATACATATGTCACATACTCTAAGCTGGCAGTATTCATCAAAGAATCTGTTCGACTCCATTATAATCTTAATCTGATTTCCGTCTTTTTCAACTGAATCGATGACCATATCGACATAAAGTCTGTCGTCTTTGCTTCCTAGCTCGGTAAATTCAACCTTTACATCTGCGCCCTCAACATATTTTGATTTGTCTTTTGCATCGGCGAATGCAACGAGATACCATCTGCTCTTGTCAACTACCTTGAATGCTGGTTCACCTGCGCTTATATGCTTATCGCTGAGGTTCATAACCCCGCTCTGGCTCAAGTTCTGAAAGAAATCATAATTCTTAGATTTGAATTTATCAAAGCTGAGGCTCTCCTCTAGGCCATCTGCGTAGTAGGATACAACTCCTCCTACTTCTACAGCATAATCTCCAGTTTCTACCTTGTGCTTATCGAGATTTGATACGATTTCTACGCTAGAATCTGAAGCCTGAGAATCAGAGTTTCCTGTAACCTCCATTACAGTTGTTCCCTTTCTTACAAGATCACCTTCCTCAACAAAGCGGTTTACTTCTCCGCCGTGGCTTGTAACATAAACCTGCTCGTCCCTGACAAGGTATCCGGTCGTCTCCGTTGTAACGCGAAGCTCGGCATATTTCGCTGTATAGGTTCCTGTCAGAAGTCCTGTGACTCTTGGAACCATATATATTATGAGATAAAGTGCTACTACAGCTAAAACATAAACAAGCACTCTCTTTTTTGTATTTTTCTTCATAACTTTATTTTACAACATCGTCTTTACTTTTCCAATAGTCTCAGGTGCAATTTTTGGTATTTTGATAAGTCTTTCACAAAATCATCAAGTTCTAATCTCTTTTGCCTTTTTTCTTCTCAGATATGCCGGCAATTCTATCTAAAACCTTTTTTTCGTCCTTTGTTAACTCACCATGATTTTTGAGATAAGCATCGAAAAGATCTGGTCTATTTTGCTTTGTTAGCTCTAGAGATTTCTCGTATTTCCACAAATGTATGAGCTTGTGGTTTCCATTTGTTAATACCTCTGGCACATCCATCTCACGATAGGATCTAGGCTTGGTATACTGAGGATATTCCAGAAGGCCTGAATATATTGACTCCTCATATGCACTGCTTTCTCCTGCAAGAACGCCTGGAATAAGTCTTGCGACTGAATCGATTAGAACCATCGCTGCAAGCTCGCCGCCGGTTAAAATATAGTCTCCGATGGAAAGCTCCTCCATATTCCAGTAGTCAAGAATTCTCTGATCCACACCCTCGTAGTGACCGCACAAAATTGTAATTTCCCCTTCTTTGGAAAGATTTTCTATTATATCCTGACAAAGAACCTTTCCTCTTGGAGACATGTATATGTTTCTGCTATTTTTACATCCTAGAGATTCCATTGCTCTAAACACTGGATCAGCCAAAAATACCATACCCTGACCTCCGCCAAAAGGATAGTCATCAGTCTTCTTGTGTTTATCAAGGCTAAAATCTCTGATATTTACAAAATTAAACTCCACAAGGCCGTTATCTCTTGCGCGCCCAACAATGCTACCTGTTACTGCCGAAAACATCTCCGGAAAAAGTGTTAATACGTTTATCTTCATTATTCAATCATACCTTCTATAAATTTGATGCAAACGAAACCCTCTTCCATGTTTATCTCTTTGATAAACTCTTTTACGGAAGGAACCATAGTCTCGCCGCCGTTTTCCAGTTTTATGCTGTAAACATCCTGAGCTGTGTTCTGTATGATGTCTTTTACCTTTCCTATAACTTTGTCTGTATCAAAGTCTTTTACATCAAGACCTATAAGGTCTCTTACATAGAATGTGTCATCTGGAAGCTCGCACAGATCTTCCTCTGTAATGAACACATCTGTATTTTTCATGGCTTCTGATGCGTTTCTGTCGTTTACTCCCTCGAGCTTAAGAATAACCATGTGATTCTGATATCTCACATTTTCGATTGTATATTCTTTCTTTCCGCAGATTACACGCTCAAGCTCCTCATATCTTTCTCTTCTGTCTGAGTAATTGTAAACCTTTACTTCGCCCTTTAGGCCAACTGCGTTTACAATTTTACCGATTTTGATTTTTTCCATATTCTCCCTTATAACAACAAAGCACATGAAAGCTGTGCATGGCGCCTGTTTCATGTGCTGTTTTCTTGCATTATTCGTTATCTGAAATAATTTCTACTGCAACTTTTCTGTTTTCCTTAGTGGCTGCTGCTTTGACTACGGTGCGAAGGGCCTTAGCAATTCTGCCCTGCTTACCGATTACTTTTCCCATGTCATCGGCTGCAACCTTTAGCTGCAAAACGCTACCATGATCGTCAGTTCCTTCGGTTACTACAACCTCCTCAGGATGGTCAACCAGCGATTTTGCTATTGATTCCACTAATTTAGTCATTGGATTTCACCACTTTCTTATTCGATGATGCCTGATTTCTTGAATAGACCCTTTACAACATCTGTAGGCTGTGCACCGTTAGCTAACCATTTGTTTGCTTTTTCACCATCAATTTTGATTGTTGGTGGTTCAGTTAGTGGATTGTAGAATCCGATTTCTTCGATGAACTTTCCGTCTCTAGGTGTACGAGAATCAGCTACTACTACTCTATAAAAAGGCTTCTTGTGAGCTCCCATTCTCTTAAGTCTAATTTTTACCATTGTTTGTTTCCTCCCTTATAATAAACATTAATTTCGATTTTTTATCTGAATCCTTCTGGAATTCTTAACTTATTTTCTTCTGAATTTCTTCGCCCCGCGCTTCATTGCACGTGGATTTGAAAACTGCTTCATGAGCTTTCTCGCTTCTTCGTATTTTTTTATCAGGTTGTTGATTTTGCTTACTGGCTGTCCGCATCCTGCAGAAATTCTTTTTCTACGGCTTGCGTTCAGAATCGAAGGGTCTCTTCTTTCTTCTATTGTCATAGAATAGATTATAGCCTCCATCTGTCTGAATTCTTTCTCGCCCTGCTCTATCTCAGCACCTGACAGCTTGGCCGCTCCCATGCCCGGAAGCATATCAACGACTTTGCCAAGGCCACCCATTTTCTTGACCTGACCCATCTGCTCAAGAAAATCTTCTAGAGTAAACTGATTCTTTCTGATTTTCTTTTCCAGTTTAGCAGCCTGTTCCTCGTCGTATTCAGCTTCAACCTTCTCTATCAGAGAAAGCATATCGCCCATTCCGAGGATTCTGCTGGCCATTCTGTCCGGATGGAAAGGCTCAAAGGCATCTAGCTTTTCGCCCATACCCATGAACTTGATTGGCTTTCCTGTTACTTTCTTTGCAGAAAGCGCAGCACCGCCTCGCGAGTCACCGTCCATCTTGGTCATTACGATACCGTCGATTCCAAGTTTCTGGTTGAATCCATCAGCAACATTAACAGCGTCCTGACCTGTAAGAGCATCTACTACAAGCAGAATCTCATGAGGTCTTACCTCTCGTTTTATATCTGCAAGCTCATCCATCAGAGCCTCATCTATCTGCAGACGACCTGCTGTATCGACAATGAGAACATCAAAGCCCTTTTTCTCCGCCTCCTGTTTTGCAGCTAGTGCAATATCAGCAGGGTTACTACTTTCTCTCATCGTAAATACAGGAGTATTTACTGATTTACCAACTATTTCAAGCTGATCTATAGCAGCCGGTCTATAAACGTCACATGCACAAAGCATAGGTTTCTTGCCCTTCTGCTTAAGATAATTTGCAAGCTTTCCGCAGGTTGTTGTCTTACCTGTACCCTGAAGACCTACCATCATCAGAACAGTAAATCCTGATGGTGAATAAGTTAACTTGCTTCCTGTACCTCCCATCAGATCAACAAGTTCCTGATTAACAATCTTGATAATCTGCTGAGCCGGTGTAAGGCTTTCCATTACCTCTGCACCAAGGCATTTTTCTTTTACATCGTTGACAAATTCTTTTACAACCTTGAAGTTTACATCAGCCTCAAGGAGCGCAAGCTTGACCTCTCGCATAGCAGCATTTATATCTGCCTCGGTCAGTACTCCTTTTCCTTTTAGCTTTTTGAAAGCGTTTTGCAGTTTATCCGATAAACTTTCAAATGCCATATATATCCTCCAGCCTGTTTTCTATATTATTCTTCTAGTTCACTTATTATATCTTTAATTTCCGAAAGCGATTCGCTCAGCTGACTGTCATCACTATACTTTTCTGACAGCCCATCAATAATCCCCGCTATATCGGCTATTACAGCCTCTCTCTTCAGAAATCTTGCAATCAGACCGAGTTTTGACTCGTAATCTGATAGAGATTTTTCGGCTGATTTGAGAGAATCATATACAGCTGCTCGTGAAATCCCAAACTCTGATGCAATCTCCGACAGTGAAAGGTTCTCCTCGTGATAGAGCTCCATAACCTGTCTCTTTCGCTCAGTTAAAAGATTTCCATAAAAGTCGTAAAGCAGGCTCGCTTCTGTAATCTGATCTAACATTGTGCCTCCCTATGTCAAGGTCTTTTACTTGACACCATGACATAGTACCATATCATGCGCACGGTGTCAAGTGTTTTTACTTAACATCAAAGCATATAATATCAAAACTTTTCTCCTGCATCCTAAAGCCCTAGAACAGTCTTGATAATTGCTGGTTTTTCAATCTTTCCTGGTACAATGTCGAAGGCTTTTTCAGCCTCAGCTTTTGCTGTTGCAAGCTTTTTCTTGTCGTTTCCATAAAGTGTCGCAAGAACATCGCCCTTCGTCACCTTGTCGCCTACCTTTCTTCCTAGGACAATGCCTGCAGAAAGGTCGATCGCATCCTCCTTCGTAACTCTGCCTGCACCTGTATGCTGAGAAGCAAGGCCGATAGTTCTTGCTTCGATCGCGCCCACGTAGCCGTTAACAGGAGCTGTTATGCTGGCGCTGTATTTTGCCTGCGGAAACAGGCTGTAATCGTCGCACACGTCAGGATCACCGCCCTGGAAAGCTACAAACTTTTTGAATCTTTCCAGCGCCGCTCCGCTTTCGATTGCTTGTCTTGCCATAACCTTACCCTCGTCCGGAGTCTTAACTCTTCCACCAAGATAAATCATAATTCCTGCGAGTCTTAAAACAAGCTCATATATATCCTCCGGACCTCTGCCCTTGAGTGTCTCAAGAGCTTCGATAACCTCAAGGCTGTTTCCTACGGCCTTTCCAAGAGGCTGGCTCATATCTGTGATTGCAGCTACAGTTCTTCTGCCTGCGGCATTACCTATGCTACACATAAGCTTTCCAAGATGCTCAGCATCCTCTAGATTTTCCATAAATGCACCATTTCCGCACTTTACATCAAGAACTATGGCATCACTTCCTGCTGCAAGCTTTTTGCTCATGATGCTTGATGCGATAAGGCTGAAGTTGTCTACAGTTCCTGTAACATCGCGTAGAGCATAAAGCTTCTTATCGGCAGGTGTGATATCTGCAGTCTGTCCAATAACAGAAATACCTATATCGTTTACCTGCTTTACGAATTCTTCCTTTTCGAGTGACGTTCTAAAGCCTTTGATCGATTCAAGCTTATCAACTGTTCCACCTGTAAATCCAAGGCCTCTTCCGCTCATCTTTGCTATTGGAACGCCACATGCTGCAACTGTAGGAGCACCGATAAGAGTAACCTTGTCTCCTACACCACCTGTCGAGTGCTTATCGACTTTGATACCCTTGATTTCGCTTAGATCAATAGTATCTCCGGAATATCTCATTGCATTTGTCAGTTCAAAAGTCTCCTCATCGTCCATCTTCTGGAAAAAGATAGCCATAAGTAGAGCTGATGCCTGATAATCAGGAATATCGCCCTTTGTATAGCCTTTGATGAAGAACTGAATTTCATCCTGTGTAAGCTTTCCACCGTTTCTCTTTTTGAGAATTATTTCGTTAATATTCATTTTTTTCTCCCCTATTTAATGATTTCGCCAAGGAAATCTGTACCGATATCTGTTTTTTCAGCACCTAAATATGCTGCGACGCTTGCTCCTATATCTGCAAAAGTCTTTCTGATTCCGATTTCAGCACCAGCCTTTATGTTTTTTCCATATACCACAACAGGGATGTATTCTCTAGTGTGGTCAAAGCCTGTATGAACAGGATCGTTTCCGTGGTCTGCACACAGAATCAAAATATCCTCATCGTTCATAGCTTCTATGATTTCTGGGAGCCTTTCATCAAATTCCATTATTGCTTTTCCGTAGCCTTCGGGGTCTCTTCTGTGTCCGAATTTTGAGTCAAAATCTACAAGATTTGTAAATATGAATCCACCAAAATCCATCTTCAGAGCTTCTATTGTCTTATCTACGCCGTCCATATTGCTTTCTGTGTGAACAGTGTCTGTAACGCCGGCGCCATTGAATATGTCGTTAATCTTTCCTACAGCGTAAACTGTCTGGCCTTCTGCTTTGATGTTATCTAAAACTGTATCCTGTGGAGGAGTTACAGCATAATCATGTCTGTCAGATGTTCTAACGCGCTTTCCATCTTCTATTATATATGGTCTTGCGATTACACGACCGCATGCCCACTCACCCTGAAGCAGTTCTCTTGCTGCTTTGCAGATTTCGTACAGCTCTTCTAGTGGAATTACCGCTGTGTTTGCCGCAATCTGAAATACACTGTCTGCAGATGTGTAGACAATTGGCTTTGCTGTTTTCTCGTGCTCTTCACCTAGCTTTTCGATAATTTCTGTACCTGATGCTGGATAGTTTCCGATACACTCTCTTCCAATTTTTTTCTCAAAAGCTTCTATAAACTCTGCTGGAAAACCATCTGGATATGTTTTGAACGGTGTCTTTGTCTCAATTCCCGCGATTTCCCAGTGGCCTGTTATAGTATCCTTTCCCTTGGAAAGCTCCATACACTTTCCAAAAGCCCCTTCTGGATTTTCGACAGCGAATTTTCCGCCGCCGACACCAGGAATATTTCCAAGACCAAGCTTTGCTAGGTTTGGAATTTTGAAATCATCGCCCATTCTCTCTGCAATATGGCCAAATGTGTCGGCTCCCGCATCGCCGTATGACCCTGCATCAGGAAGTTCTCCGATTCCCATGCTGTCTAGCACTATCAAAGTAGCTCTTTTTTTGTTTCCCATAATCTCTCACCTCATAATACTTTCACCGGACACGCTTCGAGATAGTCAAGGGATACGAGTCTATACTCAACCCCATTGAATATTCCCTTGAGTCCGTTCTTGAAGGCATCTTTTCCATGAAGATGCCCGTAAACACAGGTTTTTACATTATATGCACTCAGTAAATCCGTGAATCCGGATGCCTGCTGCTTGTCGTTTGTAGGAGGATAGTGGAGAGATGCAATTATCTCCTCCGCTCCTTGGGCCTTCGCATCTTTGAGCGAAAGCTCAAGCCTCATAAGCTCCCTTTCGTATATTTTGCCATCATGCTCATCAAAACCATCAAAGCCCGGACAAAGCCATCCCCTAGTGCCGCATACTGCTATGCCGCCAGGTAGAAGAGCGGCTTTGTTCTGAAGGAAAAGCAACTTTTCGCTTATTTTATTAAGTTTTGAAACTGATGACCACCAAAGGTCGTGATTTCCCTTGGTTATGATTTTGTTTCCAGGCAAGCTTTCAATCCATCTAAAATCAGCCATCGCCTCATCTAGCTTAAGACCCCAGGAAATATCTCCGCAAATTATAACTGTATCATTGTCTGTTATATTCGATTCCCAGTGTTCCTTCAGCTTTTCGTAGTGATTGTGCCAGCTATGCCCGAACACATCCATCGGTTTTTCTATTCTTTCGTCAAAAGACAGGTGCAAATCACCTATTGCAAATATGCTCAAAATTTAATTCTCCTCTTCAAGAAGCTCAAGAGCTTTGTCATCATCAATCTGTGTGACATCTCTTAGCTTTCTTTCTATCTGTCTTGTTCTTACTCCTATAAGTGTATCAAGCTGGCCGTTTGCCTGATCTATTTTTTTGCGTGCATTCTGAAGAACATCTCCGAACTTTCCAAATTCCGTTTTTACTGCACCAAGGACATTCCATACCTCGCCAGAGCGTTTTTGGATTGCCAAAGTTCTAAATCCCATCTGAAGGCTGTTCAGAAGCGCCGCCATAGTTGTTGGTCCTGCAATATTGACCTTGTATGTATTCTGAAGCTCCTCGATAAGACCACGTCTTACAACCTCTGCATAAAGTCCTTCGAAAGGTAGGAACATTATTGCAAAGTCTGTCGTATAAGGAGGCTCTATGTATTTGTCTCTTATATCCTTTGCTTCTGATTTTATGACTCTCTCAAGCTGTCTATACGCCTCTTCTATACGAGCTGTATCACCTGTGTCATAGGCATCTAGAAGCCTGCTATATGTGTCTGCAGGGAACTTTGCATCGATTGGAAGATATACAAAGTTACCATCGTTTCCAGGCATTTTTACAGCAAATTCAACTCTTTCACTTCCGCTTCCTCGAGTTATAACATTTTCCTCGTACTGTTCAGGAGCAAGTATCTGTTCCAAAATGCTTCCAAGCTGTACTTCTCCGAGGATACCTCTCGTCTTGACGTTTGTGAGAACCTTCTTCAGGTCTCCAACACCGCTTGCGAGAGTCTGCATTTCTCCAAGGCCCTTGTAGACCTGCTCAAGCCTATCGTTTACAAGCTTAAATGACTGGCCTATTCGCTCATCTAGAGTCTTCTGAAGCTTTTCGTCTACAGTATTTCTCATTTTTTCTATCTGTCTATTGTTCTGCTCAGTCATAGTCATAAGCTGGCTTGCAACTGTATTTCTTATGCTGTCTAATCTTTCACTACTCTCGCTCATAAACTCAAACAGCTGTCTGTTAATTGCCGAAAGCTGCTCTTTTTGCATATTGCCGATAGCTGTCTGATTTCTTGTCATGACATCAGCATAGTTTTTCATAGAATTATTGATATACCCCACAGTTTCTCTCTGCGATGAAGCTATATCCTCTCTAACTGCTCTTACCATGGAATCCATGGGCTCTGCCATAGAACTCTGAACATTTTTTGCTATATCTTTTTTCAGAGATGATATCTTAACAAAATTTAAAATTCCTATTATAACTGCTAATGCCAGCAGAATTATTATAATATAGTCTGTCATACAAATATACCTTTCCCTTATATCTCTAAATACACATAATTCCCCTATTTTAACTGTAAGTGTACCTTTTATTTTACTATTTTTTTCATTCTCCGTCTACAGTTTTGCATTTTTTCACACATTTAGAAGACAAATATGATAACATATTCTACTGTATGGAGGAAATATATGAAAAAAACTAATCTTTTCACGAATAAATTAATACTAAGGCTGTTAATCATTCTTATTATTTCTATCGCCGCAGTTGTATTTGTAAGGTTTGACTACTTCCTTTACGATGATACGATTGCAACAGTCAGAGAAGTCACTGAAACAAAAGCAGATAAAAAAACGGGCTTTGATGGAAAACACGAATATGAGGAAAACTATTATACTCAGGACATAACAGCAGAAATCAGAAACGGCAGCAATAAAGGAAAAACTGTACATCTGAAAAACGACTGCACAGAGTCGAATGTCTATGACCTTAGGTACAAAAAAGGCGACGATCTTTTTATAGAAAGAGTTGAATCAGAAGGCACAGAGCTAACAGGAGTGATCACATCACAGAAGAGAGACTACTATGTTGCATTTGCCCTCGTAAGTCTTGTGGCTCTATTTGTTTTGATTGGCGGTAGCAAAAGCATGCTCACAGTACTAAGCCTTGCGCTAAACATGGGATGCTTTTATGCAGTTATACTTCTATATTTCAAGGGATATAACATGCTTCTTCTGTCAATTCCTATGATTATAATATTCGCAGCTCTTCTGCTTTTATTCATGTACGGAAGAAACATCAAAACGCTTCTTGCCTTTGCAGCAACTCTAATAACTACAGCACTTACTGTAGCTATAGCCGCTGTTTCCTTAAACTTCAGCGGAAATATAGACTATGATTTTCTCGAATACATGATTCAGCCCTATGACCCTATAGATGCTAGAAACATTTTCCTAGCAGAGATTCTAGTAGGATGCATGGGCGCTGTAATGGATGTAGTAGTTACTATGATAATTACAATTGATGAAATTACACTTAATAACCCTCAGATAGAAAAGAAATCTCTGAAAGCATCCTGCAGAAATGTGGGAGATGAAATCGTGGGAACCATGATTGCTATAATGTTCTTCACAAACATTGCAAGCGGCATTCCTTTTTTCATACTTTCCATGAGAAATGGCATTGCAATACACACTATTTTGAGATACAACTGCTTCTTTGAAATCGCAAGATTTCTCTCAGGAAGCATTGCTGTTGTCCTTGCAATTCCAGTTGCATCGTTTATCGGCATTTCGTATTACAAAAGGAGGATCAAGGCATGCTAGTACTACTTTCAATTATATTAATCGGCCTTATACTCATCGTCTGCGGTGATAAGGGTGCAAAGTCGATAGTTACAACAGTTACAAGCTTTGTTCTTTTGCTTTGTGCAGTTACGCTAATATACAAGGGACTAAATCCCCTTATTGTAACTTTTGTTCTCTCTATGCTATGCGCAGGACTAATTTTATTCTACCAAAACGAGGTAAACCAAAAATCAAAGGTTTCTATGCTCTGCGTTGTGCTTGTATTTCTGATACTACTTCCTATAGTTTGGTATATTGCATCAGGTGCAGGAAGCGAGGGGTTTTCCGGCGAACAATACGAAATTACAGACTCAAACGGATACAGCCGAAACATAGATATAAACATGCTTTATATACAAATTAGTGTAATGATGATTGCGCTAATTGGAACAATTGTAGATGCTGTAGTTGCCATAACTTCCACCGTATACGAAATACATGCAAGCTCTCCTGAGATCACAACAGAAGGTCTGATAAAATCAGGATTTTCTGTAGGAAAGTCTGTGCTCAATACATCAATGCACACTATATTCTACATATATATAGCAGAGTATATGACGCTCATGCTTCAGTATGTTCAAGACTACAGCTTTATAGATATGATTAATTCAAAATCATTTTCGCAAGAATTTCTGTCAATCAGCATAAGCGGACTTGGAATTTGCCTTGCAATTCCTGTCGCAGTACTGATGTCAGTACACTTTGTTACAAAGCAACAAAATAAAAATTAATATATAAAAAGCTGCCTGCACAAATGATAAAACATTAATGCAGGCAGAGCCTTATTATATTATTAAATTTATGAGAGGGACTTAATTTGCTGTCCATCCTCCATCGATTGGAAGAGACATTCCTGTTATACTATCTGCACTGTCGCTACAGAGAAAAGCAAATACTTCTGCTACTGTTTCCGGGTTAAGCATTTTTTTAACTGCTGCCTTTGAGAGCATTATATCCGACACTACCTGCTCCTCACTTATGCCATGTACTTTTGCTTGATCGCTTATCTGCCCCTCTACAAGAGGTGTCATAACATAAGCTGGACAAATGCAGTTTGCAGTAATGCCGAACGGTCCACCTTCCATTGCTGCAGTCTTTGTCATTCCAAATAGCCCATGCTTTGCTGATACATAACATGACTTAAATTCTGAAGCAACAAGACCGTGAATTGAGCTTAGATTAATTATTCTTCCCCACTGTTTTTCTTTCATTGAAGGCCAACAGTATTTTGTAAGAAGAAATGGTGCAGTCAACATAAGACTAATCATCATATCCCACTTATCTTCAGGGAAGTTTTCTATCTCACAGACATGCTGAATTCCCGCAACATTTCCTAGTATATCAATACCTCCATATGTATTAAGTGCAAGGTCTACAATTTCTCTGCATCCTTGCCTAGTGCTAAGATCTGCATCCATTCCCACACATCCAAGCTCCTCACATACTTTTGCGATACCTTCTTTATTTACATCTGCGATAACTACATTACAGCCTTCTTCTTTCATCTTTTTAGCAACTGCATAGCCAATACCACTTGCAGCACCTGTTATTAAAGCAACTTTACCGTTTAACATAACATTCTCCATTACCATATCATATTCTTTTCAGCTTCATCAAGGAGCCACTGTCTAAAATCAGGGTGCGCAATCTTAACAAGTTCCTGCACACGTTCCTCTATAGTCTTTGCTCTAAGCCATGCAATTCCGTATTCAGTAACAACATAATCTACATCATTTCTTGAAGTAGTAACTGCAGCTCCAGGTGTCAGGAAAGGAACGATTTTTGAACGAAGAACTTCGTTTCCATTTGCATCCTTCTCTGTATAAGTTGAATGCATTGCTATAATTGATTTTCCGCCTGGTGACATCTGAGCACCCTGTACAGTCTCTGCCTGTCCACCTGAACCTGTAAACTGACGCACTCCCTTTGATTCAGATGCGCACTGCCCTGTAAGATCAATTTCAAGAGTCGCATTGATTGATACAAATTTATTATTTTTGCTAATCGTATAAGGATCATTTGCATACGTACTTGCCTTGAATAAAACTGTAGGGTTATTATTAACATAATCATAAAGTCTCTGACTTCCAAGTGTAAATGAACATATGCTGTATCCGTCATTAAAGCCTTTATGCTGATTATCTACAGCACCACATTCAATTAAATCAATCATAGTTTCTGTAAACATTTCAGTATGAATCCCTAGATGTTTTTTTGTTTTTAGCTCGTTTGCAACTGCATTTGGAATATTGCCTATTCCAAGCTGAATAGTTGATCCATCCTCAACTAATGATGCAACATTTTTTCCGATAATTTCATCAAGCTCCGTATAAGGTGCAGGATCTACAGCCGGAATTTTTCTATCAGTTTCAATAAAGCCTGCAATCTGTGAAATATGAACCATTGTATCGCCAAACGTTCTAGGATAACTCTCATTTACTTCTGCAAGTATAAGTGCTCCACTTTTTACTACATCCATTTCGTATATAGAACTAATTGATAATGACACGTATCCATGTTCGTCCATAGGTGAAACTGTTGTCATAAGAACAGGTCTTCTGTTTTCATACTTTATTCTATCAAAAGTTTTTCTCAAAATACTATTGGAGTACTGAGGAACTGCACTTACAAGTTTTTCTTCGTTTGATTTTCTCAAAGCTGGAGTAAAAAACCATCCATGATGTTTCATTACTTCTTTCATTTCGGGGTCGTGATAAAACGGGTAGTCACCTGTGGGAACACAGCTCTGAAAAATAATATTTTTAACATTTCTATTCTTTAAGTACTGAAGATTATTCATAATTACCTGTGGCATTGCAGCTGCCATAGGCGTAAAAATATAATCATTATCTTGAATCATATCAAGAAGCTCTTCTACTGTTTTCTTCTTTGACTCGTATTCTTTTTTAAAATCTAACATTCTCTTTGACCTCTTTCTATTACATCATACCTGGGATGCTTCCGCCAGCAGCATTTAGAATAAGTATAACCGCAAAACCTACAAGGCCTGCAATTGTTGCTGGAATGCAAACTGATTTAACTGTATCTTCGACTGAAAGTCCAGATGCATCTTTCATATACCAGAATGTTACATCTGTAGGAATCAAAAGTACTAACTGTCCAATACCACAGATAAGACCAAAAGCCATAAGTGATGCCCCCTGCTGTTCAAACATTGGCATTAAAAGTGAAATTGCAGTACTTCCGGCTACTGTTCCTGCACCTGTTCCTGCATGAAGTGCTACAAGAAGTACAAGTGCAACTACAAGAATGCTAAATGGTGTATCTGCTAGAAGTGATACAATGTGATCTCCAACTCCTGCTGTTGTAAGAACACCAGCATAAACGTTTGCGCAGCCAAGCATTACAAGCACAGGTCCCGACTCTTTAAGACCTTCATTAAAAACAATTGTTGACTTTCTTGGAAGGTAATTTCTCAAAGCAAACATTGAAATAAGTGTAATGATAAACATTGATATACCAGGATTACCTACGAACGAAAGTACATCTCTAAAAGTGCTTCCTTCTGCACAAAAATACGGTGCAAATGATCCAAGTGTAATAATTACAATTGGAATCAGAATAAGTGCTAGGATAAGAACTGCAGCCGGTTTTGTACTATCTGGTGAAAGATCAATTGCTTCTGCTGAAGCATCTATTCCAAGTTCATTCTTTTTATAGCGTGCTGACAGCCAGTATGCATAGATTTTACTTACCACAGCTGCCGGAAGAGTAATTAGAATTCCATATACCATATAGAACCCAATATCAATTCCTAAAAGACCTGCAAATAATACAGGACCAGAAGTAGGTACTACTGCACACGCAGTAAGAAGTGTAGGTACAACGAATGCACATAGGTAAGCTGGGATTGGACGACCTGTCAGCTTTGACATCGGCTTAAACATTGGAATTACGATTGCACATGATGCAAGAAGTCCAACTGGAATGGCAAGAATATATCCTACGACTGCAAGTGCAATTAAATCATATTTTGGACCCACCATACGAACAAGAGCCTTTGCAAACTCCGTTACACCGCCCGACTCATTCAGATACTGGCTAAATGTAAATGCAAACACCATCAAAATTCCTGTGCTAACCATTATTCCAGCAAAGGATGTGTTGAAGGTTCCTGCAATATCAGCAACAGGTATCCTTCCAATAACTGCTGCAACAATTGCACCGATAAATAAGCAAAGTGACGGATTAAAGCGTTTTGACATAATTAAGGCAATAATTACTGTCAATGATACGATAAACGCGAGCAACAAATGTAAGCTTTCCATAAAATAGTTCTCCTTTTTTATTTTTCAGAAATTCTTCTGCTTGATTACGAGCTCATTATATCAATGGTTTTTTTGACAGTAAAATAGCAAAAAATCATCAGGCTATAGCTTAAATGCATAGCTAATACAGTTTATACATAGCAAAAGCCGATACCCGCTACATGTAAATTGCAACCGGCATCGGCTTTTTTAATATTTATTATAGAATATCCTTAGATTACTATGTCCGAGATTTATAGCACAGCTACTCAACTCCTCTAGTGCACATGTTCCAAAAGCATTCAACTTCAGTACTCATTTTTCGTCCTTTTTTCCTTACCAAATAAAGTGACCACTCAAAACTTGGATTTTCAAGACGTATCTTACGAACCCTTGAATTTATAAACTTATCAACTAGTGGTTTAGGAAGAATGCTCACACCCTGTCCATTTGCAACAAGCTCAAAAATAAACTCCCACTGACCACTTTCAAATTCGAAATCAGGCTCAATACCAGCTTCTCTAAGTTTGTTACTTACAATTTCATAATAACTATAGTCTTTTCCTACCATTACCATTTTTTCTCCCATAAGTTCAGAAAATGACACAACTCTTCTATTCCCAAGTCTATGATTTCTAGAAACAACAAGCACGGCCTCTGATTTTATTACTGGACGCTTTATAAATTCATCACGCTCCTCCGGATCTATGTCTACGCTCAAATCAAGCTGACCATCAAGAAGCATTTCTAGGCCCTTTCTCGTTGCAACCTCCTCAATCTGAAGATTTGCAACTGGATACTTCTTATGAAAATCATAAATTGCTGAATGAAAATACATGGCATCAGTTGTTGGTGTTATCCCAAGCCTTATAACTCCATCAGAATTACCAAGTTTATCTTTCATTTCTATGGTTTTAGCATTAACTAGCGAAAGTACTTCACTTGCATACTTATAAACAATTTCACCATCTTTTGTAAGTTCCATATCTTTTGAATCTCTATCAATCAGAATAGTTCCAAGCTCCTTCTCCATATTCTGAACAGTCCTACTTAAAGTCGGCTGACTTACAAAAATTTTATTTGCTGCCTTTGTAAAATTACCCGCTTCAACTATTTCAACAAAATACTCAAGCTGCGTTAACGTCATAATATCCTCCAAACATGTAAATCCATAATCCATTTCTCAAGTTTTCAGTGTAGCACATAAACCATTTCTTGTATACATAAACTTTTTGTCCATTCTGAAAATTCCCCAATCCCTTTCTAAACTATGTTTTAAATTTTTTCACAACGAAAAGCCCCTTCTTAGCATACGCTTTAAAGGGGCTTTTCTGGCAAAATAAACAATTACGTAGGAGTCATTATTTACTATTTATTAAATTTTTTGTTCGCAGCAGAGGCAAATAGCATCATTACTGCAGCACCTGCAATTATTACAAGAAGCATCATCATCTGGTTTTCATCACCTGTCTTTATGCCGCTTCCTTTATTGCCTTTTGCATTCTTATCTGATCCTGCTGTTTTATCTTTGTCCTGGCTATCGTTCTTATCAGCTCCGCCGGCCTGGGCATCTGCATCTTCCTTATCAGGAGTTTTGCCATCTTCTGGCTCTTCCATTCCCGCATATTCATCGCCAAGAGCCTTTGAGAAGATGAAATTACTTATAAATCCATACTCATCTCTCTGGTGCGCCTTGTGAGTCAGTGAATTTGCAAACAGACACACGTCAATGTTGTTTCCTGCCGCATCCTTTCCGGCATATTCAAATCCCTGAACTGAGCCGTTTATGAAATTGTTATAGCCATCTCCTTCAGGTATAAATCCTTCTGACGGAGCCTTGTCTTTGTTCATCTTTACGATTACTTTTGCTCCTTCTGGAACATTTGAGAAATATCCAAGTCCATAACCATAGAAAATATCATCATTTTCTGATACATAATTTGAGTTTACAAGTGTTTTTTCTGGATATTCTACATGTCCAAGACAATCCATTGCGCCGCTTACGCCTGTTCTTGCAAACGAATCTCCAAAGAGTGCTGTCATGCCCTTAGTATTTGCGCCATATCCGATATATGGTTTTCCGCTCTGTATTGCAGAAAATGCATTGCTATCTACTGTGCTTGCGCCCGCTATTACATCGGCCACTTCAGCATCAGCTGTAATGTTGAAGTTCATAAGTTCCATAGCAACTCTGTCATAGTTCCAGTTAGAAGATGAAATTCTTGGTGAATCATAATAGCCGCTGTTTTTTGTTCCTGGTGCACCTGTCAGATAAACGAGAGGTGATTTTGTTATAACCTGAGCTTTTATCTTATCACCATAAACGCCCTCTGCTTCTACAAGATACTGATCCTTTATAGTCATGTAATCCTGATACGAGCAGATATAGTCGCCTTTGTTTTCGCCTTCTGTAATCATAGCAACTATCTTGCCACCCTTAAGAAGAGCATTTACTGCAGCTGTTGACTCTTCTGATGTGTTATCGATTATAACGTCTGCGTTTTCAGTTCCCTCAAACACACTTCCAAGACCGCCTGTATATTCTACTGTAGCCTCATATCCTAAGGCAGAGCCCATAGCTTCTTTGATTTCTTTATAAGCTTTTACATCTGCAACAGTTTCCATATCAAAGCCGCGCGCCTCGTTGAAAGTTGTAATTCCTTCTGAGTATAGCTCACTCCAGCTCTGAATCAAAGTTCCGTCATAGAGAAGACCGTTTGCAACAGATCTCTTTGCCTGATACATAGAAATAATTGCAGTTCCCTTTGGATATTCCACCTTGTTATACGTAAAAGGCTTATCAGCGATGTTGATTTTCACATCGTTTCTTGCAAGAAGCTCAAGCATAGATGCAGCTGATGCAATGTTTACCTGATTTTTACCATCCATTGGAATGATATAGCACTCTGGATAGAAGTTTCCGTTTTCTCCTTCGCCGTCAAATTCAGGACGGAATAGTTCAGCTTCTGCACCCTCTACATCATACTGATCGCACAACCACTGTCCTACTTCATCAAAACCGTCAGAATTGTAATTAGTAACGCCACGCTGGAAAATCTTTGTCTGCGCAGTTAAGTAGTCAAGCTTAACATCTGCAATGTAATCTGCCTGTCCTAGGATTCCGTAGCTTGCAGCAAGAACTGTATCACTACTATAGGCAGGAAGCTCTACTGTATATGCAACGGTACCCTGAAGCATTGCAAACTGTGGTGTATAGCTTGTTGACATGTCATCCCAAGGATACTCCCAATAAGTACCTGAGCCTGTGTTTTTCAGGTAGTCACGCTGAGGAATAACGTAGCTGTTATATCCGTCGTTATTAGCAGAAGCCGCAATACCAAATGCCTCACCTCCACCCATAAGGTTTTCTGACAGAAGGTCATACTCGAAGTTAGGTTCGTGAGGAGGGCTGCATGGCTCGCACTGGAAGTCAGTAACTCTTCCGTGAAGCTCTACGAATGATACAGGATTATATGTTCCAATCAATTTCTGCATATTTGCAGTTTCTGCAGTTGTCTGGAATGAGTTGTCACGGTTAAGGTCGTATCCGTTGTCTGCTGCACGTGTTATGTATGTACGTCCATCAACGTTTTCTTCTGGAACAAGGATAAAGAAAACATCTTCTAGAAGCTCTGATACGTTTACCTCATCATTTTCTACAGTATAATATTTTTCGATATCAACAGGTCCTGACTTTCCGTTTCCATCCTGAATATATCCAAGATATGTAGCAGTATCTTTTACAAGATCAGGAATCGCGGTTTGGTTTTGAGCCATTTCGCTCTGAAGCTGAGCCTGGCCTGCTTCTGTAAAGCCTGTAAACTTGTCATAAGGCACAGTATCGTTTTTTACAAGCTTTTTAGCAAAGTCCATGATGCCGTCAGCTGCGGCAACTTCGTTTGCGTGAACATTTGAATACATTACAGGAACTTTGATGTTATCAAAATTTCCACTTTCAATCATTTCTAAAGCTTTTGCCGGGTCAGTTTCTGCAAGCTCAGTAAAGTCAATCCACTGAGAAACTGCTGAAGCATCTTTTGCGACAATCATGTAAGGCATGTTTCTTCCGCCTGTTGAAGTTCCCATAGAAAACTCTTCGGCATATAGACCATTTGCCTTTCCTTCAGCTACAATCTGTTTAATTTCGCTGTAGATTTCCTCCATAGTATGAAATCCAATATAAGGAACTACTTTTACAGCTGCCTTTCCGATTTCAAATTCTCCCGATTCATCTGATGTTCCTGCAGAAATATCAAAATATCCGCATATATCAAGGTAATCTCCTCCGTTGCTGTGAGGAACGCTCAGGTCAACCTCTCCGCCGCTATAGAAATAGCATGATGAATCAAAAGTAATATTCAGATACAACTTTCCTTCTTTTTCTTCTACTGCATATTCAATCCCTGTGAACATGTCAGTTCCTGCCTGTGTTTTCCACTGGTCAAAAGTTCCCCCAGCAAACTGGTTAGGGAACAGCTCTTTATCAGCATAGTCCTTCTCACCGTCTCTAACTAAAGAAAGTTTAATTTTATTTTCACTGATAAGTTTTTCGATATCCTCTTTTGTCTTGTCTTTGATTTCAAAAGACACTGCCAGATCTTCTGTATTATCCGCTAGGGGAATTTCCAGTACTGTTTCATAATCTGTCACCAGATCCTCCGGCTTCTTATTTTCTGCATATGTATACGCCGGTGTCAAAAGGAGCAGAATCATTACAGCAACCATGATTTTAGCAGTGACTGTCTTGTAATAGTGTTGCATTTTGGTTTCTCCTTTAATTTTTTCTATTGTTTTTTGTTCGAACATACAATTTATTATGAACGCATTATAGCACCTAAAAAAATACAATGCAATACCTTTTTTGAATTTTTATTAATTATTATTTATATATATTCACACAACGCATTTTTAATGCATAGATAACCAGAAAATATGCATAAAAAAAAGACCCCCGCTTCAGCTATGCGGAAATCTCTTTTTTAAATTATATATTAAATGTTAGCAGTCTGTGTTTTCGAATTTTGATAAGCTGGCGCTACATATTTTGCGTTTTGCTTTTATTTTCTTTTAAACACCAAGGTCTGCCCAGTCTTCTATATTCCATATATCTGTAACAATTCCCTCGTAAAAATCCGGCTCGTGACTTACGAGAATTACTGTTCCCTGGAACTTGTCAATCGCATCGCGAAGAACTTCCTTTGCTACAGGGTCAAGATGGTTTGTAGGCTCGTCAAGCACGAGAAGATTCATAGGCTTTTGCATCAGCTTGCAGAGTCTGAACTTAGCGTTTTCTCCTCCGCTTAAAACTCTTACCTGGCTTTCGATGTGCTCAGTTGTAAGACCGCATTTTGCAAGGGCCCTTCTGGCTTCGCCGTTGTCAAGATAAGGGAACTCATCCCAGAACTCGTCAAGAGCTGTTCTTGAGCTTCCATCGTGTTCCTGCTCAAAATATGCAGGCTCTGCGTAGTAGTCAAGCTTAACCTCTCCATCAAATGGCTTGATAATTCCGAGCATTGTCTTGAGAAGTGTTGACTTTCCAAGGCCGTTAACTCCTTTTATTACTATCTTGTTTCCTCTATCTACGTGGAAATTCAAAGGCTTTGTAAGGCCGTGATCATATCCGATTACAAGGTTTTCGGCTTCGATTACGTATTTTCCAGGTGCTCTTGAATACTCAAACCTAAACTCAGGACGTGGTTTTTCTTTTGATAGCTCGATTACCTCCATCTTGTCAAGTTTCTTTTGTCTTGACTTTGCCATGTTAGTTGTCGCAACTCTCGCCTTGTTTCTTGCGATAAAGTCCTTGAGATCTGCTATTTCCTTCTGCTGCTTGTTATAAGCCTGCTCAAGCTGCTTCTGCTTGATTTCGTACATTCTTCTAAAGTCATCATAATTTCCTGTATATCTTGTAAGAACTGCGTCCTCTACATGATAGATTACATTTACTACATCGTTTAAGAATGGAATATCGTGAGAAACGAGTATAAACGCATTCTCATAATTTTGTAGGAATCTCTTGAGCCAGATGATATGATTTTCGTCAAGATAGTTTGTAGGCTCGTCGAGAATCAGAATCATAGGATTCTCAAGTAGAAGCTTCGTTAGAAGCACCTTTGTTCTTTGGCCTCCGGACAGCTTGCTTACATCAGTATCAAGTCCAAGATCTGTAAGACCAAGACCTGCCGCAAATTCCTCTATCTTTGCATCTATCATATAAAAGCCAGATGTCTCAAGCATGTCCTGGATTTCACCTACGTTTTCCATAAGCTCTGCCATTCTCGCATCGTCGCAGTCTGCCATTTCCTCGTAGTTTGCAAGCATCTCAGCCTCTAGCTCATAGTAATGAGCATAAGCATCTCTCAGCACGTCTCTGATTGTTTTGCCTGCCTCAAGGGTACTTCTCTGGTCAAGATAACCACATGTTATATGATTGCACCAGCTTATATTTCCCTCATCGGGCATAAGCTGACCTGTTATTATATTCAGAAATGTAGATTTACCCTCACCATTTGCTCCGATAAGTCCTACATGCTCGCCTTTGTTAAGTCTGAAAGAAGCATCCTCGAGAATCTGTCTTCCTCCAAATCCGTGGGATACATTTTCTACAGTTAATACGCTCACATTATACCTCCAATACTACTATTTTCATGATTGCATACTAACCTAAATAGTATCACTTTTGGATTAGCCCTGCAAGTATATATTTTTTACATAAAACCACGATGCAAAGGAGTTGCAGACGTTCCAGAGTATTCCTCTTGGGTCAAGCTCAGATGATGTACGATCAAAGCTTCTGCCCTCGAACACGGACTGAACTGCCGATTCTATGAGATCGCAGAAAAAGTCATAAGACTCACCTACATTATTATGCTCTATATCAAGATCTATGAGCGATGAAATTTCGTTTATAGAATATACCGGTTTAAGAAGCGCAATCACAAGAAGAGATGCGCATGTAAGCCTGTCGTATCTTTTGTTAACAGGTGCTTTAATATACTTGTGCTTCACATAGTTGTTAATCATAGTCCTTGTCAGATTCCCGTCGCATCCGGGCATAAGCTCTTCTATACTGCTGTTGAGAAGAGACAGCATCTGGTCAAGGTACAGGTCCACTGTCGGATATTCGTTCCATCTTGGCAACCTAAAATCTGCCGTATTAAAAACAGCCATGAGAAAATCCCCTTTCCTAATATATTTTGAGAATATCACATCAAAAACATGTTGTCAACAGTTGACACATTCACTTAAATGAGATAATATAGTTTTGATAACTAGGTAGATAAATTTTAAGGAGGCACCTGTGGCAGAAATTAGAGAATTAAAGGCCCGTTACGATGCCAAGCTTCACGAGAACTTTCGTGAACTCATCGAATACGGAGCAGAGAAATATAATACAAGAAACGCATTTATAATCAAACATAAGATAAATAGAAAAGAATGCACTTACGAGTACAAGACTTTTGCTGATGTCAGAGATGACGTTAACGCATTTGGAAGTAAGCTTCTTTCTATGGGTCTTAAGGATAAGAGAATCGCAATTATAGGAAAGAACAGATACGAATGGTTTTTGACTTACCTTTCAACTCTGTGCGGACTTGGAATTAGCGTTCCTCTTGACAAAGGACTTCCTCTAGAAGAGGCTGAATCATCAATAATCAGAAGTTTTTCTGACGTCATCGTATTTGATAAGGATCACCTAAACGAAGTTCAGACAATAAAGGAAAACGGAAACACTAAGCTAGAATGCTACATCTGCATGGATGAGCTTGATGAAAGTACAAAAGAGTCTTTTGGAGGACAGCTTTTCTGCATGCCAAATCTTATCAAAGAAGGCTATGAGATTATAAAATCAGGAAACACAGAATATATGGAGCTTCCAGTAGATGGGAAGAAATCAACTATTATCCTATTCACATCAGGAACAACATCCATGTCAAAGGCTGTGCTACTTTCTCAGTACAATATCACATCAAACGTATACGGGGCGCTTCAGGCTGAGCAGTTCCTTCCTGGAGATATAAACATGGCATTTCTCCCATACCATCACACATTCGGCTCTACAGGCCAGATGGTTATGCTAGCATCAGGAATCACCACAGCATACTGCGACGGCCTGAAATATCTTCAGAAAAATATTGTAGAATACAAGGTTTCCGTATTCGTATGCGTTCCTCTTCTGATAGAATCAATCTACAAGAAGGTAATGGCAGAAATAAGAAAACAAGGAAAAGAGAAGACAGTAGAACGCGGAATCAAACTTTCCAAGTTCCTGCTTAAGTTTGGAATTGACGCTAGAAGAAAAATCTTCAAAGACATACACGAAAAGCTTGGCGGCAATCTCCGCTTTGTTATAAGTGGTGCCTCTGCAATTGACCCTGAGGCTTTAGAGGGATTCATCAACTTCGGTATAGATGCAGTTCAGGGATATGGTATGACAGAGTCAGCTCCTATCATTGCAGCTGAAAGCCCTCAGGAAAGAAAGACAGGCTCAATCGGCCGCGCACTTCCTGGTGTTCAGGTGAAAATAGTAGACAAAAACGAAGAGGGAATCGGTGAGCTTATCGCAAAAGGTCCTAACGTAATGGAGGGATACTACGAAAACCCAGAAGAAACAGCTAAGGTAATAGACGAAGACGGATGGCTTCACACAGGAGACCTTGCATCTGTCGATGAGGATGGATTCATATTCATAAGAGGCCGCAAGAAAAACGTTATCGTTCTAAAGAATGGCAAGAACGTATATCCAGAAGAGCTTGAGGTTCTTGTTTCAAATCTTCCATATGTTTCAGAGGTAATGGTATACGGACAGCCTAAACATAATGACGGCGACGAAAAAGACCTTGCAATCGGCCTTAAGATTGTATATAACAAAGAGTACATGAATACAACTTTGGGAATTTCTGATTCCGAAGAAATAGAAAAATATATCAAAGCTGATATAGACAAAATAAATGAAGATCTGCCTGTTTACAAGCAGATGCTAAGACTCATTGTAACAGACGAGCCAATGATCAAAACAACAACAGGAAAAGTCAAGAGATTCGAAGAGGCCAAAAATCTTTAGAATCATTTATCATAGCAGCATCCTTTAATTGAATGTAAGGAAGCATTATATGAATAAGGTATCTATAAAATCCCTATATAGAAACAGCAGAAGATGCATCGGAGAAGTCAGGCGCTCCGGTGCATTTTCTCTTTTCACCTGTTTTTTCAATCGACATTTTAGCTTTTAGCATATATCATATATATAGAAGACACATCAAGAAAAAAACACAATCGCCATGTATAATTATTATTATAGACTAGAAAATAATCAGAAAGAGGTGTAGAGATATGTTAGTTAACAGAGTTCACGAGGCCATCCTGTTTGCAGACAAATATCACAACGGGCAGTGCAGAAAAGGATCTGATATTTCATATATCACCCATCCTATGGAGGTGTGGCAGATTCTTTCGATGATGAACGCAGGGGAAGATTTGCAGGTTGCTGGGCTTCTTCATGATACAATAGAAGACACTCAGGCAACTATCGACGAAATCACAGACCTCTTCGGTCTTAACGTTGCAAATCTTGTTGCATCACATACAGAAGACAAATCACGCACATGGATGGAAAGAAAAAGACACACTATAAACAGCGCATATAAGGCAGATAAAAACGAAAAAATGCTTCTTCTTGCTGACAAAATATCAAACTTAAGAAGCATGATAAGCGACTATGCAGAGATTGGCGAAGAGCTTTGGAACAAATTCAATGCTCCTAAGGAATCCCAGAGTTGGTACTACAGTGAAGTTCAAGGAGCACTGTATGACCTTCAGTTTGACGAATATACAGCGCCTTTCTACTGGGAATGCGTTTCACTCTACAAAGAGCTATTCAAAAACCTCGCCCCAAAGAGATTAGAAAACAATACAAAGCAGCTTGAAGATCACGGTCCACTAGAAAGACTAGAAGAACATGAAGATTCCAAAGAAAATTACTCAAAAGCAAAAGACGTAGATTCTAAATCCGAAATCATACAGGAAGATTCAAAGGAAGAAGGCCAAAACTCGCAGACCGACTTTGAAATGAACGATGACAAAAGCGATAGTAAAATTCGCTTTGAAATAGAAAAAGCAATTGCTGAGGTTCACAAAACAGGTTTAGATAACGATATCGCTGTATTCATGGATATAATGCACAGTGCGTATACAGACGGATTTACACTTCTATCTCCAGTCAAAAAATCAACAGAATCTAATCAGGAAAAAATCAGCCTTAGCACCTTTGATTTTGAAACAGGTGCAACTGCTGTAATCGCATTTACAGATGAGAGCGAAATTCCTGATGCTGACTTTGATATTGCTGAGATTGATACAGCGCTTCTCATGGATACAACTCTCATGTCCGAAGATGTATCGGCCCTTATCATAAATCCATGGAGCAAGCCTCTTGCAATGACCAAGGAAATGATTACAGATATCAAACGCATGTCTTCTCTTCATATAGGCGTAAGCAATCGTGTAAAAGCTGACAAATGCGACATAACAAGAGTAAAATGCGACTGCATCGTAAATGCCGCAAACAACACACTCCTTGGCGGCGGTGGCGTAGATGGCGCAATTCACAGAGCCGCAGGTCCTAACCTTCTAAAGGAATGCTACACTCTCGGAGGCTGCCAAACAGGAGAAGCAAAGATTACAAACGGATATAAGCTTCCTGCAAGATACGTAATTCACACTGTAGGTCCTGTTTACTCAGGCTCAGAGGAAGATCCTGTTTTACTCGCATCATGCTACAGAAATAGCTTAGATTTAGCAAAGAAGTATGGCGTTCACTCCATAGCTTTCCCTGCTATCTCAACAGGTGTATATGGCTATCCTACAGATGAAGCATCTAAAATCGCCTTCAAAACAGTCAAAGAATGGCTATACGAAAATCCATTCTACGGAATGGATGTACTATTTGCTTGCTTTAATGATGAAGCTCTCGGATACTATAACGAGCTAGTTAAATAGCAACAAAAATGGGGCACATTATCTTAAAAATACGATAATGTGCCCCCCTTTTTTAAGAAACTTAAGATTTAATCATATGGCGCGATGAGAAGTTTACAATATGTGCAGCTATCTTTACATATCTTCTAAGCGCCCATGCTTCTCGTATCTTGTAATTCTTGACACTTTGTTGTTATCATCTACAAATACTACTCTCGGCGGATTTTCCTTTGCCTCTTCAGGTGTCATTTGAGCATAGCACATGATAATAATTTTATCACCCGTCTGAACGCAGCGGGCAGCTGCACCATTCAGACAAATCATGCCGCTTCCTCTCTCACCTGCAATCGTATATGTTTCAAACCTATTTCCGTTGTTTATATCAACAATACTCACCTTTTCGTACTCCAAAATGCCAGCGCTGTCGAGAAGATTCTCGTCAACAGTTATGCTTCCGACATAGTCAAGCTCTGCCTGAACAACTGTAGCTCTATGAATTTTGCCTTTAAGCATCTCAATCTGCATATATTTATTCCCCCTGATTAGCCTTCATAAATAAAGTTATCGATTAAACGTGTTTTACCAATATATACAGCCATAGCAACAAGCACAGGTGCCTTCATTTCCTTTACAGGTTCAACTGAAACTGCATCTACCGCTTGAACGTAGTCGATTTTTGCCATAGGCTCAGTTTCTATAAGTTTAACCATTTCCCCTACTATTTTTTCTGCATCTTTCTCGCCACTAGCTGCCATCTTCTCCCCAAGTCTTACTGCTTTGTTCAGGATAAGAGCAGCCTTTCTCTCCTCTTCACTTAAATATGTATTTCTTGAGCTCTTTGCAAGCCCATCTTCTTCTCGTATGATAGGGCATCCTACAATATCAATATCAAAATTTAAATCTCTAACCATTCTCTTTATAATCGCAAGCTGCTGAGCATCCTTTTGTCCAAAATATGCTTTGTCCGGCTTAACTATATTAAAAAGCTTTGATACTACTGTGCATACCCCTCTGAAATGAATCGGTCTACTTTTTCCGCATAGTTCTTTTGATAAATTTTCCATATTAACGTAAGTAGAAAAACCATCGAGATACATCTCCTCTGGCTCAGGATTAAAGATCAAAGCCGCTCCTGCCTCTTCGCATAGCGCCGCATCCCTTGCAAGGTCTCTCGGGTATGCCTCAAGGTCCTCATTTGGACTGAACTGAGTAGGATTTACAAAATCGCTTACTACTACTTTGTCATTTTCCGCTGCCGCTCTTAGAATCAGGCTCTTGTGTCCCTCGTGTAAAAATCCCATTGTAGGAACAAGGCCTACTGTAAGGCCTTCAGCTCTCCACTTGGAAGTGATTTCTCGTACTTCATTTACTGTCTTTACAATTTTCATATATTTCTTATATGAGGTATTTATTCAAAACACCTCATATTCTCCTTTCCACTCAGCTCCGAAATTAATACAGCTTGTTAATAACTTCATCTGAAATTTTAAATGTATGCTCAGGTGCAGGGAAGCTTCCCTCTTTTGTTTCTTCGATGTAGGCTTTAAAAGCTTCTTTCATTACATCCCCAACCTTTGCAAACTGTTTCACGAACTTAGGTGTGAAGTCTGAGAACATTCCAAGCATATCCTGATAAACGAGAATCTGTCCATCGCAGCCTGCGCCTGCTCCGATTCCGATTGTAGGAATGCTTATGCTCTGAGAAATAAGTTCTGCAAGCTTTGCCGGTACACATTCTAGAACAACTGCAAATGCACCTGCCTCTTCAACAGCCTTTGCCTCTTCTATTAGCTTTCTTGCACCTTCTTCACTCTTACCCTGAACCTTGAATCCGCCAAATGCGTTAACTGACTGAGGCGTAAGGCCAATATGAGCCATTACAGGAATTGATGCTGCAGTAATTGCTTTGATCTGTGGACATACGGATGCTCCGCCTTCTAGCTTAACAGCCTGGCATCTTCCCTCTTTCATGAGTCTTCCCGCATTATATACAGCCTCCTCTACTGAAACCTGATATGACATGAACGGCATATCGCCTACAACAAGAGCATTCTTTGCGCCTCTTGTAACTGCTGCTGTGTGATGAATCATATCTTCCATAGTTACAGGAAGTGTGTCCTCGTATCCGAGTACTACCATTCCTACTGAGTCTCCAACCAGAATTCCATTTATTCCTGATTCATCCATAAGCTTAGCTGTAGAATAGTCATAGGCTGTCAGCATTGTGATTTTGTCGCCCTTTGCTTTCTGTTCTTTAAAAGTGGATACTGTGTTTTTCATTTCTGATTACCTCCGTCATTTCTGTGTAGTCTCTGTCTTCGTGTTTGTCTTTTGCTATCGCTGTAAGTCTCTCTGACAAAAGCAAATAAATCATCTCATAGAAGTTACTCTCTTCTTGTCCATCTTTGCCGTAGACTTTTCTAATCGTATCAACATGCTTTTCGATTGTTGATACGTCATTTCTTTCTACAGGTCCTGTCAAAGATGCTTTTGCACCCCTTTCGCACAGCGCGTTTGCATTTCCAATGAACAAAGGCAGTAATGCCTTCTGAGCATCTTCTCTGCTAAATCCACATTTTTCTAACATGTCAGCGCCTATCGAGAAAAGACCTGTTACAAGATTGCTGACAGTTGCAGCGCCGCAGTGATACAGTGACTTGTTTTCTTTATCTGTCACAATTACTTTGTTTCCTGCCTGCTCTAGCATGCCTTTGATCTTGCTTAGATTTTTCTCTGAACCTTCAATTGTGAAATATGCGTTTCCTAGAGTTTTCCATGATTCGTATCTGTCGCTTACAGCATATAGCGGATGTACCGAATAAACACATGCACCTCTTTTTTCACCATTAAAAAAAACGGCCGATGAAATCGAACCGCTGCAATGACAAATATTTTTATTTTTAATATCAAGATTTTCCATATAATCCCATACACTGCTGATTTGTCCGTCAGGCACTGTAATAAAAAGGGTATCACTGTCACTTAAGATATCTTCTATGCTATCGTATGTTTTTGTGTCTGTAAAATCTGCTGCTGATTTCGCTGATTCAGGTGTTCTGCTGAAATAGCCTGTAACTTCCGTTCCATGCTCCTTCAGGTATCTGCCGAGGGAAAAACCCACCTTTCCGGCTCCGATAAATCCTGCTCTCATATAATCACTCCTTTCTGTCTGGAGTGACAGCTGAAAATCTGCGTGTCTTGAGCTTTCGTTCTTCCGATACGATGCCCATCCATGGTATAAAAATAAAAAATATGTGTGGTACAGTTTCGTTCGAATACTATCCGTCAACTACTATAACACTACTAAAGCAAAATGTACATATCAAATTTTACAAACCCTCAAAAAAGGAGATGCCCCTAGGCAAGAAGTATTCCTTCCTGGCTAGGGGCGTTTGTGGATGAACTATTTTCTGTATTTGATTATTTTTACTAGCTGAATTACAAGTGTTGGTACAAATGCTAGAAGCAATATGTATCCGATGTTTTTGCCTGTTAAGGATGCAATGAAGAATGCGCTTGAGAATGCAGGTACAAGAAGTATTGCAAACAGAAGTGCAGCTCCAAGGACAAATGCTCCTATTGTGTACATGTTAGTTGTTATACCGATATCAAAGATTGACTCTTTTGCTCTTGAGTTAAATCCATGCCACAGTCTTGCAAGACAAAGTGTTGCAAAGGCCATTGTTGATGCAGTTGCAGCATCAGTTTTAAGACCGATATAAAACGCAACAATTGTACATATACCTATAATCAGACCCTGAAGACCAATCTGAACAACTGTACTCTTAGTCAGAACAGACTCATCTCTAGGACGTGGTTTTTCATTAATCAAGTTAGGGTTTGAAGGCTCCATACTGATTGCAAGAGCAGGAAGACTGTCTGTAATCAAGTTGATAAACAGAAGCTGTACTGCTGTAAATGGTGTAGGAAGCGCCATAACTGATGCGAATAGAACAACAAAGATTCCCGCCGCGTTACCTGAAAGCAGGAATTTGATCGCGTTCTTGATGTTTTCGTATATATTTCTTCCGTTAAGGACTGATTTTATGATTGTAGCAAAGTTATCATCTGTCAGAATCATAGATGCCGAATCCTTGGCAACCTCTGTTCCTGTGATACCCATAGCAACACCCACGTCAGCACTCTTTAGCGCAGGAGCATCATTAACTCCATCGCCTGTCATTGCAACGATATTTCCAAGATCCTGCCATGCCTGGACAATTCTGATTTTGTTGTCAGGGCTTACACGGGCATAAACACTTATTTTTGGAAGCTTCTCCTTTAGCTCCTCATCGCTAAGCTCATCAAGCTCAGTTCCTGTAAGGGCCATATCTCCATCCTGGAATATACCGATTCTTCTTGCGATTGCTGTTGCAGTAACCTTGTGGTCTCCAGTGATCATAATAGGCTTAATTCCAGCCTGTAGACAGTCAGCTACCGCCTGAGCAGACTCTTCTCTAGGAGGGTCCATTTCGGCCATCATTCCAAGGAATTCAAAGTCTTTTTCATCACTAAAGTCAAGTTCCTTTTCACTATCAAAGATTTTTCTTGTGAAAGCAAGAACTCTAAGGCCCTGATTTGACATATCAAAGTTCTGGCATCTGATTTCAGCTTTTCTCTCTTCGCTGAGATTTGAAGTACGCTCAAGGATTACATCAAGAGCACCCTTTGTGTACATTACATATTTTCCGTCGATATGGTGAAGGGTACTCATAAGCTTTCTATCTGAGTCAAAAGGAAGCTCTGAAAGTCTTGGAAGATCTGCTTTGATCTTGCCGTAGTCTCCACCCTTTTCTATGTAGTAGTCTACAAGAGCTGTCTCTGTAGGATCGCCTGCAGTCTCGCCTTCAACAATGTTAGTGTCATTACATAGAACTGACGCCTGAACTAGAGCCTCATCACAGCCCTCTTCCGGACAAAACTGCTCTACAGTCATTTTGTTTTGAGTCAATGTACCTGTCTTATCGGAGCAAATAATAGATACGCATCCTAAACCTTCTACAGCATTAAGCTGTTTGATGATTGCGTTCTGATCAGCCATTCTAGATGTTCCGATTGCAAGAGAAATAGTTATAATTGATGAAAGCGCCTCTGGGATTGCAGCTACTGCAAGTGCTACTGCAAATAGAAGTGAATCTGTAAGAGGCATTCCTCTATAAACACTCAGTCCAAATACAAGAGCACAGATAAGAATTATTGCTGCTGACAGCTTTTTGCTGAAGTTATCCATTGTAATCTGAAGTGGAGTCTTTCTTTCAGCAGTGTTGTTCATAAGGTCTGCAATCTTTCCAAGCTCAGTCTTTAGACCAACCCCTGTGATAACTGCAGTTCCTCTTCCGTAGGTTACAAGAGATCCTGAGAAAACCATGTTCTTCTGATCTCCTAGAGCAACCTTTTCACCTTCTATCAAATCTATTGATTTTTCAACGCCTTCTGACTCACCAGTGAGTGAACTTTCGTTAACCTTAAGTGAAAAGCTTTCTAGAAGTCTGCCATCTCCAGGAACGATATCTCCTGCTTCGAGCCTTACGATATCACCACATACAAGCTCATCTGCATGAATTTCCATAGCCTCGCCATTTCTTATAACCTTTGCTATAGGCGAAGAAAGGCTCTTGAGACTCTCAAGTGACTTTTCCGCTTTTATATACTGTACAGTTCCAAGTATTGCATTTAGCACTAGAACTGCAAGGATTACTGCTGTACTTTCTATGTTTCCTGTTGCCATAGAAATGATCGCTGCAATAATAAGTATGATTACTAGAAGATCCTTGAACTGTTCTAAAAATACAAGAAACACACTCTTCTTTTTCTTTTCGTAGAGCTTGTTTTCACCAAACTCCTCTCTGTTCTTCTGAACCTGCTCATCGCTAAGACCATTCATAGATGTGTTAAACTCTCTGCAAATGTCTTCGCCCTTTTTGTTAAAATACATTACGTTTCCTCCTTTAATTCATCCACTGCCTTTTTCGGCATTCATCCTATTTTTTATAAAAGAAAAGAGACTCTCAAGGCACGTTAAATACGCCTTAAAAGTCTCGCTATTTCAAGTAAATGCGGATTATCTAAGATAATCGTACTGACGCAAGTACTGCAACATAAGCTGCAAGCTACTCCCTTTTAATTTCTAATGAAACGAAAGTCCGTTTTCAATTTTTATCCATTATATCATCAGAATTTAATTATATCAACAACTAAATTCTTGAAATTTTTGTGACGTTTTATTGATATTGTTCATCCAAAATTAATAAATAATGTGCATGACTACGCGGAAGCTTCTTCTCTCATTGGATTCCAGCGTCCACTACGATAGTGAACCATATAAAGCGCAAACAAAAGAAGATTGTGGGCAATCATGCAGCCCCATGCGGCAACAAGACCGTAATCAAAGATCTGCGTCAATATAAAAGTTCCTACAATTCTCACGCACCACATGCCTATAGTGTTATAGACAAAAGGTCTTATGGTTCGTCCAACACCCTGCATCATTCCTTCCACAGCTACAGATACCCCATAAAACGGTTCTGAAACAGCAACCATTCGCAAAACAATCGAGCCAAGAAGAATTACCTCTGCACTCTTTGAGAATATACTGCACATTGCAGGGGCAAAAATGAACAAAGCAGCTCCGGACACAAGCATCATGATAACTTCCATCAGAATCAAAATCTTAGGAAGCTCTCTGAGACGCTCTTCGTCTCTTGCTCCAAGAGCATTTCCCGCAAGGGTAGCTGCCGCCGTCTGTACTCCGTGACCTGGAATGTAAAACAGCGATTCCACTGTATTTGCAATCGTATGAGCCGCTGTAGCAACCTGACCGACTGAGTTTATCATCGAAGCGAATACAATCTGGCCCATTGAGACGCCAAACCTCTGCATCAGTGCAGGAAAAGCAACCTTCATGCATGGTTTGAGAATCTCAAGCTCCGGCATAAGGCTACATCCCTTTGGTGTCACATGAGGATGCCTATACAGCGCTACAGTAATGAGAATTCCGCCTACAGTAAACGCACTTGCACTTGCAATTGCAGCGCCGTCAATTCCAAGACCTGCGCCATAAATAACAAAATTCCCAATACTTCTCGTCGGATATATAAGAATAAAATTCAGTATTATATTTATAATATTTACGGTTACGCCCACTATCATCGGCGTTTTCGTATCACCTACTGCTCGCAGCACGGTACCAAGAATCATAATAGCAGCCCTCGGAAGAGTCGGTATATACAATATAAAAAAGTACCTTGCCGCCATCTCCTGAAGATCCTCATCTACCTGCATCCAAACAGGCACATGAGAGCTTACTCCCAATATAATTATAGTAAAAATCGTTCCGCTCACAAGCACAGTAAGAAAAGCCTGGGCTGATGCTCTATGAGTCATATCATAGTTTTCAGCTCCATAAGCCTGCGATATAAAAGCAAGAAACCCTATTCCTATAGCAAAAAAGGAACTGTTTACAAGCCATGTAACTGTATAAGTCGCACCGACCGTCGCTGTAGCCTCCGTTCCCAGCGAGCCTACCATCGCAGTATCTATATATTGAACAGCTGTCTGCATAAGCTGTTCAAGCATAGTAGGCCAAGCCAGTGCAAATATTACAGGTAAAATGGATAAATCCATTCTATTTCTTTGCAACTTCATCTTTCACCTCACACTTTCTAAATTTAAGTGAATTTAATAATTACTTAAGTCAAATTCTCTATCCCTGAAGTCACCCCTGTAATCCGGCTAAAAGAAGACTTTCGTTATCTTTCGATTCCATCTCTTGCCAGAAGCTTTTTCGTATTGTAATAGTGACGAACCTCCCTCATCTCTGTTACAAGATCTGCTTTCTCAAGTACAGCATCAGGACAGCCTCTGCCTGTAAATACAAGCTCTGTCTTTGGATTTTTTGAGTCTATTATCTCAAGCATATCTTCCTCTTTTACAAGGCCAAGAGCACATGCAATATTAATCTCGTCCATAATTACAAGATCAAAATCACCGCTTCGGGCTACATCCTTCCCCTTCTTAAGTCCCTCTTCAGCTGCAGCAATATCCTCCTTCTCTGGATTTCTGCCGATAAAGCATCCGCTCCCGCTTCCGTAAAGCTCAACCGTAACTGCCGGAAGGCTTCTAAGAATGCTGATTTCATTATATTCCATATCCTTGATAAACTGTCCAATGTACACTTTCTTTCCAGCACCGACGCATCGCACAGCAAGGCCTATAGCCGCCGTCGTCTTCCCCTTTCCATCGCCGCAATATATATGCACCTGTCCGTTTTCCAAAAATACCACTCCCTTTCAATAATGCACACACATAAAAATCGCCTAGTCACCATCAAAAATCAAAAGCTTTCCGGCGACATTTGGTAAAAATCCGTAGCCAAAGCACACAGACCCATCCTCAAAATCCTTCTTCACACAAGTATATCAGATTTACTTTACCGTGTCATAGTCCCACCTCAAAAATATCAAAAAAATAAATAAAAAATCGAAAAAGCACATAAAAAACCAGCTTTAGGGGGTATAATGGAGTTGTCACGGCGAGTTTCGCGAGCCGATGAAACTCCTTATGCTTTTGCGGCCCAAGAGCAAGGCGATTGGCTAGCCGCAAGTCGTATAATGTAAGACACAGCGATTGGCAAGCCGCAAGGACAAAACTCCTAAACGAAAGGAATTAATTTATGAAAAACGACAGATTTTTGGAAGGCCAGATAGAAGACAAGATAAAATTTGCATCAGATAGATATATTGTAACCTACACTGGATTTCTCGATCCCCACGCACACGCCCTTGCAAAAACACTAGCAAAAGGTGCATCCCCAGATATAACAGTCAAATTCTGGGGCGGATACGATGATGCCGAAAGAACCATCATGCTCTGCCTTCCCGATTATGCAGACATCGAAACTGCAAACCCTCTTTCTGTAATACGCGTATCTGTAAAGGAAGGAGGTCGAAAGCTTACTCATGGTGACTACCTAGGCTCACTTCTTGGTCTTGGCATCAATAGAGATAAAGTCGGCGATATTCTCGTGCGAGATGACGGTGCCGATATCATAATCCTAAACGAAATATCCGAGTTTGTAATGACTCATTATGCAAAAGCAGGCCGCACGTCTCTTTCTCTAGAAGAAAAAACTACCAAAGATCTCATCATAGAGGCAAAAGAGAGAAAAATTTGCACAGACACCGTTGCATCACTTCGACTTGACAACATAGTCTCCTCAGCCTTCGGTCTTTCACGAGCAAAAGCAGCAGATGCCATAAAAGCGGGCAGAGTTTTTGTTGACAGCATAGAAATACTCAAACCCGACTTTGCTATATCAGAAGGCACCAAAGTAAATCTGCGCGGTAGCGGCAAAATTGTTTTAACCGAAATAGGAGGAAAGTCACGAAAAGACAGAATCTATATAACATACGAAAAATATTAACAAAAAATTTAAATCCCCTCTGCAGTTATCAGTTCTGCAAAAGGGGATTTTTTTGGATTAACAACCCGCTGTCTTTCTAAATTATATTTCTTTTTTTATGATATTTTTCCTGAAGAGGAAAAGTGCAAGCACCATAGCCGCAGTTTCTGAAACAGCCATAGTTAGCCATACTCCTGTTTCTCCAAACAGAACGCTCATCACAAGAAGTGCGATTACAACAAACACAAGGCCTCTTGCAATCGAAATTACCATAGCTGATTTTGGCATTTCTAGCGCTGTAAAGTAGCCGGAAATCACAACTACTATGCCTATTGGAAGGAATGAGAACGCAAACAATCTAAACGCGCTTACTCCGTGAGCAAATAAACCTGCATCTGTAACAGGATCTATGAAAAGCCCCACAACTGGGTTAGGATATAGTACTCCTGCTGCAAAGGCTATAACCGAGAATATAATTGCCGCCTTCATAGAAGCTTTGAACAGATATCTTCTGATGTCGTTTTCGCCTCTTCCGTAGTAGAAACTTACCAGCGGCTGCATTCCTTGGTTTAGACCTACCATAGTCATCAGTATCAGCTGAGAAACGTATGATATAACAGTGTAAACAACTACGCCCTCGTCTCCTGATATACGTATAAGTGCATTATTAAACAGGAATATTATTGCACCCATAGAAAGCTCTGTTACGCAATCGGAAATACCTAGCTTTGCTGTATGAAGAGCCTCTCTGAGAGACCATTTGAATTTTACAAATTTGAATCCTGACTTTCTTGACAGGAAGTGATGTGTGAAAATTATCAAAGTTACAAGCTGTGACAGTCCTGTAGCAACGGCAGCTCCTTCGATTCCCCAGTGGAAATGGAAAATAAATACATAATCAAGTCCGATATTAACAAAAGCTCCAATCAAAGGTGTATAAATCGCCTTCTGAGGATATCCGTCTGCTTTGACTAAAACCTCAAGGTTATATGCAGTCATGTAGCACACATCAAATACGAGAATTATATGAAGATAATCCATTACATAAGGCTTTGTTACCTCTGTCGCGCCGAGAATGTCGGCTACCTTGTCAAGGTTAAGTATGCATACTGCTGTAACTATGAGAGATAAAACAAATACAGTCACAGTACTCATAGTGAATATCTGGCTGGCTCTGTGATGCTCTCCTCGTCCCTTATGAATAGAAACTCTAGTACTTGCGCCTATAGCAAACAGAATACTCAGTCCAAAGGACAAATTAATAAGGGGCATGGACAGGTTAACTGCAGCAAGTGCATCCGGTCCTACGCCTCTTGCAACGAACATTCCGTCTACCATAGTATAAATAGTGAATACCCACATAGCTGCTATCGATGATAAAACATATTTCAGCAGCGTCTTTCTAACTTCTTTTCTGTCTGTCTGTACAATGTCTGGTGATGTCATTTTTATTTCTTCCTTTCTATTTATATTAAGTATAAACCCTGGTATAATACCAATGTAAAGGAGTTTTTTATGAAAAATTATTTTAAAATCGGAGAAATATCAAAACTGTATAATATAGGTACAGATTCCCTCCGCTACTACGAGGAAATTGGCCTTCTCTCACCAAAGCGTGATGTAAACGGCTACCGCATGTACGGAATAAGCGAAATTCATACTCTAAATGTTCTCAGAGAGCTCCGCTCCCTTGGATTTTCAATGGATGAGATAAAATCACATCTTAGCGGCTTTGATATAGAAAGCACTATGGATCTTTTCCGAAAAGAAATCGAGCACATAGAATCAAAGCAAAAGGAGCTAGAAAACCTCAAAGGACAACTGCTTCACAGAATTGCATCTTTAGAAGAGGGCATCGAACTTAGTCGCTACAGCTGGGAGATGGGCATCAAAGAATATCCGCGCAGAAAGCTAATATCGCTAAATGACAATATTGTAAATGACGAGGATATCGACTACACGATTAAAAAACTTCAAAACAAAAGCGAAAGCAGGCTTTCTTTGATTGGAAACGGTCATATAGGGGCAACTATTCCGCTAGAATCCCTGAAATCAGGCCAGTACGGACACTATACCCGTGCCTTTTGCATCGCTGACGAAAACTCATCTGAATGCGACGACATACTACCTGCTGGACGCTACCTTTCTAGAATTGTAAAGGGCTCATACTCAAACCTTATGCAATACTGGAACGAAATGCTTGATAAAATCGAAAGTGAAAAACTGGAAATTTTGGACAATCCATTTGAGCTTTATATAATCGATAATCACGACACCTCTCTTCCATCAGAATTTCTGACACTGCTGCAAATACACGTAAAATAAGTTTTTTCACATATTCTTGACACAAATTCTGTTTTTGGTGGTATAACATAGTTATAAGGAAGTGATAAAAATGAAATTTGATATGCATTGTCATACAAAAGAAGGTTCAATTGACTCAAGAACACCAATAAAAAAATATATAGAACTGTTGCAGGAACAGGGCTTTTCGGGCATGCTTATAACTGACCACGATTCATACAAGGGTTATGAATACTGGTACACCCACAGAAGCGAAATGCCAGAAGACTTTGTCGTTCTCAAAGGTATAGAATATGACACAAAAGATGCAGGTCATTATATAGTTATTATGCCCGACAATGTTCACCTGCCTGTTCTAAAGACAAGAGGCATGAGCGTTGATATGCTCATAAAGCTTGTGCACCATTATGGAGGTATTCTCGGCCCTGCTCATCCATTTGGCGTAAGAAGCGCAAGTGCAATGTTCTTCAAACGTGTTCACAGAAATCCTGAGCTCCTGCATGAGTTTGATTTTCTCGAAGGATTCAACACATGTGAAACAGTAAAGGCAAATAGACTTGCCCAGGCTCTTGCAAGGTGTCACAACCTGCAGTGTTTCGGAGGTTCTGACTCACACAGAGAAAAATATGTTGGAACGGCATTTACAGTCTTTGATCGAGATGTAAAATGTAACGACGACCTTATTGCAGCTGTAAAAGACAGAGGAGTTGCAGCCTTTGGAGGAAAAGAAAGAGAGTTTTTGCGAAAGCACAAAGCAAGAAACGCCTTTTACGCGACATGGAGCTTCAAGGCATATAACCGCAGCTTAAGTTTTCTATTCACTCCTGTTAGAAAACACAAGCTGAAAAGTCTTAACTTCCACCACCATAGTGCATAATATATGCAGAGTATTTACTTTGATAACGATTTAACGGGCTAAATTGTAAAAATTCCTTGATAGCCAATATATAATTTGTTAAAATACTCAATAGCAAAGTGTTAATCGAAAGCTGACCTTTGAACAGGTCAGCTTTTTTATCAATCTAACTAATTCAGGAGGACAAATCGCAAAATGGACAACAAATCTAAATCAAACGGATGGGCGCTCCTGCCTATTCTGGTTTTCCTGGTACTATTTATTGGAACAGGAATCATCAACAACGACTTTTATTCTATGCCAGCTGTAGTAGGCTTTCTGATTGCTCTTGCCGTTGCATTCATGCAGACAAGACATCTTAAATTCGGCGAAAAGCTTGCAGTTGCAGCAAAGGGTGTAGGCGACGAGAATATCGTGACTATGTGTCTGATATTCCTAGCTGCCGGTGCATTCTCAGGAGCAGTTACTGCTGCAGGAGGTGCAGAGAGCACAGTTAACCTAGGACTTTCACTGCTACCACCTCAGGTTGCCGTAATAGGACTTTTCATCATCGGATGCTTCATCTCAATTTCCATGGGAACTTCCATGGGAACTATCGCAACACTTGCACCTATCGCTGTTCAGATTAGTGATAAAACAGGTTTCAGCATGGCAATCTGTATTGGTGCTGTAGTATCAGGCGCTATGTTCGGTGATAACCTTTCTATGATTTCCGATACAACAATCGCTGCTGTAAGAACTCAGGGCTGCGAAATGAGAGACAAGTTCAAGAGAAACTTCTTCATCGTTCTTCCTGCTGCTATTGCAACTATTGTAATTCTATTCTTCCTGACTCGCGGAGGCGAATTCGTGCTTTCAGAAGACCTGAAGTACAATATCTGGCAGGTAATCCCTTACATCGTCGTTCTTGTTGGAGCAATGATTGGAATTAACGTGTTTGTCGTTCTCATAAGCGGCACGATTTTATCTATCATTGTAGGACTTGCAACAGGAACAATGGCAGCTTCCGATATTTTCACATCTATCGGAACAGGTGTTACAGGAATGTACGATATCACAGTTATCTCAATCCTTGTTGCTTGCATCAGTGCTCTTGTTAGAGAAAACGGCGGGTTCACCTTTATCCTCGAAAAGATTCACAACAGAATCAAATCATACAAAGGTGCAGAGGTCGGTATTGCCGCACTTATCTCACTTGTTGACGCCGCTACAGCAAACAACACAATCGCTATCGTAATTGCAGGTCCTGTCGCAAAAGAAATCAGCGATAACTACGAAATTGAACCATCAAGAAGTGCATCGCTTCTCGATATGTTCGCTTCTGTATTCCAGGGCATCATCCCTTACGGAGCTCAGCTGCTTTCAGCTGCAACGCTTACAGGACTGACATCATTTGATATAATGCCTTATCTATTCTATCCTTACCTGATGGCAGTATGTGGAATTGTAAGCATTATCTTTTCAAAGAAAAAATCAAAGTAAAGTAAGCTGAACAAAATCAATACACGATGTAATTCAGTGAGTTTCACAAGATCAAAGAAATCAAAACTGCATCCAGAAGGCCATGGCCCTTTGGTGCAGTTTTTTTGTTCTCAAAATTCTTTTCATCATTTACGTTTACTCATAACGTCTATGAGCGTTTTAATCAAAATTATTCATAATTCATCAAAATA
>CAUWFN010000013.1:0-57071 GCA_963558075.1 uncultured Clostridia bacterium | reverse complement strand
GTATGATAGAAAATATTAACTGGTATCCGGGGCACATGAAGAAAACCAGGGAACTGATTTCAGAAAACCTCAAGGCAGTAGATCTTGTTGTTGAGGTTATCGATGCCAGAATACCTGTTTCGAGCAGAAACCCGATTATAGATGATTTAATAAAAGACAAAAAGAGAATTATAGTTTTAAATAAGAGTGACCTTTCAGATGAAAAGGCTAACCGTCTTTGGATTGATGAGCTATCAAAGGATGGAAGCAGAACTATTGCTATGAACTGCATGCGTGGCGGAGGAGTAAACGTTCTTGAAAAAGCACTTCTAAAGGAGCAGGAGCTCAAGAACAAAGACCAGATAAGAAAGAGAAATCTGAGACTTATGATTGTTGGCGTTCCTAATGTTGGAAAGTCTTCACTTATTAACAGGCTTACAGGCAAAAAGAGCGCGCAGACAGGCGATAGACCAGGTGTAACTAAAGGAAAGCAGTGGCTGACTCTGAAAAACGGAATGCAGCTTCTAGATACACCAGGAATTCTATGGCCTAAGTTTGAGGATCCTAAGGTAGGGCTTAACCTTGCTTTCTGTGGTTCAATAAAGGATGAGGTTGTGGATATAGCGACTCTTGCTCTTGAGCTTATTACAGTTCTTCAGGAAAGATATCCTGATATGCTTATGGAAAGATATAAGCTTGATGAAGTGTGCGAGATGCCTCTTGATACTATGGAGGAAATTGCAAGAAAGCGTGGATTCATTCTTCCAGGAAAGAGAATCGATTACGAAAGATGTGCAAGAACAGTTCTTGATGAGTTTAGATCCTCAAAGATTGGACATATTACTTTAGAGGTGCCGGAAAATGACTAAGCAGGAGCGTCTTGAGAAGCAGAAGGCTCGTTTTGAAGAAATGCAGGAGTTCGAGCTTGATTTGAGATCAAAAGGCTATGAATTTGTTGCGGGCGTTGACGAGGTTGGAAGGGGTCCTCTCGCAGGTCCTGTTGTTGCAGCATGTGTAGTGCTTCCAGAAAAATCTAGTTTGATAGGTCTAGATGATTCAAAGAAGCTTACAGAAAAAAAACGAGAAGCTCTTTATCCTGCAATTTTAGAGGAAGCAGTCTGCTATGGAATAGGAATGGAAGACAATTTTGTAATCGACGAAATCAATATTCTCGAGGCGACTAAGCTTGCTATGAGAAAGGCTGTAAAGGCTGCTGACGAGATGCTTGCTTCGAGAGGCTTTGATAAACAAATCGATTTTGTTCTCTTTGATGCGATGAAAATAGACGAGGTAGAAAAGGAGCAGATGTCCCTCATAAAGGGCGATGCACGAAGCATTTCTATTGCTGCAGCGTCTGTGGTTGCAAAGGTTACAAGGGACAGGATGATGGTTGAATATGAGAATGTTTACCCTGGATATAGCTTTGCTAGCAACAAAGGCTACGGTACAAAGGCTCACTACGAGGGTATAAGAGAAAAAGGCATTACGCCGATACACAGAAAAAGTTTTTTAAAGAATTTAAAATAGAAGTCAGCAAGGAGGAATAATATGGAGATTAAGACAGATATTCAGATTGCACAGGAAGCCGAGATGAAAGATATCAGGGAGATTGCGGAAAAAGCCGGTGTCGATGAAAAATACCTTGAACTTTACGGAAAATACAAGGCAAAGGTAGACTACAATATTCTTGATGATATGAAAGACAAAGAAGACGGCAAGCTTATTCTTGTTACAGCTATTTCACCAACACCTGCTGGAGAAGGAAAGACTACAACATCTGTTGGTCTTACTGACGCTCTAAGCAAAATTGGAAAGAATGTAATCGCTGCTCTTCGTGAACCTTCACTTGGACCAGTGTTTGGTGTAAAGGGCGGTGCAGCAGGCGGAGGATACGCTCAGATTGTGCCAATGGAAGACATTAACCTTCACTTTACTGGAGACTTTCATGCTATTGGAGCTGCAAATAACCTGATTGCAGCTATGCTTGACAACCATATCCATCAGGGCAATGCTCTTAATATTGACCCTAGAAGAATTACATGGAAGAGAGCTGTAGACATGAATGATAGACAGCTCAGATTCATCGTTGATGGTCTTGGCGGAAAGGTAAACGGAGTTCCTAGAGAAGACGGATTTGAAATTACTGTTGCAAGTGAAATCATGGCTATCTTATGCCTATCAAAAGACATCGATGATCTTAAAGAAAAACTTGCAAGTATCGTAGTAGGATATACATATGATGGAGAACCTGTAACTGCAGGTCAGATCAAAGCTCATGGTGCAGCTGCTGCTCTTTTAAAGGATGCTCTAAAACCAAACCTTGTTCAGACATTAGAGGGAACACCTGCGTTTATTCATGGTGGACCATTTGCAAATATCGCTCATGGATGCAACTCAATTATGGCAACAAAGGTTGCTCTTAAGCTTGCAGACTATGTTGTTACAGAAGCCGGATTTGCAGCTGATCTTGGAGCAGAAAAATTCGTAGATATCAAGTGTAGAAAAGCAGGACTTAAGCCTTCAGCATGTGTTATCGTTGCTACAGTAAGAGCTCTGAAATATCATGGTGGCGTTGCAAAGGCAGACCTAAACAACGAGAACCTAGAAGCACTCGAAAAGGGTATGCCAAACCTTCTTCAGCACCTAGAAAACGTTACAAAACACTTTGGTCTTCCTGCTGTTGTTGCAATCAACGAGTTCCCTACTGATACACCTGCAGAAATCGAACTTGTTGAACGTAAATGCAAAGAACTTGGCGTAAACGTTGTACTCAGCAGAGTATGGGCAAATGGCGGAGAAGGCGGCGTGCAGCTTGCAGAAGAAGTTGTTAAGCTATGCGAACAGGAAAACAATTTTGATTTTGTTTACTCTCTTGACATGCCTATCAGAGAAAAAATCGAAACAGTTGCAAAGAAGATTTACAGAGCGGATGGTGTAATCTTCGAAAAGAAAGCAGCAAAACAGCTTAAGGAGCTTACAGATCTTGGATATACAGATATGCCTGTATGTATGGCAAAGACTCAGTACAGTTTCTCAGATGATCCATCACTTCTGGGAGCACCAAAGAACTTCAATATCACTATAACTGACCTGAAGGTTAATGCAGGTGCAGGATTTATCGTTGTAAAGACTGGTGAGATTATGACAATGCCTGGCCTTCCAAAAGTTCCTGCAGCAGAGCGCATTGATGTTGACAATCAGGGTAAGATTACAGGACTGTTCTAGTATTTTTCGCAAAAATTGAGATGCCGGAAAATATTAGGCGGCGAGTAGTTTTGTTATATCGAATAGGAAATTTTTATGAAGAAAATAGAAGAAATGAATTTAAATGATTTTCTTTCTGAAACAGCATCCTCCTCTCCTGCTCCTGGCGGGGGAGGCGGATGTGCTTTTGTTGGAGCTCTTGGAGTAGCTCTTGGAAATATGGTCGGTTCACTGACTCTCGGAAAGAAAAAATATGCTGACGTGGAAGATGATATGAAAAATCTTTCGGTCCGAGCACAGAAGGTAAGGGAAGAGCTTGTTTCTCTTATCAGTGCGGATGCAGAGGCCTTTGAACCTCTTGCAGCGGCTTATAGAATGAAGTCTGACACAGCAGAAGAAAAGGCAGCAAAAGATAATGAACTCGAAATTTGCCTTAAAGGTGCCTGTGAGGTTCCTCTCGAAATAATGAGAAAATGCTGTGAGGCTATCGATATTGTTATGGAATATGCTGCAAAGGGTTCGGTTATGGCTATAAGCGATGCCGGATGCGGCGCTATTATCTGCAAGAGTGCACTTCAGGGTGCAGCTCTTAATGTTTTTATAAACACAAAATCAATGAAAAATAGAGAGCTTGCAGAAAAGATGAACGAAGAGGCTGATGAACTTCTCAGAAAGTATACAATGCTTGCTGATGAAATTTATGCTATGGTCTTTTCTAAACTTAGATAACGGAGAAATGAGATAATGATACAATTAAAAGGTAAACCTGTTGCTGATAGTATTTCCGAAGACATTGCAGGAAGAATCACAAAGCTATATGAGAACAATATTGTTCCGACCCTTGCAATTGTCAGAGTTGGAGATAACCCAGGGGATGTTGCATATGAAAATGGTGCAATAAAAAGAGCAAAGGCTCTCGGAATGCAGGTAGAAAAATATATCTGTCCTGCGGATATGGAAGACGATGATCTTGTTCTTGTAATAGAAAGCATCAACAATAATAGTAAAATACATGGAATTCTGCTCCTTCAGCCGCTTCCTGCGCATATGGATGCAGACAAGGTTAGAAATGCTATATGCAAGGAAAAGGATGTTGACTGTATATCAGATGCATCGCTTTGTGATTTTTTCTTGCATGATGATTATGCATTTTCTCCATGTACAGCGGAAAGTGCTATGAGAATTCTAAATCATTATGATGTAGATATCGCAGGAAAAAAGGCTGTTGTAATCGGAAGAAGTATGGTAATTGGAAGACCTGCTGCACTTATGCTAATGAGAAATAACGCAAGCGTTACAGTCTGTCATAGCAAAACACCTGCAGAGGATCTTGCAAACTACTGTAGAGAGGCAGATATAATAGTTACGGCTGCGGGAATGGCCAGTGCTGTTACGGCTGAAATGCTTACAGGAAAGCAGATTGTAGTAGATGTGGGCATAAACTTTGATGAAGAAGGAAAAATGATAGGAGACGCTGATTTTGCTGGAATCGAAGAAGCTGATGCAGCACATGGTATTACACCTGTTCCAGGAGGCGTTGGCAGTGTTACAAATACAGTTCTCATGGAGCACCTTCTAGAGGCTGCTCTCAGATATCTAGATAAAGTAGATGCTGAAAGAGAATCTGAAATATAAAACTTTAATATCTAATATGAATATAAAAATACCGCTTGGGAGGTCTGATAAGACACACCTTGGCGGTATTTTTGTATCTTTTGAATCCAAATTTATGATTTTTGGTTTTAATTTTGTGCTAGGGTCATTTCTAGCGAGTTATCTGTAACATATGTGTTTGCGTTATAGAGAAATAGCACATCTGTGATTCCTTTTGAGCTGATGACTTCGTTGATATCATCAAAGAAGTATCTCGGATCAACTATTACTATTTCACGGAAGCACTGTGACAGGAAGGGGATTACGCTGTTAGCATAAGAATCTTTTATCAGAAGAAGGCGTCTATCTGGGCTTACCGGGGTTGAGATTGTGTAAATCGGGTGGTTAGCGCCACCGAAAACGGTATAGGCGTCCTTTGTTTTCAGGTTATCAAGCTGATAGAAGTTTGTCGCCTTTTCCTTTGAATCTGCGTAATATATTATGCTGTTTTGGTAAGGCGTTCCTCCGGAAGGAACATATATTTTTATGCTATCGTTAAGTCCATTTGTAAAGCCACTTTTGGAGGCCAGTGTTCCTCTAAAATCGTTTTTTACAGTAAGAGGGCTATATGATACAGTATCTGAAAGTTTCATCGATTTTGCGATGTCTTTGAATGCGATGTAGGCTCCATCAGATGTCCAGTGGTGGTCAGTTCTGTAGTAGAGCTGTGTGTCTTTGCTGTTTCTGAAGCTTTCTCTTACATCGATAGGCTTTATGCCGTTTTTCTCTATTTCGCTGTAAAAGGCATCTATTACTTTGTTTTGGTCTACGATAGTTTTTCTAATCGGAAGCTTGTCGCTATATATATTTGCTGCGTTTGGTGCAAGCAGAAATGAAATATTAAAGTCAGGGTACTTTTTTCTGAACTCAGAGAGAGCACAGAGATTCGATTTCATTTTTTTCTCATCAGGCTTTGTTATATCTTCCATTAGGTAATTGTCGCTACAAAGGAAGACATTGTTTGATTCAGTTTTTCCGAGAGTACGATCAAAGGCAGTCTTGACTTTGATTAGCCCGTTTCTAAACGGAAACTGGTCATTTGCATAGCTGTCCATTTTTTTCTCGAAACGTCCTTCTTTATATGATGAGAGTGTAAACTGAGGCATTTTCTGGAGCATTCTGTTTTCTTCGCTGGAAAAACTTTTGTCCGGCTTTGCTATGTTTATAATCAGACCCGAAAGCAGGATTACAGAAAACATTATACCGAAAATGATAGTACTTTTTTTGTTCATAATCTCTCCTTTCTTTTAGAATCTGAAATATAAAAACGGATTGTAGCTACTGAATATCAGATATGCTACAGAAATAAGGAATATCAAAAGCATTGCTGCGATGGCAACACCACTGTATTTTTTTGATATATCTTTGAATACTTCGTAAGGCTTTGGTCCTGCAAGTATAATTCCTGCTATGATAAGAATGATGTTGTTTCTGAGAAGATACAGAAACTGACTGTTTGCAATGCTAAGTCCACCAAAGCAGAACATTTTGCCGAGCTGATCAAAGGCCATTGTGAGGTTTTCTGCACTGAAGAAAACCCATCCGATTACGACAATCAGAAGTGTATATGCATGCTGAAGCCATACCGGCATTTTTTGTAGTCTTTCTTTGAATATATATTTTTCTAGTATCAGAAGAATTCCGTAGTAAAGTCCCCATGCAACAAAGTTCCAGCTTGCGCCATGCCACAGTCCTGTGAGTGACCATACAATCAGAAGATTGATTATATGGCGAACAGGTTTTACTCTATTTCCTCCTAGAGGAATGTAAAGATATTCTCTAAACCATGTGCTTAGGGATATATGCCAGCGTCTCCAAAACTCTGTTACAGACTTGGAGATGTATGGATAGTTGAAGTTTTCCATGAATTTAAATCCGAACATCCTGCCAAGGCCAATGGCCATGTCAGAGTATCCGCTAAAATCAAAGTAAATCTGCAGTGTGAATGCTAAAGCACAAATCCACATGGAAAGGACTGAGCTATTTGCTGCATCTAGAGCAAGTATTTCTGCGTGTAGAGCACCAAAGCTGTTTGCAAGAATTACTTTTTTTCCGAGACCTATAATGAATCTTTCGGCACCTTTTCCAATTGTAAAAGCATTGCTGCTTCTGTTTTCGAGCTGCAGAGAAACGTCCTTGTACTTGACGATAGGTCCGGCTATGAGCTGAGGAAACAGTGAAAGGTAAAGAGCGAATCTGAACGGATTCTTTTGTGCCTTTGCATCACCTCTATAGACATCTATGACATATGATAGGGCCTGGAATGTATAAAATGATATTCCAATTGGAAGTGGCAGGGCAGTATATGCGATGTCTAGGTTAAATAATGAGTTTACGGTTTCGATGAGGAATCCGTAGTATTTGAAAAATCCCAAGATCAGCAGGTTCACTATAACTGTAAAAATCAGAGTGGATTTTGCGCTTCTTGGTTTTTCAGATATATCTTTTGCCATTGAATAGTTGAAAAAGGCGCTGATTATCATCAGGAAAACGTAAACCGGCTCTCCCCAGCTGTAGAAAACAAGGCTGGCAATTAAAAGCACATAGTTTTTGATTTTCTCTGGTGAGAAAGTATAGATAAATAGTACAGCTGGCAAAAAGTAAAAAAGGAAGAAGATGCTGCTAAATAGCATTTCTGAACACCTCCTCAAACTTTGAGCCGTTTTCTCCTACATAGTAGAAGATATACTGGCCTTTCTGAATAATTAACGCGTTTTTCAGCATTGCAACCTGAGATGGACCATAGCTATCAAAGGTCTTAATCTGTGAGCTTATACGGCTGTCAACTAAGTCTCTTGCAGCCTGGAGATTTGATTTTGAGGAAATCTCAGCGACAAGAAGTTCGCTAACGCTTAGGGCATCTGTACCTTTGTAGTATAAGTACTCGCTGCAGGTGCTGTGGTCAAGTCCTATGAATTTAAGAAGTTCTTTGTCTGTGCATTTTTTCATTGAGTTTAAATCTGTCTGTTCTGCAAACTGGCTTTCTAAATCCGGCAGGCTTATGTCTTTTGCGCTTTGACCAGAATATACAGATGCTATAAATATAACTATTATTAATGTGTAAAATATTTTCTTTAGCATTTACTTTAGACCTGCCTTTTCTGCCATAAGGTCAAGCCATACAGGGTAGTATGCAGGATCCACATGGATTCCGTCTCCTCCATAAAGGTCAGGGTTTGATTTTAGTATAGATGTGTTATCTATATATATGAAATTTTCGTCTTTACACATTTTTTTGATAGCAGAGTTAAACTCTGTATATTTTCCGTATATTTCATTACTTTTTATAGCCTCTTCAGACGGAGTTGAAATTGAGCTTACGTAGATTTTTGACTTTGGTGATGCCTTCCTAAAGGCCTTTAATTTTTTGGTATATTCATCTATAAACATGTCAACATCACCGCTGCAGATTCCCATGTCGTTCATGCCAAATGAGAAAAATGCATTTTTTGGATAAGCGCCTGCCGCTTGCGTAAACAGCTCGCCGTTATGCATTACTGATGCGCCTATTGTTGTAAATACCTGCTCTTCTCCGAGAATCTGATATGCGGAAAGCCCCTCTGTGATGGAGTCTCCTATAATTGCGCAGTTTTCAAATATTTTGCGGTAGTTAGGGCCTGTACTTACAGGTTCGCCTGAGCCTGATTCTAGTGCATCGATTTTTGATTCGATTTCGGGAATCTGAGCCTGATAAAATTCGGCCACCTTTTCGATGTTTTGCGAAATTGCTTTCTGGCTTTCTTTGTCGTCTTTGTTCTGCCTGATTATATTAAAAACAAATATAGTAAGAAAGACAAGAATAACAAGTATCGCGATGATAATTTTTTTGTTCTGATACTGTTTCATTTACTTATGTCCCCTTTAATTTAGTGATTGCTTAATCAATGATATCAGAGCATATAAAAAAATCAATAGTTATAAATCTTAAATAATATTAATAAATGTTAATGAAAAATAATTTATGAAAAAACTAAAAAAATATCCAAAATTATTGTGTGTAATCAACAAAAAATATGTTGACATTTGTCTTTGCGCATATATAATATACTTATGCAGAAGGAAATACTAATCACTGCAAATATAATGAAAAGGATGGATGCACATGAAATTAACCGGATCACAGATAGTAGCAGAAGTATTACTTGAACATGGCGTCGACACAGTGTTTGGGTACCCAGGTGGAGCAGCCCTTAACATTTACGATGAGCTATACAAGTATAGTGACCGAATTACACACGTGCTGACCGCTCATGAGCAGGGGGCAGCACACGCAGCAGATGGATATGCTCGCGCTACCGGCAAAGTCGGCGTAGTAATGGCAACCAGCGGGCCGGGTGCGACAAATCTGGTAACTGGTATTGCAACTGCGTTTATGGACAGTATTCCGATGGTTGCAATTACATCCAATGTACCAGATGACATGATAGGAAGGGACGCTTTTCAGGAGATTTGCATTACAGGTGTGGCAATGCCTATAACAAAGCACACTTTCTTTGTTAACAGAATCGAGGACTTAGCCGATTCTCTTAGAAATGCTTTTAGGATTGCAAACAGTCAGCGTAAAGGGCCTGTACTTGTAGACATTACAAAAGATGTTTCGGCACAGGTTACAGAGTTCACAGCAAGGGAACCTCTTCCGCTGAAGGATAAACCTATAATGGCTCGTGAAGATATATTGGCAGCGATTAAGATGATTAACAACGCTGAGAAGCCTGTTATTTATGCAGGAGGAGGAGTTGTAGCTTCAAACGCATGTGAAAAGCTAAGAGAGCTTACAGAAAAGGCTGATATTCCTGTAGTACATACACTTTTGGCTGCCGGAATTATAGGTTGTGATAACGAGCACAATCTCGGTCTTATAGGAATGCATGGTAGTGTAGCTGCAAACAGAGCAATTGACCAGTCAGACCTTGTAATTGCACTGGGAGCACGCTTTAGCGATCGAGTTGCACTTAATACAGAAAAATTTGCAAGACATGCAAAGATTCTTCAGATAGATTTAGATAGAAGCGAAATAAACAAAAATGTTACAGTCGACAAGGCTTGTATAGGGGATGTAAACGAATTTCTCACAAGAGCACTTCCTTATATAGAGGAAAAGAAAAGACCACAGTGGCATGAGCGAGTGCTCGGATGGAAATCAAAGGAGAGAATCGTAAGAACTCCTGACTGTAAACTTCACCCTTCAGATGTTATGTCAACAATATGCGATATGACAGATGAGGATACAATCTTTGTTACAGACGTAGGACAGCATCAGATGTGGGCTGCTCAGTACTTGAAGCACCAGAAAGCCAAGAAGTTCATCACAAGCGGTGGCCTTGGAACTATGGGTTTCGGATATGGAGCTGCTATAGGGGCAAAAGTCGGCTGTCCAGAAAACAGAGTAATACATATAACAGGTGATGGATCATTCCACATGAACCTTAACGAAGCTTGCACAACAGTAAGCAGAAATCTCCCTGTTATAACAGTTATAATGAATAACTCAGTTCTGGGAATGGTTTATCAGTGGCAGACTATTTTCTACGAAGGAAGATATTCAAACACAGTTCTAGAGCGTCAGACTGATTATGTAAAGCTTGCTGAAGGCTTTGGTCTTAAGGGCTTCAGAGCAGAAACTCCAGAGGAGTTTAAAGAAGCAATGTCAAAGGCTCTCGAATGTGATGGACCTGTATGGATTGAGTGCATGATTTCTCGCGATGAGCGCGTTCTTCCGATGATTCCGGGAGGCGGAACTGTTGATAGCATAATGGTTGATTAAGGGGTGTGACTATGTATAAAAAAGTTAAAAAAGAAATAGTCAGTATTCTGGTATATAACAGAGCAAACGTTCTGACAAGAGTAATAAGCTTATTTGGAAGAAGAGGATTCAATGTGGACTCACTTACAGTTTCCACAACAAATGATGAGAATCTTTCAAGAATCACTATCGTGTTTAGTGCGAAGGAGCAGTCGATTCAGCAGATTATAACTCAGACAGAAAAATTAGAGGATGTTGTAGAAATATTCATTCTAAATAGAGAAAACAGCCTCTACAGAGAACTTCTTCTAATGAAGGTAAATGCAGCAGGGGCACAGAGAACTGCGATTAAAGAAATTGTCGATATATATCGCGGAAAGATTGTTGATCTTTCTCTTGACAGTATGGTTATCGAGCTTACAGGAACACCGGAAAAGCTAAACGGATTTATCGATGTAATGGAGCCGTTTGATATCGTAGGTGTAAGCAGAACAGGAATAACCGGAATAGAAGTAGATGCAAAAAGATAGATTTATATAAAAGGAGATTAAAAAGATGATAAAGAAATACTATGATGAAAACTGTAACATGGAAATGCTAAAAGGAAAGACAGTTGCAATTTTAGGTTTTGGTAGCCAGGGTCATGCACATGCAATGAACCTAAAGGAAAGCGGAGTTGATGTTGTTGTAGGTCTTAGACCTGGCTCTGCACATGCTGCAAAAGCTGAAGCTGCAGGAATCAAGGTTGTAGGCATAGAAGAAGCTGCAGAGATGGGTGACATCGTTATGATGCTTACACCAGATGAGCTTCAGGCAAAAATTTATAGAGAACAGGTTGCTCAGCATATGAAGGCTGGAAATGTTCTTATGTTTGCTCACGGATTCAACATTCATTTCCAGCAGATTATCCCTCAGAAGGATATAGACGTAATCATGGTAGCTCCTAAAGGACCTGGACATACAGTTAGAAGTCAGTATGTAGAAGGAAAGGGTGTTCCTTCACTTATTGCAGTATATCAGGATGCTTCAGGAATGGCGAAGGATTATGCTCTTGCATATGCATCAGGAATCGGTGCAGGAAGAGCTGGAATCCTAGAAACAACATTCAAAGAAGAAACAGAAACAGACCTGTTTGGTGAACAGGCAGTTTTATGCGGCGGCGTATGCGAGCTGATGAAGGCAGGCTTTGATACTCTTGTTGAAGCAGGATACGAGCCTGAAATGGCATATTTTGAATGTATCCATGAAATGAAACTGATCGTTGACCTTATCAATGAAGGCGGCTTTGATAAGATGAGATATTCAATTTCAAATACTGCTGAATACGGCGATTACAGAACAGGTAAGAGAATCATCACAGAAGATACAAGAAAAGAAATGAAAAAGGTTCTTGAAGAAATTCAGGATGGAACATTTGCAAGCGAGTTCATTCAGGAATTCAATGCAGGCGGTAAAGCAAGATTCCTAACTACAAGAGCAAAGGAAGCAGCACATCCTCTATGTGCAGTTGGTAAAGAGCTGAGAAATATGATGAGCTGGCTGAAAAAATAAGAAATTAATGTAGAAGATGCTGATATTATGAGGTTACTGATATGACAACAAGAAAAAGCTATAATGTAACCCGCGGCGTAGAAAAGGCTCCGATGCGTAGCCTTTTTTACGCTATGGGTTATACAAAAGAAGAACTGGAAAGACCGCTAATAGGCGTGGTTTCAGCTCACAGTGAAATCGTGCCAGGTCATGTTAATTTAGATAAGATTGCAGAGGCAGTTAAGGCCGGTGTTAGAATGGCTGGAGGAACTCCTATTATGGTTCCTGCTATAGGTGTATGTGATGGTATTGCAATGGGACACAGTGGAATGAAATATTCCCTGCCAAGCAGAGAGCTTATAGCAGACAGCGTAGAAACGATGGCAGAGGCTCATCAGTTTGATGGACTTGTTCTCGTTCCAAATTGCGACAAAATCGTTCCAGGAATGGTTATGGCTGCAGCAAGAATGAATATTCCTGCAGTTGTATGTTCTGGAGGACCTATGATGAGCGGCCTTGTGAATGGAGAGGAAACTTCTCTTTCCAAGATGTTTGAGGCTGTAGGCGCAAGAAAGGCTGATATGATTGATGACTGCCAGCTTCTTGAATTTGAAGAAAACGTATGTCCAGGATGCGGATCTTGCTCGGGCATGTATACGGCAAACAGTATGAACTGCTTATGTGAGGCTATTGGTATAGCGCTTCCTGGAAATGGAACAATTCCGGCAGTTTCAAGCAAGAGAATTATGCTAGCAAAGCATGCTGGCATGGCAATCATGAATCTTGTAGAAAACAATATCAGAACTCGTGATATTATAAATGAAAAATCAATAAGAAATGCACTTGCATGTGACATGGCTCTCGGCTGTTCATCAAACAGCGTGCTTCACCTTCTTGCAATAGCAAATGAGGCAGGAATAGATCTTGATCTTAAGCTTTTCAACGAAGTAAGCGCGGTTACTCCAAACCTCTGTCATCTTGCTCCTGCAGGCGATACTCACATTCATGACCTTGATAACGCTGGAGGAATAGGCGCGGTGCTTTCAGAGCTTGCAAAGAAGAATCTCGTAGACACTTCTTTGATGACTGCAAATGGCAAGACTGTTGCTGAGAACATAAAAGGAAAATACATAAAGAATAATGAGGCAATCAGAGGCATAGATAATCCATTCAGTGAAACGGGTGGAATAGCAATACTTTGGGGAAATATTGCTCAGGACGGATGCGTAGTAAAAAGAAGTGCAGTTGCTCCTGAAATGCTTTGCCATAGAGGCCCTGCGAGAGTCTTTGATAGCGAAGACGATGCAATCAAATCGATATATGCTGGAGAAATCAAAGATGGAGATGTAGTTGTAATCAGATATGAAGGACCAAAGGGAGGTCCAGGCATGAGAGAGATGCTGAATCCTACAAGCGCTCTTGCAGGCATGAAGCTTGACAAGACAGTTGCACTGATTACAGACGGACGATTCAGCGGCGCAAGCCGTGGTGCTTCAATCGGTCATGTTTGTCCAGAAGCTGCAAGCGGCGGAAATATCGGACTGATAGAAGAGGGCGACATGATAGAAATCGATATTCCTGCATCAAGGATAAATGCAGAGGTTTCTGTCGATGAATTTGAGGAAAGAAGAAGTAAAGCTGTAATGAGAGAGCCTAATGTGAAATCCGGATGGCTAGCAAGATATGCAAGACTGGTCGGTCCGGCAAGCAGAGGAGCTGTGATGGAATAGAGAGGTGCTAATGCTTACATTAGATGCATTTGAAAAAGCAACAGAAGTTGTAAAACAAGTAATTTCAGAAACGGGGTTAATATATAGCGATTATTTTTCGGAGGCGACAGGCGGAAAAGTCTATCTGAAGCCGGAAAATATGCAAAAAACAGGGGCGTACAAGCTGAGAGGCGCGTATTATAAAATAAGTACACTTTCTGATGAGGACAGAGAAAAAGGCCTTATAGCTGCATCGGCCGGAAATCATGCCCAGGGCGTTGCCTATGCGGCGAAGGCTTTCGGAGCACATGCAACTATAGTTATGCCGACAACAACTCCTTTGATTAAAGTAAATAGAACAAAAGGTTACGGAGCAGAGGTTATCCTATATGGGGATGTTTACGATGAGTCAGCAGCTTATGCAAAGCAGCTAGCAGAGGAAAAGGGCTACACGTTTATTCATCCTTTTGATGACCTTGATGTTGCAACAGGTCAGGGAACTATTGCGATGGAAATCGTCAAAGAGCTTCCTCTTGTAGACTATATACTTGTTCCTGTAGGAGGAGGCGGCCTTGCTACAGGCGTTTCAACCCTAGCAAAGCTTCTGAATCCAAAAATTAAGGTTATAGGAGTTGAGCCTAAGGGTGCAAATTCTCTGCAAAGATCATTTGAAAGCGGCAAAGTAGAGACGATGGAAAGCGTGTCTACTATTGCAGATGGAACTGCCGTGAAAACGCCTGGAGAGAAGATTTTCCCATATCTTTATGAGAATCTTGATGGCATTATAACAGTAGAAGACAACGAGCTTGTTGTAGCATTCCTTGATATGGTGGAAAATCACAAGATGGTTGTTGAAAACTCAGGTCTTTTGACTGTAGCTGCACTTAAGCATATTGATGTCAAAAATAAAAAAGTTGTCTCAATCCTAAGCGGAGGCAACATGGATGTCATCACAATGTCGTCAGTAGTTCAAAATGGTCTGATTCAGAGGGACAGAATCTTTTCGATTTCTGTACTTCTTCCTGATAAGCCAGGTGAGCTTTTAAATGTTGCAAGTGTAATAGCTCAGGAGCAGGGCAATGTTATAAGGCTTGATCACAACCAGTTCGTAAGCATCAACAGAACGGCGGCAGTAGAGCTTAAGATTACAATGGAAGCTTTCGGAACGGAGCACAAACAGAAAATCATTAATGCGCTCATAGAAAGAGGATATGATCCTAAGCCTGTCACAGTAATGATTTAGGAAAACATATCCGGGTTGTAAAAAGCACTCAGATATCGTACTATAGAAAAGAAAATAAATTCAATGAACGAGAGGATATAGATATGAAATATGAATTTTCAGTTACAATCACATCGACACCAAAGAAAAAACCTGATTCAGACAAATTGTCATTTGGAACTGAATTCACAGACCATATGTTCATAATGGACTACAGTGAAGAAGACGGATGGCATGATGGAAGAATTGTTCCATACGGTCCGCTGGAGCTTGATCCTGCTGCAGTAGTTCTTCACTACGGCCAGGCGATGTTTGAGGGACTTAAGGCATATAAGACAGAAGAGGGAAGAGTTCAGCTTTTCAGACCTTATATGAATGCAAGAAGAACAAACAACACAAACAGCAGATTATGCATTCCGTCAATTGACGAGGATCTGTTTGTTGATGCTGTAAAAGCTCTTGTAAGAATTGACCAGTCATGGATTCCGGAAGGCGAGGGAACTTCTTTATATATAAGACCTATGATCTTTGGAGATGAGCCATTCCTTGGAGTTAGAAGCTCAAAGACATATAAGTTTATAATCATTATGAGCCCTGTAGGTTCATATTATGCAGACGGACTTAAGCCAACAAAAACTTACGTGGAAGATGAATACGTAAGAGCTGCAGAAGGCGGCACAGGAGAGGCTAAATGTGGAGGAAACTATGCAGCCAGCCTGAAGGCTCAGGAAACAGCTCACCAGAAGGGTTATGAGCAGGTTCTTTGGCTTGATTCAAAAGAAAGAAAATATGTAGAAGAAATCGGATGTGCAAATGCATTTTTCGTAATTGGAGATGAGGTAGTTACAAGTGAGCTGAGCGGTTCAATTCTTCCTGGAATCACAAGAGATTCTATAATTGCACTTTGCAAGAAAAAGGGTATAAAAGTTTCTGAGAGAAAGGTTTCTATCGATGAAATTGCAAAAGCTCATCAGGAAGGTCAGCTCAAGGAAATGTTCGCATCGGGAACAGCCGCTATCGTTTCACCTGTAGGAGAACTTCTATATAAAGGCGAAAATATGGTTATAAACAATAACGAAATCGGACCTGTTGCTCAGGAAATGTATGATACAATTTACGGCATTCAGACAGGTAAAGTTGAAGACTACATGGGCTGGACTGTCTGCGTAGAATAAATGCTTGATAAAAACTGAATTTGTGGTAAAATATTAAAGATAATTTAATATGAACGTTGAAAAAGAGGAGTATGCAGAAAACACTGTACAGAGAATAAGGTTCGTGGCTGAGAGACCTTAGAGCATCGTATCTGCAGAAGGTTGCTTTGGAGTTCACATCTAAAGAGTGCTCTCACATGAGAGAACAAAGGTGGTACCGCGGAAAAATTTCGTCCTTTGCTATTTATTTAGCAAAGGACTTTTTTAGTTTATACGCCACAAGCGAAAACTAGCGGGCAGAAATCCCGAATATGCCGAAAAATATATTGACGAAAGGAAAGAAAATAATGGAAAAAAATTTGGCAAAAACATATAATCCAAAAGATTTCGAAGACAGAATTTATCAGATGTGGGAGGAGAATGGCGCATTTAGAGCTGAGGTTGACAAAGACAAGAAGCCTTTCACAATCGTTATGCCCCCTCCAAACATTACAGGGCAGCTTCATATGGGTCATGCCCTAGACCAGACACTTCAGGATGTTCTGATCAGATGGAGAAGAATGCAAGGCTACAGTGCTCTATGGCTTCCTGGTTCAGACCATGCAAGTATTGCAACAGAAGTTAAGGTTGTAGACAAAATTAGAAAAGAAGAAGGAAAAGAAAAAGAAGACCTTGGACGTGAAGAATTCCTAAATAGAGCATGGGCATGGAAAGAAGAGTACGGCGGAAGAATCACTAAACAGTGTAGAAAGCTTGGAGACTCATGTGACTGGAGCAGAGAAAGATTTACAATGGATGAGGGATGCAGCAAAGCTGTTAAGCATTTCTTTGTTCAGCTATATAAAAAAGGACTTATTTACAGAGGAAACCGTCTAATCAACTGGTGTCCTGAATGTGGAACTTCACTATCAGATGCAGAAGTAGAACACGAGGATAAGAATGGAATGTACTGGTACTTCAGATATCCTGCAGCAAAGGAAGGCGGAAAGGATATGATCGTTGCTACATCACGTCCTGAAACAATGTTCGGAGACGTTGCTATTGCAGTTCATCCAAGTGACGAAAGATACAAGGATATGATTGGCGAAAAGGTTGTTCTTCCTCTAGTTGGAAGAGAAATTCCTATTATTGCAGACGAATATCCAGACCCAGAAAAAGGAACAGGAGCAGTTAAAATTACACCGGCTCACGACCCTAACGACTTTGAAGTTGGAATCCGTGCAGAGCTTGATACTCTTTGCTGTATAAACGAAGATGCAACAATGAATAGCCTAGCTGGCAAATACGAAGGACTTGATAGATACGAATGTCGTAAGCAGTGGGTTAAGGACCTTGAGGATGCAGGATACCTTGTTAAGACAGAAGAAAAGGTTATTCCTGTTGGCGAATGCTATAGATGCCATACAGTAATTGAGCCTATGATTTCTGATCAGTGGTTTGTAAAGATGGAAGACCTAGCAAAACCTGCAATTGAGGCTGCAAAATCAGGAAAGCTAAAGCACGTGCCTGAGCGTTTTGAAAAGACTTACCTTCACTGGCTGGAGGAAATCAGAGACTGGTGTATTTCAAGACAGCTATGGTGGGGTCATAGAATTCCTGCATGGTATTGTCAGGAATGCGGTGAAATCATCGTATCAGAAGAAGATGTAACAAAGTGTACAAAGTGTGGAAGCACAAATGTAAAACAGGATGAGGATGTACTTGACACATGGTTCTCATCTGCTCTATGGCCATTCTCAACACTTGGCTGGCCAGAAAAGACTCCTGAACTTGACTACTTCTATCCTACAAATGTTCTTGTAACAGGATATGATATCATTTTCTTCTGGATTGTAAGAATGGTATTCTCAGCGTGTGAAACAATGGGCGAAATTCCATTCGAACATGTATATGTACACGGTCTTGTTAGAGACGCAGAAGGTCGCAAGATGAGTAAATCACTCGGAAACGGAATCGACCCTCTAGAAGTTATCGACCAGTGCGGTGCAGATGCTCTTAGATTTATGCTTACAACAGGTATTACACCTGGTAACGATATGAGATTCAAGACAGATAAGCTTGAATCAGCTAGAAACTTTGCAAACAAACTGTGGAACGCATCACGTTTTGCAATCATGAATCTGAAGGATGAAGATGGAAACTTCCTTGAAATTGCAAAGTGCTGCAGTGACTGCTGTGGAATGGCATGCGGAGATACAGATGATTTCTCAAATATTGCTCTTAAGGACGAGGATAAGTGGATTATTCACAGAATCAACGACACAGTTCAGTATGTCACAAACGCTCTTGAACGTTTTGATCTTGCTCTTGCAGGACAGAGAGTTTATGAGCTTATCTGGAACGAATTCTGCGACTGGTATATCGAAATCGTAAAGAAGAGACTGTGGGGAGAAGACGAAGAAGATAAGAAAGTTGTAAGATTTGTTCTTGTTACGGCTCTTAAGAATATGCTTGAGCTGCTTCACCCATTCATGCCTTTCATCACAGAAGAAATCTGGAGCTTCCTACCTCATTCAATGTGCGAAAGGGAAGATAATCCAAACTGCTATCTGATTAAGGCAAAATGGCCTGTATTCAGCGAAAATAGAGTATTCGAAAAAGAAGCAGAAAAGATTGAAACTGCAATGGAAGCAATCCGTGCAATCAGAAATATCAGAGCTGCGGCAGAAGCTGCTCCAAGCAAGAAACTGACTGCAGTTATTCTTTCATCAGGTGAAAAGATGGAAGAAATTAAAGGTGGTGCAAGATATATCCAGAACCTTGCAAACATCACAGACATTAAGTTTGTAGAAAACAAAGAAGAAGTTCCAGAAGATGTAATGTCAGCAGTAATCGATGGAATTGAAATTTTCGTACCTCTTGATGAGCTTGTTGACTTTGAGGCTGAGCTTGAAAGACTTCAGAAGGAAAAGAAAAAGCTTGAGGGCGAAGTTAAGAGAGTTGTTGGTAAGCTTTCAAATCAGGGCTTTATCGCAAAGGCTCCTGAGAAGGTTATCATTGAAGAAAAAGAAAAGCAAGTTAAGTACGAGGGAATGCTTGCAAAAGTAGAAGCTAGACTTGAAACTGTAATGGCAAAACTAGGCAAGTAAGGTGCTTTGATGGAGGCAGTTACTAAAATCAGCGAATTCAGCAGATTTGGAAGCAGTGCCTGTCTTGAGCGCGTAGAATGCCTCATGGATAAGCTGGGAAATCCCCAGGACAGTCTCAGAATTATTCATGTCGCAGGAACTAACGGAAAAGGATCTGTGTGCAGATATATTTATGAGGTGTTAGAGGAATCCGGATACAAAACTGGGCTCTACACCTCTCCGTTTTTGGAAGTTTTTAACGAGAGAATAGAATTTGACCATAAGCTTATTACAGATGAGGAGCTTGATTGGCTTACATCAGTTGTGCTTGCGAAAGTCGACGAGCTGAGAGATGAAGGAAAAACTCCTCCTACTGAGTTTGATATAATTACAGCAGTTGCTTTGCTTTACTTCAGAGAAAAGAACTGCGATTATGTGATTCTAGAAGTTGGATTAGGTGGAAGGGGCGATTCTACTAACGTTGTCAGAAATCCTCTCGTTTGTGCTATAACATCTATAGGACTTGACCACACGGACAGACTTGGAGAAACTCCTGCTGAAATTGCATGGGAAAAGGCCGGAATTATCAAAGAAGGCGTTCCTGTCGTATCGGCAGTGAGAGACGAGTCTGCTTTTGACGTTATAAAAAAAGAAGCAGAGCTTCATAATGCTGAATTAATTGACACATCAAAGTGTAAATATAGTATAATAGAAAATGACATAAACGGACTTGTTTTCAGTTTCTCATATGATGGGAGCGATATTACGCTGCGCCTTTCGATGGAAGGGGAACATCAGGTGCATAATGGGATTTTAGCTTTTCATATGATTAAGGTACTGGAAAAAAGGCAGGGCATAAGCTTTGATATGGAAAATCTTCTTGCAGGATTTGAAAAAGCGGTGCAGCCGGGACGTTTTGAGATAATGTGTGAGAATCCGTGCATTGTAATTGACGGAGCTCATAATGCACAAGGGGCAAAGGCTCTCAGAGACACAGTGAAATCAATGTTTGATGGAAAGAAAATCCTTATGGTTACAGGAATGCTATCTGACAAGGACTACAGCGGCATACTAGATTCTTTTCTTGATATAACAGAAGATTTTATTGCTTCTGAGCCTGACAGTCCCAGAAGTTTAAGATGCAATGAACTTGCAGATATGATCTGTGCAAGGGGTGGCAGATGTATCTGTATGGGAGATGCGAAATATGCAGTAAGACATGCACTTTCCGTATCTAAAGAATACGATGTAATTCTGTTTGCAGGTTCACTGTATTTGATTGGTGAAATAAGGAGGTTATTAAAAAATGGGAAATAAGACAAAAAAAGTAATTCTGTTCTATAATCCTCATTCAGGAAACGGAATGTTCAAGAATCATCTTGACACAATAATCGGAAGATATCAGAGCGCAGGATATATGGTTGTGCCTATTCGTGCTTCAGAAGACGATGAGATTTTCGATTATCTGGCAGAGCTTGACCAGGAGACATATCAGGATGAATACAGACAGATTCTTGCAGCAGGTGGAGATGGAACTATCAACATTTGCGTTAATGCAATGATCAGAAATAATATTTACCTTCCGCTTGCAATCATGCCTGCGGGAACAGCAAATGACTTTGCATATTATTTCAACATTCCAAATGATATTGACAGTATGCTTGACATTGCTCTTGGAGATAACTACACATATGCAGACGTCGGAAAAGTAAACAACAGATATTTTATCAACGTTGCCGCAATGGGACAGGTTGTAGATGTCAGCCAGAAGACTGATCCTACACTCAAGAACTCTATCGGTGTTCTTGCTTATTACCTAAAAGGCCTTCAGGAAATTCCAAACCTAAAGCCTATGAAGGTTACCCTGACTACAGATGAGCGCGTGTACAAGGAAAAGATGTATTTCATGGTTGTTATGAACGGAAAATCAGCAGGCGGTTTCAAGAAGATTTCTCCAAACTCAGAAATTAACGACGGCCTTTTAGATGTAATGCTGTTCAGAAACATGTCTCTTCTGGAGATGCCTTCAGTATTTATGAAGATAATCGCAGGAAATCATCCATCAAGCCAGAAGGTTCTTCATTTCCAGACATCACACCTTAAGATAGAATCAGATGCGGACATTCCGACAGATATTGACGGCGAACACGGAGAATCCCTTCCGCTGGAATTCTCAGTTGCTCACAACCGTCTAAAAATATTCACTTTAGAAGATAATATGGGCGAGGAAGTAACAGATGATTAATTTGCATATTGCAGAAACAGACGAATACGAAATGCTCGTAGACTTTTTTGTAAAAAACGAGCTGGAGTTTGATGGTGATGAAGAGGTAGATACTGATATCATAAAATGCTTCAAGGTAACAGATGAAGATGGAAATCTCGCTGGAGGAGCTGTTCTTGCAAAGAGAGAAGGCGAGTATATAATCGACGGAATTGCTGTAGACGAAAAGTATAGAAACGGCAAAATCGGAGAGATGATGCTAGGACAAGTTATCGAAGAGGTAAAGGCGAGAAATGGAAATTCAATTTTCCTAGTTGCAAGAGCACCTGGATTTTTCCGCAAGAACGGCTTTGATGCAGTAGACCCTGACACAGCTCCTAATTTCTTTGAATGCAAATACTGTCCACAGTACAGAGTAAACTGTTTTCCCGAAGTAATGAAATTGGAGATCGCGGATGAATTATGACTATATTCTGCAGGCCATACTCGACATAGGCGAGGAGATGGTTGTAAGCGGTGCTGAAGTTTCCAGAGTTGAGGACAGCATCACTAGAATGTGCGAAAGTTACGGGGCGACCAGGGTAAATGTTTTTATCATAACGTCTAATATCCAAGTTACGATGGAGGCTCCAGATAGACAGATACACACACATATAAGACGTATTATAGGATATGATGTAAATTTTGACAGGCTTGATTATCTGAATGATTTAAGTAGATTTGTATGTAGGCATACGCCGGCTGCGGATGTGATTCTCGAAAAGCTCGACGAGGTTCTCGAAAGACCGCAGCAAAACAGACTGCTTAGGGTTATTGGATCAATGCTTGTTGCAGGCGGATTTGCAGTATTCTTTGGAGGATCCATGAAGGATGCCTTTGCATCTTTGATTCTCGGTGCTGTGATTGCGTTTATAGAGATAGTGCTTGCAAGGTATGAGAAAAACCAGATCGTGTATAACTTTCTGACATCTGTAGTGTCGGGATTTACAGCTATTGCCCTTGTGAGGTTTAATATCGGACAAGATCAAGGCATTGTAATGATTGCAGGTATTATGCTTCTTATTCCGGGTATTGCTATGACAAATGCTGTCAGGGATATGCTAATAGGTGATATAGCAGCAGGAACACTTAGACTTGTAAATGCGCTTCTTGTGGCAACGGCAATTGCATGCGGATTCGTTGTATCGATTCTCATGACAGGAGGTGCCGTATGATGACACAGATGATTGCAGCTTTTGTCGGATCTATAGGATTTGCAATTGTACTTAGAATCCACGGAAAGCAGATACTGTATGCTGGCCTTGGAGGATTTATTACATGGGGAATTTACCTTTGGGCTTATTCAGAGCTTAGCAGCTATTTTCTGGCGAATTTTATAGCGTCAGTATTTGTTGCAATATATGCCGAAATAATGGCAAGAGTGAACAAAGCTCCTGCTACGATTTTTCTAACGGCAGCAGCAGTTCCTTTGATTCCTGGAGGAAATCTCTACTATACACTTTACGGTATTCTAAGCGAAAACGAAGGGATGGCTGTAGAGAATGGCACAACAGCAGCAGTAGTTGCAGTCGCAATTTCTATAGGCTTTGTATTTGTTGCAGTAGTAAATAAGTATACTAACAGAGTTTTGCGATGGAGAGCCGAAAGACGAGGAAATACAGATATATAACATATCAATAAGGCAGTATTATAAAATAGGGTTTCATGATATACTGAAAATAATTTAAAATGACTGAAAAGGAGCAGGATAATGTTTAACAGAGAAGGCAAAGACAACAGTGATTACAACGTAAACAATTTTGATTTTATCAAAAAATCATCACCTGTAGTTGGTGATTTGATAGAAAAAGAATATAAGAGACAGCAGAACAACATAGAGCTTATCGCATCCGAAAACTACTGTTCAGAGGCAGTTATGGCTGCATGCGGAAGCTGTCTTTCTTGGAAGTATGCAGAAGGATATCCTTATGTGAGAACTTCAGGAAATACAAGCAGATATTACGGAGGAACAAAATACGTAGATGAGCTAGAAGAATACTGCTGTGACAAATGGAGAGAAGTATTTGGAACTGATTATCATGTAAACGTTCAGCCTCACAGCGGTTCACAGGCAAACTTTGCAGCGTTTAAGTCTGTTCTGAATCCTGGAGATACTATTTTGTCTATGTCTCTTGACGACGGCGGACATCTTACACACGGTTCAGCTGCAAACTTCAGCGGAAAACTGTACAATGTCGTATTCTATGCAGTAGATGATAGAGGATTTATCGACATGGAGGATGTAAGAAAGAAAGCTCACGAGCACCAGCCTAAGCTTATTCTTGCGGGAGCATCAGCTTATGCAAGAATTATTGATTTTGCTGCGTTTGCAGAAATTGCAAAGGAAGTTGGAGCAGTGTTTATGGTAGATATGGCTCATATCGCAGGTCTTGTTGCAGGAGGCGAGCATCCTTCACCATTTGGACATGCTGATATTGTAACTACAACAACTCACAAGACTCTTAGAGGTCCTAGAGGCGGACTTATTTTCGCTAGATCTGAACTTGCAAAGAAGGTTGATAGCGCTGTATTCCCTTATGCACAGGGAGGTCCTCTAGAGCATGTAATCGCTGGGAAAGCAATCTGTGCAGAAGAGGCTCTTGACCCTTCATTCAAGGAATACGCTCATCAGGTTGTTCTAAACTGCAAGGCTTTTGCTGACGAGTTCATCAAGCTAGGATACAAAATCGTAACTGGCGGAACAGATAACCATGTATTCCTTATCGACCTTTCAGAATATGAATTCAGTGGAAAAGATCTGCAGGAAAAGCTAGATGATAATGGAATTACACTTAACAAGAACTGCGTGCCTAATGACAAACGTTCTCCTAGAGAAACAAGCGGTGTTAGAGTTGGTACTGCACCAATGACAACAAGGGGATATAAAGAAGACGACTTTAGAGAGGTCGCACGTAAGATTGACAGCATAATCAAAAGCATGCTGTAAAAAGGAGATTAGTTATGAGAATTATACTAGACGGTATGGGCGGAGATAACGCTCCTGAATCAATAGTTCAGGGTGCTATCGATGCAATGAAGGAAATGGATCATGAGGTTGTTATCGTAGGTCAGGAGGAAATCCTAAAAGAAACACTCGATAGACTCGGATACAGCGGAGATAGAATTTCTATCGAAAATGCATCTCAGGTAATTGAAAACCATGAGCCTCCTGTAAAGGCTGTCAGAACAAAAAAGGACTCATCTATAGTTAAGGGAATGCAGATGGTTAAAAACGGCGAAGGTGACGTGTTCATTTCTGCAGGAAGCACAGGAGCTCTTCTTGCCGGAGGTTTGTTTATTCTCGGACGTATCCAGGGTATCGACAGACCTACACTTGCGACAGTCTACCCTATAATAGGTGGACAGCCTTCACTTCTGACTGACTCAGGAGCAAATGCAGAGTGCAAACCTAATAACCTGTTAGAATTTGCAATTATGGGAAGTACTTACGTGGAAAAGGTTCTCGGAAGACCTAACCCAACAGTAGGTCTTGTTAACAACGGAACTGAAGAAGGTAAGGGTACAACTCTGACAAAGGCGGCATATGAACTCCTTCACAAGAGTCACCTGAACTTTATCGGAAATGTTGAGGCAAGAGACGTTCCTGATGGAGTATGCGATGTAATCGTAGCTGATGGATTTACTGGAAATGCGATTCTTAAGCTGACAGAGGGAATGGGACTTATGGTTCTGAGAGAAATGAAGAGAAGATTCCTTTCAGATACTAAGTCAAAGCTTGGTGCAATGCTTCTAAAGAAGCAGCTTATGGGTATAAAGAAAGAATTTAACTATGCTGAATACGGCGGAGCACCTATACTGGGCGTAAAGGGAGCACTCCTTAAAATGCACGGTTCATCAGACGCTCTTGCTGTTAAGCAGACTATACTTAAGGCAATACCTTATGTAGAGGAAAATGTAGTAGATATAATCCAGAATTCTGTACTGGAGATTGAGGAGATTTTGATAAGTGAATAGCGCAATTTTGGAAGAAAAACTGCAGTATACTTTTAAAGACAAAAAACTTATTGAAAAAGCATTAACCCACAGCTCCTACTGCCGTGAAGGCAGTGGGAGCCAGAAGGTTAACAATGAGCGTCTGGAATTTTTGGGCGATGCATTTTTTGATGCAGTCATAAGTAGCGTGCTGTATGAAAAAATGAAAGATGTTGACGAAGGAAAATTGACAAAAACCAGAGCGCAGATTGTGTGTGAAAAATCACTTGCATCAGTAAGTAGGAAGATGAGTATAGGAGATTTTCTTAATATGGGAAAAGGAGAAGAGCATTTGGGAGGACGTCAAAGGGAATCCATTTTGGCAGATGCTCTTGAAGCAATTATAGGAGCAATTTTTCTTGATGGAGGATATGAGGCTGCAGCGGCAGTAATAAAAAGAGAATTTGCCCAGACTGTAGATGATGCACTAGCAGGAAAGCTATTTGCCGACTACAAGACGCAGATTCAGGAGGCGCTGCAAAAGAGAGGAAAACATACTGTAATTCGCTATATAGTTGATAGGTCCGAAGGGCCTGACCATGACAAGACTTTCTTTGTTCATCTTGAATATAACGGAAAAATTCTTGGAAGCGGCAGTGGCAAAAGCAAAAAGGAAGCTGAGCAGCATGCGGCAAAAGCAGCATTAACAAGAGAGGAGACGCTTCAAAATGTATTTTAAAAGACTTGAAATGCACGGGTTCAAATCATTTGCAGAACCTGTAGTAATAGATTTTCATGAGGGTATAACATGTATTGTAGGGCCTAACGGAAGCGGAAAGAGCAATATAAGCGATGCTATACGTTGGGTTCTTGGCGAGCAGAGCCCCAAAGCCCTTAGAGGTGGCAAGATGGAGGAAGTTATCTTTGCCGGTACTGCAAGCAGAAAGCCAAGGGGCATGGCAGAGGTTACTCTTGTAATAGATAACTCAACTGGAATACTTGATATAGACTATAACGAGGTGGCAATTACAAGACGAATGTATCGTTCCGGCGAAAGTGAATATTTGATAAATGGTCATCAGTGCCGTCTTCGTGATATTAGAGAGCTGATTATGGATACGGGAATCGGAGTTGATGGATATTCTCTTATTGGACAGGGAAAAATTGCCGATATAGTTAGTAATAAGCCAGAAAGCAGACGCGAAATATTCGAGGAAGCTGCTGGTGTTGTAATGTACAAAAACAAAAAGCAGGAAGCCGAAAAACGTCTAGAATCGACAAATGTAAATCTTGATAGAATCAATGATATTATTGCAGAAATCGAAAGACAGATTACATCACTAAAAGATGATTCGGAAAAGGCTAAGGAATTTATAAAGCTCAGAGATGAATATAGAGAAATTGCAATAAATATAATCCTGAGAAATATAGAGACAATCGAAAGAAATAACAAGACGTACGTAGATGACCTTGAGCAGTTTGACAAAGATCTGGAAAATCTCCAGAAGGAATATTTTACAGCTGAAAGAAAGTATGACGAGCTTGAGGAAAGAAAAAATGCTCTTGATCGACTTGGCAATGAGACAAGAGATAAAATTATGTCTTTTTCAGATGAAATAAATAGAATCACAAGTAGGCAGCAGCTCAATCAGGAGAGACTTGCAACGATAAAAAAAGAAAAAGATAGACTTAACCGCGAGATTAAGGAATTTGAATTTAGATCCGAAAACGAGACAGTTTCTCTTTCTTCAACAGTAAGGGAACTTGAGGCTCTTGATGATGAGCTAACAAAGGCAAATGATAGACTTCACGGCTATGTTGTGGAATATAATGTGGTTTCTGATTCACAGGCATCAATCACAAGAACTGTAGATGAAAGCAATGACAAGCTGTTTAGACTTCATAACAGAAAAACCTCTGCAGTAAGTGAGGCAAAGAGTATCGAGTCCCTCAAAAGCAGCCTGAGAAACAGAAAAACTGAGCTTGTAAATCTGATGACTTCGATGAACAAAAATATCAGCAAGTATCAGGCTCAGGCGGATTCCATGACTCGCATGATGGAGCAGGAGCAGAGTAGACTTGATGGATTTAAAGATGAGTATATGACTCAGCTTTCGGCTCAGGAGCAGCTAAAAAATGAACACGAAGACCTTCTTTGTAAGGTTGAGGAAGGAAAAATTGCACTGAGTAGAGTTTCCTCCAGAAAAAAGACTATGGAGGAGATGGAAAACAACTATGAGGGATATAACTTTGCTGTAAAATCACTTATGAGAGCTACACTTCCTGGAATTATAGGGGTTGCAGCAGATCTTATGAATGTTCCAACAGGATTTGAGGTGGCCGTAGAGACTGCGATGGGAGCATCTCTTCAGAATGTAGTTTGCGAAAGTGACGAAGATGCAAAGCGCGGAGTTCACTACCTAAAGACAAACAGATCGGGAAGACTTACGTTCCTTCCTGTTTCATCTGTAAGGGGAACAAAGGCCAATCTTCCTCCAGAGATTCTAATGGACGAAGGATTTCTTGGAGCAGCATCGGATGTAATAAGCTGCGAGGCAAAGTACCGCAGAATTTTTGATTATCTTCTCGGAAGAGTAGTAATCGTAAATACTATGAACACCGCCATCAGACTTTCTAAGATGGCTTCGGGTGTACGTTTTGTTACCTTAGAAGGTGAAATCATCAATGCTTCTGGAGCGATAACAGGAGGATCATACAAGAACAAAACTGCTAATATCCTTGAAAGAAAGAGTGAAATCAAGCAGCTATCTGAGGAAATGGAACGTCTTGAGGCAGAAATCAAGAAATCAGGTCACGATCTTGAGCGTTTTAGATCAAAGAAAGAGGCTGCAGAAGCTGCAGTAGCAGAAGCAAAAGAAGACATAAGAAATACGGAGATAAATATTTCAAACCACAGCAGCAGAATAAGCTCAATTCAGACAATTATAGAAGAGTCAAACGCTGCTGTAAATAGATATGAAAATGAGCTTGCTGATATCGAAAACCAGCTAAGCAGAACAGATGATTTGATTACAAATCTAAACCAGGATGCAAGCACATCTGATTCAGAAATTGACATTATCAATAGAGATATGGGAAGACTGATGGATGAGCTAACAAAAGTGAAAAAGCAGTCAGAGGATCTAAATGAGAAGATTACACTAGAAAAAATAAATGTAAGTGAAATATCCGGAAAGATTGCATCATCAGAAAAGATGAAGCTTAGAATAGAAACTGCAATCAGTGAGTATTCTGAGAGCATCAAAACAAGAAAGGGCGAAATTCATTCTCTGGAGGAAGAAGAAAATGTAATTGTAAATGGACGAGAAAGTGCAGAAGCTGATCCTTCAGAAAAAATCAGAGTAAAGACTGAGTTAGAAGAAAAGCTTGCAAAGATAGGAGCTGAACGCGAAGTCATTTTTGCAAAGGAAAAGGTTCTCGACGAAGAAAAGAGTAGACACTCTCAGATGATAAACGCTCTGAGAGATAGAAAGAATTCTGTTGAAATCAAGAGTGCGAAAAACGAGACGCAGCTAGAAAGCCTCAAAGACAAGCTATGGGATGAATTTGAAATTTCATTCATACAGGCTCTAGAACTAAGAAAAGATACATTCTCACTTGCACCTGCTCAGAGAGAGGCAAGACAGATAAAAGAAAGAATGAAAGAGCTTGGAGATGTAAATATCGGTTCAATCAAAGAATATGATGTAACAAAAGAGCGATATGACTTTCTTACAGAGCAGAGAAAAGATATCACTGCTGCAAAGGATGAGCTCCTTTCGATAATAGAGGATATGGACTCTACTATCAAGAATAGATTCAGAGAAAGCTTTAACAAGGTTGAGGACAATTTCGAAAATATTTTCAATGAGCTTTTTGATGGAGGACAGGCTAAGTTAATACTAGAAGATGAGTCAAATCCTCTCGAATCGGGAATTGAAATTGTAGCTCAGCCACCAGGAAAGAAGCTTCAGAATATCAACCTAATGAGTGGTGGAGAAAAGACCATGACCGCAATTGCACTGATGTTTGCAGTACTTAGAACAAAACCTACACCATTCTGTATACTAGATGAGGTTGAGGCAGCCTTAGATGATGCAAATATCGACAGATTTGCAAACTATCTGAGAAAATTTGATAATATACAGTTTGCACTTGTTACACACCAAAAGGCAACTATGGAACATGCCGATGTAATTTACGGTGTGACAATGGCAGAGCACGGAGTTTCAGAGGTTCTTAGCCTGAGACTCGGAGATGATTTTAACCTTGATTAATTAGGGAAAGGATAGATATGGCAATACTTGGAGAAAAGAAAAAGGGATTTTTCGGAAGACTTTCAGAGCGTATAGGAGATGCTTTGATGGCAAGACCAACTATAGACGAAGATCTAATGGATGAGCTAGAAGAAATTCTTATTACTTCCGATATCGGCATGGATACAACCATGAAAATCATGGAAAATCTCCGTGCATATATAAAACAGAACTATATTTCAGAGCCAGAAAAGGTAAAGGATGCACTTGCACATGTAATTTCTGAGATTATTGATAAAGGTGAAAGAAACAGCTTATGTAGTGAGTGTCCTTTGATTATTCTGATGATTGGAATAAATGGAGGTGGAAAGACTACTTCCATAGCTAAAATAGGTCACAAGCTAAAAGAAGAGGGCAAAAGTGTTCTCTTTGCAGCGGCAGATACTTTTAGAGCGGCAGCTGGCGAGCAGCTAGAAATATGGGGCGAGAGAATAGGTGTAAATACTATCAAGCACCAGGAGGGAGCAGATCCTTCGGCTGTAATCTTTGATGCTATTCAGGCAGCAAAGGCTAGAAAAATAGATGTGCTCATATGCGATACTGCAGGAAGACTTCAGACTGCAAAGAATCTGATGAACGAACTTGAGAAGATGAACAAAGTCATCAACAGAGAATATCCAGAAGCTTCAAGAGAAACGCTTCTTGTGCTTGATGCTACAACTGGAAAAAATGCTGTTTCTCAGGCTAAGGAATTCAATGAAGCAGCTGAAATTACAGGTATAGTGCTTACAAAACTGGACGGCACTGCAAGAGGCGGAATTGCAATAACAGTTACAGATGAGTTTGATATGCCTATCAAATTTGTCGGAGTTGGAGAAGGGATGGATGACCTGAAGGAATTCGATCCTATGGAATTTGCGGGAGGAATTTTCAGTGAGTAAACCAATAGTAGCGGTCGTAGGAAGACCAAACGTAGGTAAATCTACGTTTTTTAACAGGATTGTCGGACGAAGAGTATCTATAGTAGAGGATACTCCCGGCGTAACAAGAGACAGAATTTATGCAGAGGCTGAGTGGAATGGCACTCACTTTGCTCTAATTGACACCGGCGGAATTGAGCCTGCAAGCGAAGATGTAATACTTTCTCAGATGAGAGAGCAGGCACAGATTGCTATCGATATGGCTGACGTAATTATATTTATGGTTGACGGAAAAGCAGGTATGACAACTGCCGATGAGGAAGTTGCAAACATGCTCAGAAGAACCGGTAAAAAGGTAATTCTTCTAGTCAACAAAATAGATAGCCCTAAAAAACTACCTGATAACTTTTATGATTTCTATACTCTGGGAATCGGAGAGCCAATACCTATTTCAGCAGCAAATATGCTGAACTTTGGTGATGTTCTTGATGATGTTGTGGCAAGTTTCCCTGAGGGAGAAAAGGATGAGGAGGATGATATCAAGGTTGCTGTTATAGGTAAACCTAATGTAGGAAAGTCATCTCTCATAAATGCACTTCTTGATGAAAACAGAGTTATAGTTTCTCCTATTGCAGGAACAACAAGAGACTCTATCGATACACCGTTTGAGTGGGGCGGAGACAGATACATGCTTATCGATACTGCTGGAATAAGAAGAAAGAGCAAGGTTCATGAGGACATCGAAAGATACAGTGTTATCAGAGCCGTTGCTGCGATTGAAAGATGTGACGTATGTCTTCTTGTAATTGATGCTGTCGAAGGAATTACAGAACAGGATAAGAAGATAGCAGGTGTTGCCCACGAAGCAGGAAAAGGCATTGTTGTAGTAGTAAATAAATGGGACCTTATTGAAAAAGAAACAAACACAATGCGTGACTACAAGAGAGTCCTAGAGGATGAGTTGCAGTTCATGTCATATGCTCCTTCTGTATTCATTTCCGTTCTGGAAAAACAGCGTATTTTCAATGTAATGCAGATGGTAAAATACGTTGCGGAAAAGAGAGCTATGAGAGTACCTACAGGTCAGCTTAACAGTCTGATTTCAGATGCAATCCTCATGAAACAGCCGCCTTCAGATAAGGGTAAGCGCCTGAAAATATACTATGCGACACAGGTTGGCGTTAAACCGCCTCTTTTCTCATTCCAGATTAACAAGCGTGAGCTTATGCATTTCTCATATGCAAGATATCTTGAGAACAAGATTAGAGATGGATTCGGATTTGAGGGAACTTCTATCAAATTTGTATTCCGTGAAAAAGGAGAAAAGGAAGAGTAATGAATTATACACTGTTTATATTAGCCCTTGTATTAGCATATCTGATGGGAAATATATCTCCGTCAACTATTCTTGCAAAGGCAAGGGGTCTTGACATAAAAAAAGAGGGAAGCGGCAATGCTGGAACTACCAATGCTCTAAGGGTAATGGGCAAAAAGGCAGCTCTTATAACTCTCATAATCGATGCCGGCAAAGGATGGCTTGCAGTATTTATTGCGCGTCAGTTTTTACCTGACAAATTAGCCTTCTTCTGTGCACTTGCAGTTTTCGTAGGACACGTATGGCCGGCAATATATAAGTTTAAGGGCGGCAAAGGTGTTGCAACAGCATTTGGAACATTGCTTGCAATCAACTGGCAGCTTGCACTTATATGCCTTGGAATAGTTGCGCTTATGGTTATCATATTCAAAATGGTATCTTTGGGCTCTATTACAGCAGCATTAGTGTTTCCTGTTCTTGCATGGTTTATGGAGCCGGAATTTTTGCCTGCTGGAATCTGTATGGCCCTTATACTTCTGTTTAAACATAGACAGAACATAAAAAGAATACTTACAGGAACTGAAAACAAAATCAGCTTCAGCAAAAAATAGATTGGAGATGAAATTATGAAAATTGGTGTAATCGGATCAGGTAGCTGGGGAACAGCTTTGTCAGTACTGCTTGCCGGTAAGGGATATGATGTGTGCATCACAGGAAGAAACATAGAATATCTCCATGAAATGGAAAAAACTAGAGAAAACAGTAAATATCTGCCAGGAATAAGATTGAATGAAAACATACACTTTTCTGATACTCTTGAGGAAACTCTAAAAGGTGCAAGTGTCGCGATGTTTTCTGTTCCGGCACAGAGTTTTAGAGAAAACTTTATGCGTGCAGCTGAGTTTCTTGAAGATAAAACTGTAGTTGTTAACGTTGCAAAGGGTATTGAACAGAGCAGCCTGAAGAGACTTTCAGAGGTTGCAAAGGAAATAAAGCCTGATGTAAAGTATGTAGCGCTTTCTGGTCCTTCTCATGCTGAGGAGGTTGGGAAAGAGCTTCCTACTACAGTGTCAGTTGCATCAGATGATATTAGTCTTTCTGAATTTGTTCAGAATGTATATATGACTGACAGATTCAGAGTTTATACAAATACAGATATCTGCGGTGTTGAAATAGGCGGAGCTCTAAAAAATATTATGGCTCTAGGCGCAGGAATCTCTGATGGAATAGGTTTTGGCGATAATGCTAAGGCTGCTATGATGACAAGAGGAATATTTGAAATCGCTCGACTAGGAATTAGAATGGGCGCTCACAAAGAAACCTTTGCTGGACTTTCCGGCATGGGCGATTTGATAGTAACGTGCACAAGTATGCATTCTAGAAATAGAAGATGCGGGATTCTTATAGGCGAAGGCGTGAAGCCTTCAGATGCTGTTAAGGAAATCGGAATGGTTGTAGAAGGTATGTACACCTGCGATGCCGCATGTCGCCTAGCTGATAAGCTTGGCGTGGAAATGCCTATTACACAGAGCATCAACAGATGTCTAAAAGAAGAAATCACACCTTCTGAAGCTATTGACATGCTTATGGGAAGAAGCCCTAAGGATGAAGGCCACGAAGGTTATCTGTAACTGGAGGAAAAATTGAGCAGAAAATTTCATATAACTACATTTGGATGCCAGATGAATGAGCATGACTCAGAAATCATGGCGGGAATGCTCGAAGAACAAGGCTTTGAGCAGGTAAAAGAAAGAAAAGATGCAAATATTGCAATCATTAATACATGCAGCGTAAGAGACAATGCAGACAAGAGATTTTTCGGTACTCTCGGACAGCTGAAGAGAAGGAAAAAAGAAGATCCAAACTTCTTCGTATGTGTATGCGGCTGTATGATGCAGCAGCAACACGTTGTTGACACTATTAAAGCAAAATATCCGTGGGTTGACATTGTGTTTGGTACTCACAACATTCATACACTGCCTAAACTTATACAGAATATGTTAGATGAAAAGGCAAAGATTGTCGATGTTTGGGATGAAGGTGGAGATATCGTAGAAGGTCTTCCATCAAAGAGACTTTTCGAGAGCAAGGCTCTTGTGAATATCATGTTTGGATGTAACAACTTCTGCACATATTGTATAGTACCTTATACAAGAGGTCGCGAAAGAAGCAGAAAACCTGAAGATATCGTATTAGAAGTTAAAAACTTAGTTGCCGATGGCGTGAAAGAAATAATGCTTATCGGACAAAATGTAAACTCATACAAAGGTGATGAAGAAACAGATTTTGCAGGCCTGATATATAAGCTTAACGAAATTGAAGGTCTTGAAAGAATCAGATTTATGACATCTCATCCGAAGGATCTGTCAGATCGACTGATTCAGGCCTTTGTTGACTGCGATAAGCTGTGTAATAATATTCACCTTCCTGTACAGTCAGGAAGCAGTGAAGTTCTTAGACGAATGAACAGAAGATACACATCTGAGCAGTATATCGAGCTTGTAAACAAGCTAAAAGCAAAGGTTCCCGATATTACAATGTCTACAGATATAATTGTCGGTTTCCCAGGGGAGACAGAAGAACAGTTCGAAGAAACTCTAAGGCTCGTAGAAGAAGTGCAGTATGATTCAGCATTCACATTCCTTTATTCTATCAGAAAAGGAACTCCAGCTGAAAAGTACGAGGATCAAATTCCAGAAGATGTTAAGCACGAGAGATTTAACCGTCTTGTAGACAAAGTAAACGAAATAAGCGCAATAAAAAATGCAGCTTATGTTGGTAGAATAGAGAAGGTTCTCGTAGAAGGACCTAGCAAAACAAACTCAAAAACTTTGTGTGGAAGAACAGAAGGATTTAAGCTTGTAAACTTTGCTGGAGACAAATCACTGATAGGCCAGATTGTGAATGTTAAAATCACAGAAGGAAAGACATTTAGCCTTGAAGGTGAGATTGTAGAATAGTCGCCTAGCATTGACAAAATGAGGGTTTAAAGCTATAATATTGTAGTAAAAAATAATTAAGGATAAGTATCGGTGATTTTAAATCATAACATGGAATCAGGTGAGAGTCCTGAACAGTCCTGCTGCCGTATGCACATAGTTTTCCTGTATAGGGTTACCAGCCACTGAGAGACATCTTGGGAAGGCCACAGGGAAATGCTCGATGTGTGAGTCGGAAGACATACCGATATTTTTAACCCAAATTTCACAGGACATGAGTTTGAGGATATATTGCGCTGTCTATTTTTGGTGCATATAGATTTATTTGAATAACGTTGTATTTACATAGTTATGAAGACCGATTCTGTGAATCGGTCTTTATTTTTTTAAGGGGTTGGTATCTGGATTTGAAATACGTAGTAAAAAACGGAAAAGAGTTAAAATGCGGTTTTACAACAGGAAGCTGTGCGACAGCTGCAAGTGCCTGTGCGTTTTCTATGCTTCTAACAGGAAAGAAAATGGTAGAAAGCGTAATAAAACTGCCGTCAGGTGAGAAAGCTATACTCAAGCTGAGTTCATCAGAATTCACAGATGAGAAAACGGCAGTTTGTTCAGTAACAAAGGATGGAGGAGATGATCCTGATGCAACGACAGGCCTTGATATTTTCGCAGAAGTTACATTGACAGATGAGCCAAATCTTGTGGAAATAGACGGCGGAAAAGGCGTAGGACGCGTAAGTGTTAAAGGTCTTCAGATAAAAGTAGGAGAAGCTGCTATTAATCCTGTTCCCCGCAAGATGATAGATGAAAATATAAGAATGCTTGCAAATCGCTTTAATTACACTGGAGGAGCAAAAATTACAATCTTTGTTCCCGGCGGCGAGGAGGTTGCAAAGAAAACATATAACGAGAGAATTGGAATCAAGGGAGGAATCTCAATTCTCGGCACAACGGGAATTGTAGAACCAATGAGTGAGAAGGCTCTTGTCGATACAATTAAGATAATGGTAGATAGGCAGCATATCTTAAATGATAAGGACATACTTATTTCACCGGGAAACTACGGGAAAGAGTTTTGCAAAGAGTATCTGAACCTTGATATAGACAGAGCTGTTCAGATTTCTAATTATATAGGAGAGGCCCTAGATTATATAAAATATAAAGGATTTGATAATATTCTTCTTGTCGGTCATACAGGGAAAATCCTAAAGATTGCGGCGGGAATTATGAATACACATTCATCTTATGCAGACGGAAGAATGGAGATTATTGCAGCTCACAGTGCTCTTTATGGTGCAGGGCCTGAGATAATTTCAGAAATCCTAAAATGCGTAACTACAGATGAGGCTTTTGATATCCTTGCAGAAAAACCATATTACGAGGATGTAAAGAAAAGCATAATGGATAAGGTAATGTATCATTTAAACTACAGGCTTAAGGGCGAGTGTCACATAGAGGCGATAATGTTTACGACAGACAGAAGACATGTAATCTTAAGCGAAGGGGCAAAGGATTTTACAGATAAATTTATGGAGGATATTAAGTGAAAAAAGGAACATTTTATGCGGTGGGAATTGGTCCAGGAGATCCAGACCTTATAACACTCAAAGCAATTAAAACTATTGAAAAATGCGATGTAGTTGTAGTACCAAAGAGCGGTGCTGATGTTAATATTGCAATTACAATTGCAGGCGAATATCTGAAGGATAAGCAGGTTGTAGAAAGCGATATGCCAATGATCAAAGACAAGCAAGCCCTTGATATGTATCATGATAAATCTGCTGAAGAAATTGCAAAGATGCTTGATGAAGGAAGGGACGTTGCTTTTCTTACTCTCGGAGATCCATCAATCTACAGCACTGTTATGTATGTGCACAAGAGACTTCACAAAAAAGGCTATGACACAAGCATAATTCCAGGCGTACCGTCATTTTGCGCAGTAGCTGCAAGCCTTGACACGTCTTTATGTGAAAGAGATGAGATGCTTCATATTGTTCCTGCTACATTCAAGGGAGAAGAGGCTTTAGACTATAAGGGAACAAAGGTGTTCATGAAATCAGGAAAAACTATCATGGACATGAAGAAAAAGCTTGAAAATACAAAAGCTATGATGGTAGAGCGAGCTACTATGTCAGGGGAAAAGGTTTACCACGACCTTCAGGACCTTGAGTCGCCATCAAGCTATTTCTCTATAATAGTAGTACCATCAGAAGACAGATAACATAAGAGAATCAGGAGGAAAACATGATATATTTTATTGGAGCAGGCCCAGGAGCCGCAGATTTGATCACAGTAAGAGGTGCAGAGCTTCTTAAGAAGGCAGACGTTATAATATATGCAGGTTCACTTGTAAACCCTGCGCTTCTTGACTATGCGAGGGAAGATTGCATTATCCATAACAGTGCTCACATGACGCTAGAGGAAGTTATCGATGTTATGAAAGAACACGACGGAAAAGAAATCGTAAGACTTCATACAGGAGACCCTTGCATTTATGGTGCAATCAGAGAGCAGATGGATATTTTGGATGACCTTGGTCTAGAATATGAATCAGTTCCAGGTGTAAGTTCATTTATCGGAGCTGCAGCGGCGCTTAACGCTGAATACACACTTCCAAATGTGAGCCAGACTGTAATTCTTACAAGAATGGCAGGAAGAACCCCGGTTCCAGAAAAAGAAGAAATATCAAAGCTTGCAGCCCACGGTGCGACAATGGTAGTATTCCTTACTTCAACAATGTTAGATGAGCTTTCTAAACGTCTAATTGAAGGTGGCTATGCGCCAGATTCGCCGGCTGCAATTGTATATAAGGCTACATGGCCTGATCAGAAGATTATTAGAACAACTGTAGAAAATATCGGAAAAGCAGCTGCAGAAAATGGAATCAACAAAATGGCTCTTATCATGGTCGGCGGATTCCTAGGGGATAAATACGAAAGATCAAAGCTTTACGATCCTTCATTTACTCATCTGTTCAGAGAGGCTAGCAAATAAATGAAAAAAGTATCACTTATATCAGTAACTGCAAGAGGAAAAGAAACGGCTGAAAAGATAGAAAAAGCATTTAGTACAAACAGCAAATTTTCTTTTGTATATTTTGACAAGGAAAAAGAGAGCATGAAAGATTTTGTCAAAAGTGCTTTTTTTGACGCAGATATAATTATTTTCGTCTGTGCTACAGGAATTGCTGTAAGACATATAGCTCCTTACATTGTTTCTAAGGATAGGGACCCTGCGGTGATTTGTCTTGATGATCGAGGTAATTTTGCGATTCCACTTCTTTCGGGGCACCTTGGAGGAGCTAACGAGTTTGCACTTGAGCTTTCAGAGCTTATTGGAGCAACACCGGTGATTACAACAGCTACAGATGTAAATGGTAAATTTGCTGTAGATATGTGGACAAAGAAAAACGGCTGTATTATTGGTGATATAAGTAAAATCAAAGAAATTTCGTCAAGAATCCTTGATGAAAAGAGTGTGGGATTTGTCAGCGACTTCCCTGTAAAGGGGGATCTTCCGGAGGGTATTTGCTTTGATGTAAATTGCAAAGCAGGTATATGCGTAAGCTTTGATGAAGAGAAGAAGCCTTTTGGTGAGACTCTTAATGCAGTGCCAAAGATTGTGATTCTTGGCGTAGGATGTAGAAAAAACACTGATGAGGCAATTTTTGAGGAAGAAATTCTATCTCGTCTTGCAGAAGAAGGAATTTCTGTTAAGGCAGTGGAAAAGCTGGCATCTATAGATATAAAAAAAGACGAAAAGTGCATAATTGCATTTAGCAAAAAATATAACATTCCTTTTGTCACTTTTTCAGCAGAGGAGCTTATGAGGGCAGAAGGGGAGTTTGAGTCTTCTGAGTTTGTGCTTAAAACTACAGGAGCAGATAATGTCTGTGAAAGAAGTGCTGTATGTGCGGGATCATCAGAAATTATCATGAAAAAATCAGGAGGCAGAGGCGTGACAAGCGCAGCTGCCGTAAGAGAATGGGAGTGTAGATTTTGAATTTAATAATGTCATATATAGATTATAATATGGCAGCCCTTGAGGACAGAGAAGTGTTCTCTTGTACTAAGACTGAGACAGGCGAGATATACGAAAAGCTAAAAAGCTATGAGGATATTTCCGGTGCAGTTCTTATTGCCACATGTAATCGAACAGAAATTTATCTAAATGCTGAAGACGGCGCAGATGTAAACCCTTTTGAGGTTCTTTGCGAGTGCATAGGCGTTGACTATAGAAGCTATGGACATATGTTTAAGACTTTGTATGGAGATGATGTAATAGATCACCTTTGCAAAGTAGCAGCTGGTGCAGAGTCACAGATTTGGGGAGAAGACCAGATTATTTCTCAGGTTCGAGACTCAATCAAGCTTGCAAGAGCACATAAGGCCTCAGATACGATTTTGAATGTTGTTTTTAGAACAGGTGTAAGTGCAGGTAAGAAAGTAAAGACACTTGTTGATTTTAAGGTGAATGATGATTCAACAGCCACAAGAGCTGTAAATATAATTCAGAGAAGACCTGAGCTTCATAAGGTTCTTGTAATAGGAAACGGCATGATTGGCCGCCTTGTTGCTGAGCTTTTAGAAAAAGCTGGTAAAGATGTAACTATGACGCTGAGACAGTATAAGCATGGTGAAAACATTGTTCCTGATGGTGTTGGAACTGTCCTATACAGCGAAAGATACAGCGAAATCGAAAAGTCAGATGCTGTTGTAAGTGCAACCCTAAGCCCTCACTTTACAGTTACATATGAGCAGGCAAAAGAGCTGACAAAGCTTCCAAAGGTTATGATTGACCTTGCAGTTCCAAGAGATATAGATCCAGAAACTGCATCTCTTGAAGATGTGAGCTACTATAACGTAGACGATATCAGTAAAGAGGAGCGAACTGTAAAACAGGAGGAACAGCTTAAGCAGATTGATGAAATCATAGTTAAGTTCAAAGAAGATTTCTACAAATGGTATGATTTCAGAGAGAATATGTTAAAGGAAAAACAGGAGAATTAATATATGAAGATTTATGTAGTTGGAATTGGTCCAGGAGGCGAGGAGTATATGACTCCTCAGGCAAGAAAAGCTATCGAGGAAAGTGATGCTGTTGTCGGCTATACACTTTATGTGGATCTTGTTAAAAACCTTACAGAAGGTAAAGAAGTAAAATCTACTGCAATGAAGCAGGAGGTCGACAGATGCAAGATGGCTCTTGACATTGCTTTAGAAGGGAAGAACGTTGCTTTTGTATGCAGCGGAGATGCAGGAGTATATGGAATGGCTGGCATAATGTGTGAAGTTGCCGAAGATCATCCTGAGGTCGAAATTATAACAGTTGCAGGTATTACAGCAGCGTGTAGCGGAGCAGCAGTTCTAGGAGCTCCTTTGATTCACGATTTTGCTGTTATTTCACTGAGCGATCTTCTGACTCCGTGGGAAAAAATCGAAAAGAGACTTAAGCTTGCTGCAGAAGCAGACTTTGTTGTATGCCTATATAACCCTAAGAGCAAAAAGCGTCATGACTACATTGATAAGGCTGTAGATATGATGTCAGAATTTAAATCATTAGATACACCATGTGGATATGTTAAAAATATCGGAAGAGACGGCGAAACTGCTACAGTTTGTACGATGAAAGATCTTAAGAACAACGATGATATAGACATGTTCACTACAGTTTTCATCGGAAATAGCCAGACAAAGATAGTAAACGGAAAGCTTGTTACACCGAGAGGATACAAAAATGTCTAAAAGACTTCTAGTCTTTGCCGGAACATATGAAGGTCACGCTCTTGCAGAATATGTAAACGGCAGGGATTTTGCTCATAGATGCATTTTTTCTGTAGCGACAGATTACGGTAGCGAGGTCATATCAGGCCTTGGAAACATCGAAATTAGAGAAGGAAGGCTTTCGCCGGAGGAAATGGTTTCTATGATAAAAGATGAAAAAGCATCTCTTGTGGTCGATGCAACTCATCCTTATGCGACAGAAGTAACAGATAACATAAAGAGGGCAGCAGAGGAGGCCGGAGTTTCTTATGTGAGACTTCTGAGAGAAGAGTCTTTGTTCAGCCACCCTAACGTTATACGTGTTCAGTCAATGCAGGAGGCAGCAGAGTTTATAGAAAATACAGAAGGAAGGTTTCTTCTGACTACAGGCTCAAAGGAGCTTAAGCTCCTTTCCTGTGTGAGTGACAAAGATAAGCTCGTAGCAAGGGTACTTCCATCAGTAAAATCAATTGAGCTTTGTCTTGAGGCTGGTATTTCATCAAAGAATATCCTCGGCATGCAGGGTCCTTTTACATCTGAGATGAATCTAGCGACACTGAAACAGTATGGATGTGGCTATCTCATTACAAAGAACACAGGTAAGCCTGGTGGATTTGATGATAAGATTTCATGTGCTGATGAAGGTTTTAAGATAGTCGTTATTGATAGGCCAAAATCTGAGACTGGGTTTTCTCTAGATGAAGTCAAAAAAAAGGTGGATGAGTATTTTGAAAAATAGAAGATTTCCGCTGTTTATTGACAGTGAGGGGCAGAAGGTCCTAGTCATAGGTGCAGGTACTATAGCAAAGAGGAGAGTTACAACTCTTCTCAAGTTCGATTTTGATATCGAGGTTGTAGCTCCGATGTGCTGTGATGAAATTAAAGGATATGCAAAAGATAATCTTTTGAAATATACAGAAGATGTTTATGACAGAAAGTACATTTCTGATCAGCTTATGGTTTTGGCATGCACAGATGACAGGGATACAAACTATAGAATTATAAGTGATGCGAAAGAGGCGGGAATCCTTGCAAATGCATGTGACTGCAGAGGAGAATGTGATTTCTTCTTTCCAGCTATTGCAGTAAATGATGATATCACTGTAGGTATTTCAGGAAGTGGGAATTCCCATGATATAACAAAGAAGTCAGCTGCGGTTATACGTGGCATCGTTGAGAGAAAGGATTACTGATGAAAGTTAGAGTCGGAAGCCGCGAAAGTAAGCTTGCGGTAATTCAGTCAGAGATGGTAATAGATGCCATCCAAAATTTTGATGAAAAGCTTGAGACAGAGCTTATAACTATGAAAACAACGGGAGACAAGATTCTTGATAAGACTCTCGATAAGATAGGTGGCAAAGGATTGTTTGTCAAAGAGCTTGATAGAGCCCTTGTCTCAGAAGAGGTTGACCTTACAGTTCACAGCCTCAAGGATATGCCTATGGAGGTTTCGGAAGAGCTTCCTCTACTTGCGTTTTCTGATAGAGAAGACCCAAGAGACGTTTTGATCCTTCCAGAGGGAAAGAAAGAAATTGATTTTTCAAAGCCTATTGGCTGTTCTTCTCTGAGAAGACAGCTTCAGCTTAAAAAGCTTTATCCGCAGGCAGAGCTTGCTCCTATAAGGGGAAATGTTCAGACAAGGCTTGCAAAGCTTGATAGCGGTCAGTTCGGAGCAATAGTTTTAGCATATGCAGGAATCAAAAGACTTGGCCTTGAAGAACGAGTTTCGAGAATTTTTGAGGTTGATGAAATTCTTCCTGCAGCATGCCAGGGAATTCTTGTAGTTCAGGGAAGAAAAGGATATGAGGTTCCATTCTTAGCTGATTTCGAAAGCGAAGAGGCTAAGCTATGTGCTCTTGCAGAAAGAAGCTATGTAAGAACTCTTGATGGTGGATGTAGCTCGCCAGTAGCAGCATATGCTACAGTAGAAGGAGATGAAATCGAAATCACAGGCTTTTATGTTGACGATGAGTATAATACATATTTTGATAAAGCTAAGGGCAACAAATATGATGGCGAAAAGCTTGGTGCTGCGCTTGCTCTTAAGATGAAGGAGGGAAGATAATGCCTGGAAAAGTATATCTTGTAGGTGCAGGCCCTGGAGATGCGGACCTACTTACAATCAAAGGGAAAAAGCTTCTTGAGACAGCAGATGTTGTAGTTTATGACAGACTTGTAAGCGATGAGATTATGGCTATGATTTCTGACAAGGCAGAGCTTATCAATGTAGGCAAAAATGTTGGAAACCATCCTGTTCCTCAGGGAGAAATTAACAAAATCCTTCTGAGAGAGGCACAGGCAGGAAAGAAGACTGTAAGACTTAAAGGCGGCGACCCATTCGTTTTCGGAAGAGGAGGAGAAGAGCTTGAGCTTCTTGCAGAAAACGGAATCGAGTTTGAAGTTGTTCCAGGAATCACTTCATCTATAGCAGCTCCTGCATATGGCGGCGTTCCTGTAACACACAGAAATTTCTGCTCTTCAGTTCACATAATTACAGGTCACGGAAAGGCAGACAGCGAGGTCAAACTCGATTTTGATGCTCTTGTACGCCTAAAGGGTACGCTAGTGTTTATGATGAGCGTTTCAACTGTTGGCAGAATAGCAAAAGGCCTTATGGAAGCTGGTATGGATAAATCAACTAGTGCTGCAGTTATAGAAAACGGAACTAGACCTTATCAGAGAAAGTTCGTTTCAACTTTAGAAGACATCGAGGATATGATTCAGAGAGAAAAGGTAGTATCTCCATCTGTAATTGTTGTCGGAAACGTGTGCTCTCTTTCAGAACAGTTTGACTGGTATTCTAAGCTTCCGCTAAAAGGGAAAAAGGTTATTGTGACTCAGCCAATGAAAAGAAGCTCAAAGCTAAACGCAGGGCTTAGAGAGCTTGGTGCAGATACACTACTTTATCCTTGTATTGAAACTAAGTTTATTAGACCTATTGACCCGGACTTCGAAAATTATGACTGGCTTGTGTTTACTAGCGGAGAAGGTGTGAAATCATTCTTCTCGTATCTGTTTGAAACAGGAAGAGATGTAAGAGCAGTAAAGGGTAAAATCGCATGCATTGGAAGAGCAACTGCAAATGTGCTTCGTGAGTACGGCCTTGTAGCTGATTTTATTCCGAGCGTATTTGATGGCGAGCACCTTGCAGAGGAGATGGTTTCTCAGGGCGTTATCAAGCCAGGCGAAAAGCTGATTCTTCTAAGAGCGAAAATCGGAACAAAGGACATCACTGATGTTTACGAAAAAGCAGGAATCGAATATAAAGATTACCCTGTATATGAAACAAGTTATGTCGATCACGAGGAAGGCATTCCTGCTGGCTTTGATATGGTGACATTTACGAGCAAAAGCTGCGTTGAAGGCTTTGTTAAAACTCAAGGAAAAGAAGACTTCGGCGGCATGAAGGCTCTATGCATTGGAAAACAGACTGCTCAGGCGGCAGCTAAATATAATTTTGATACAGTTATTTCAGATGAAGCGACCATTGATTCAATGATCGAAAAGGTTAGGAGTGAAAAATAAATGGTAAACAGACCTAGAAGATTAAGATCAAATGCTATTATCAGAGGGATGGTAAGAGAAACAAAGGCGACAGTAGATAGCCTTATCTATCCTATTTTCTTTGAAGAGGGAACTGACATCAAAGCCCCTATCGAGGCGATGGAAGGGCAGTTCAGATATAGTCCAGACAGAGCAAAGGAAATCATCGACGAGTGTCTATCCCACGGAATCAACAAAGTTCTTCTTTTCGGAATTCCAAAGGAGAAGGATCCTGTTGGAAGCGGAGCTTATGATGACAACGGTGTTGTTCAGCAGGCAGTACGAGAAATAAAAAGACTCTATGGAGATGAGGTTTATGTAATTACTGACGTATGCATGTGCGAATACACATCTCACGGCCACTGCGGAATTCTTCATGGTCATGATGTTGATAACGATGAAACTCTAAAATACCTGGTAGCTACAGCTGTTTCTCATGCAAAAGCAGGTGCAGACATGGTTGCTCCTTCAGATATGATGGACGGAAGAGTTGCTGCAATTAGAGAGGGACTTGATGAAAACGGATTTAAGAATGTTCCAATTATGAGCTATGCAGTAAAATATGCGTCAAAATTCTATGGACCTTTCAGAGAGGCGGCAGGTTCAGCTCCTTCATTTGGAGATAGAAAGAGCTATCAGATGGATCCTCATAATATGCGTGAGGGCATCAGAGAAGCACTATATGATGAAGAAGAGGGTGCAGACATCATCATGGTTAAGCCTGCGCTTTCATATCTTGATGTTATCAGAGAGGTTTCTTGCAATACAAACCTTCCTGTTGCTACATACAGCGTAAGCGGAGAATATGCGATGATTAAAAATGCCGGAAAAGCAGGTCTTATCGACGAATACGGCATCATGTGTGAATCAATTACTTCTATGTACAGAGCAGGCGCCGATATCGTTATAACATACTTTGCGATGGAAGCTGCAGATGCTATCAGAAAAGGAGATATTTAAGTGATTACATCAAAATCAGAGAATTTATTTGAAAGAGCGAAAAAGGTAATGCCAGGCGGAGTTAATAGCCCGGTAAGAGCATTTAAATCAGTAGACATGTCACCACTTTATATCGAAAGAGGTGAAGGAAACAAAATATATGATGCAGACGGAAACGAATACCTTGATTTCATCGGATCTTGGGGTCCTATGATTCTAGGACATGTGAACGAGGATGTTATCTGTGCTGTAAAAGAAGCTGTAGAAAAAGGTCTAAGCTTTGGTGCTTGCAACGAGCTTGAGGTTGAAATTGCTGAGCTCATAACATCAAACATAAAGCATATAGACATGGTTCGTATGGTAAACAGCGGTACTGAGGCTGTAATGAGTGCACTTAGACTTGCAAGAGGCTATACAGGCAGAAACAAAATCATTAAGTTTGAAGGCTGCTATCACGGACACAGCGATAGCATGCTTGTAAAGGCAGGTTCTGGTGCTATGACATTTGGATCTCCTGATAGCTCTGGAGTAACACCGGGAGCTGCAGAGGATACACTTATCGCTACATATAACGATCTTGAAAGTGTAGAGATGCTACTTCAGAAGAACAGAGATGAGGTTGCAGCAATTATTGTTGAGCCAGTAGCTGCAAACATGGGAGTTGTGCTTCCTGAACCTGGATTTTTAGAAGGTCTAAGAGAACTGTGCGATAGATACGGCGCGCTTCTTATCTTTGATGAGGTAATTACAGGTTTTAGACTTGCCTTTGGTGGGGCGGCGGAATATTTTGGTGTAACTCCTGATCTTTGCACATATGGCAAAATCATCGGTGGCGGAATGCCAGTAGGCGCATATGGCGGAAGAAAAGAAATCATGGAAAACATTTCACCATGCGGAAATATCTATCAGGCCGGAACATTATCTGGAAATCCGATTGCGATGACAGCTGGAATCGTAACACTCAAAAAGCTCCTAAACGAGCCGGAAATCTATGACCACATCAATGGTCTAGGAAAAAAGCTTGCAGAAGGACTAAGAAAGGAAACTGGATTTACAGTAAACAACGCAGGCTCACTTCTTTGCCTTTACTATACAAAGCACCCTGTAAGAAATTACGAGGAAGCGACATCGAGCAATATGCAGGAGTTCAGACATGTGTTCAAGGGACTTCTAGAAAATGGAATCTACATTGCACCTTCTCAGTATGAGGCAATGTTCTTAAACAACAGTTTTACAGAAGAAGATATAGATTTTACAGTTAAAACATTTAAAAAAGTAATCAAAGGAGAATAATAATGAACGGAGTATTAATCCTTGCTCATGGAAGCAGAGTTAAATCAACAAAAGATACAATCAATGCAGTAGTAGATATGGTAAGAACAAAGATGGACGATATGCCTATTGAAATCGCATACATGGAGTTTTGCGAAGAAAACATCGAACATGGAATCAAAACTCTTTCAGATAAAGGTGTAGACCATATCAAAGTAGTTCCTTACTTCCTATTTGAAGGAATCCATATCAGGGAAGATATCCCTAACGAAATCGGTGAAATCCTAAAAAGCTACCCTGGAATCACTGTTGAAATGGGAAACACTCTTGGTGTTGACGAAAGATTAGCAGATATTCTCGTAGACAGAATTGCTCAGTAGGTAATACCATGAAAGTTTATATTACAGGAGTCGGCCCAGGAGATCTAGATTTTTTTACAGATAGGGCAAAGAGCATAATTAAGTCTGCTGACATAGTTCTTTCCTCTCAGAAGAGAATTAACGCTGTAAAAGCTCTGAATGAAAACACTCAGTTTATGGGTATCATGGACACAGTCGAATATATAAACAAAAATAAGGATGTGGATGGCATAGTTTGCATTGCTGCATCAGGTGATACAGGATTTTATAGCATAGCATCTACAATTGCAAAGAAAATTGATCCGGAAATAGAATACGAATTTGTATGCGGAATCGGAAGCCTAAGCTATCTTATGTCAAAACTCGGAAAAGGGTATGAAAATACAGCTCTTGTCAGTCTTCATGGAAGAGAGAAAAATATCGTTTCTTATGTGTCATATAACGAAAATGTATTTGCTCTTACAGGCGGAAAAATAAAAGCAAAGGATGTAGCATCAAAGTTATGCAAGGCAGGCCTTGGTAGCTGCGTAAAGATGACAGTAGGCGAGAACCTTACATTTGATAATGAAAGAATTGTTACAGGTACGCCAGAAGAGATACTTAAATACGACTTTTGTGACCTTTCCGTCATATATGTACATAATCAAAATTATGTAAATAGATATAAAACCCTTAAGGATGGGGATTTTATAAGAGGAAAGAGCCCTATGACAAAAGAAGCTGTTAGAAATCTTTCTGTTTCAGCTCTCGAAATCGAGCCTAGCGATGTAGTGTATGACATTGGGGCTGGGACAGGTGCAGTAACATGTGCTCTTGCGTATAAGGCATTTGAGTCCACAGTATATGCAGTTGAAAAAAATGATTTTGCTGTAGAGCTTATAGAAGAAAATAGAAAGAAAACAGGAGCCTATAACATAGAAATTACGCACTCAACAGCACCAGATGGACTTTCTGATCTTCCTGCTTGCGACAAAGTTTTTATCGGCGGAAGCACAGGACATATGGGAGATATAATTGATGTATGTCTTTCAAAAAATCCTAAAACTGTCTTTGTTGTAAATGCTATCACATTAGAAACTATTTCACAGGCCGTAAATCTGTTTTCTGAAAGAAATATGGAGACTGAAATCATGTGCGCAAATATCGCTGTTGCAAATAAGCTAGGACGATATAATCTGATGAAGGCCGAAAATCCGGTATATATTATAAAGGGGATGCACCTTGATGAATAAAAAGATGCCGAGAGTACTTATCGGTGGGACTGGCAGCGACTGTGGCAAAACTACAGTTGTCTGCAGTCTGCTTAAGGCTCTCAAAGATACGGGAAAAAATCCGGCTGCTTTTAAATGCGGTCCGGATTACATAGATCCTATGTTTCATAGTGAAATCATAGGGACAAAATCGAGAAACCTAGACATGTATTTGTGTGGGGAAGATATGGTAAAAACTATTTTAGGAGAAAACTCATCTGATGATGGCATAGCTGTAATCGAAGGTGTAATGGGTATTTATGACGGTTTTGGCTTTGATAACGATGAATTTTCGGCAAATCATATCGCAAAGGTTACAGGAACACCTGAGATACTCGTGGTTAATGTAAGGGGAAAAAGTTCATCTCTGCTTGCAGAAATCAGCGGATATCTAAATTACTTTGATAATAATATCAAAGGAGTAATCCTAAACAGATGCACTAAGGGAATGTACAGTGTTTACAAGAAGTCTGTAGAAGAGAATCTCGGAATAAAATGTTATGGCTTTTTACCTAAGGTTGAGGGTGCTGGTATAGAAAACAGACATCTTGGCCTTGTAACGGCAGGAGAAATTTCTGATCTTAAGACTAAGGTTGATCTTCTTGGAAAAGCGGCTTTAGAATGTCTTGATTTAGATGGAATTGTAGAGCTTTCTGAATCTGCACTAGAGATTGAATTTGAGCCTGTAAAGGTTAAGGAAACGGTTGATGAGAAGGTTAAAATTGGCGTAGCAAAAGATAAAGCCTTTAACTTTTATTATGAGGATAATTTTGAGCTACTGAAAAAGGCGGGGGCTGAAATTGAATTTTTTTCACCGATTGAAGATGAGAAAATTCCAGAAGGCGTGTCAGGACTCATATTCGGAGGCGGATACCCAGAAGTTTACGCAAAAGAACTTTCGGAAAATACAGCTATGCTAGAAAGCGTCAAAAATGCAGCTGAGAAGGGAATGCCTATCTTTGCAGAGTGCGGTGGGTTCATGTATCTTGGAAAATCCATAGATAATGGAAAAGAAACGATAAGAATGACAGGCGTTCTCGAAAGTGAATCTCATATGACAGATTCTCTTGTTAGATTTGGTTATAAGACTCTTGAGGCAAAGGAAGATACTGTAATAGCCTCAAAAGGAGAATCGATAAGATGTCACGAGTTTCATTATAGTGACTCAAGTGACAATGGATGCGCATTTTCTGCAGTAAACAGAAGAGGTAAAGCCTTTGACTGTTTCGTTAAATACAGGAATGTGCTTGCTGGATATCCGCATATTCATTTTGCGGGCAATCCGGATTTTGCTGTGAACTTTGTTTGCAGCTGTGACAAATACAGGAAAGGAGAAACTGGATTCTGATGGAAATTGCAGCAGCAGCTTTGATTGGATTTGTTCTTGACAGTGTATTCGGAGATCCTAGATGTATAAAACATCCGGTCATGTTCATCGGTAATCTGATTTCGTTTTTAGAAAAGGTTCTGAGAAAGATCTTCCCAAAGACAAAGGCAGGGGAAATTGCAGGGGGAGCTGTGCTTAACATTCTTGTTCTTGCCACTTCTTTTGCAGTCCCTTATGGGATTTTATATCTTGCGAAAATTTTAAGCCCGATACTTGCCTTTTGCCTTGAAACTTTCTGGTGCTATCAGATTTTCGCGGCAAAGAGCCTAAAGACTGAGAGCATGAGAGTTTATAATTGCATAAAGGCGGGAAATCTTGAGGAGTCAAGAAAATATCTGTCATGGATTGTCGGAAGGGATACAAAAGATCTGTCTTTTGAACAGATAGAAAAAGCAGTTGTAGAAACGGTCGCAGAAAATACATCGGACGGCGTTATTGCACCGATGATTTTTATGCTTATAGGCGGGGCACCTCTTGGTTTTTTATATAAGGGTGTGAATACTCTTGATTCCATGGTTGGATATAAAAACGACAGATATATTAATTTTGGAAAAGTGTCGGCTATAGTTGACGACATTTTTAATTTTATACCTGCAAGAATTACAGGTATATCAATGATTCTAGGGGCCGGTCTTGTAGGCTTTGATATGAAAGGTGCCTTTAGAATTTTCAGACGTGACAGACATAATCATGCAAGTCCAAACAGCGCTCAGTGTGAGTCAGCTTGTGCAGGAGCACTCGGTGTTGAGCTTGCAGGAGATGCATATTATTTTGGTAAGCTGTACAAAAAGAAGACAATCGGCGATAGAAAAAGAGAAATAACAGCAGATGATATTCCAGGTGCAGTTAAGCTTATGTATGCAGCTACGCTAATCTGCCTGTGTCTGTTTGTAGCAGTTAGAGTTATTACGGTGACATTTATATGATAAAAGAAATACACGGCGGAAATATATATAAATATGATAATGAAATGTACGATTTTTCGGCGAATTTGAATCCTCTCGGCATGCCGAAGGTATGCAGAAGGGCAATCGTTGAAAACGTTGATAGATACGAAAGCTACCCGGATCCTTTTAACAGAGAGCTAAAAAAGGCAGTAAGCGAATTTTGGAACCTTCCAGAAAGCTTCTTTTGTTTCGGAAACGGTGCAGCAGATATAATTTTTAGGATGGTTCTTGCTCTTAAACCAAAGAAGGCTCTCATAACGGCGCCGACCTTTTCTGAGTACGAGGAGGCTCTTAGGGTCGTGGGGTGCGAAGTCTCTAATCTGATTCTAAACGAAGATGAAGACTTTGCTATAGATAAGGATAGGGTTATTTCGATGATTACAGAGGATATAGATATGATTTTTATCTGTAATCCAAACAACCCTACAGGAGAGGCAGTCTTAAGAGAAGACATGATTGAGATAGCTAAGGCTGCAGAATCAGTAGGTGCAATCCTAGTTTGCGATCAGTGCTTCAGTGAGTTTATGGATGAGGAGGAAAAGTTTTCTATTATTCCTGACCTTCCTAAACTTAAGAACACAGTAATCCTTAAAGCTTTTACGAAAATATATGCTATGGCGGGACTAAGGCTGGGATTTTCTATGTGTGCAAACTCAGAAATTACAGAGAAAATAGAGGAAACTCTTCAGCCCTGGTCTGTATCAACGGTGGCATCAAAGGCGGGATGTGCGGCTCTTACGGAGAAGGGCTTTGTTCAAAAAACTAAAGATTACGTGAAAAAAGAGAGGATGTATCTCAGCAGAGAGCTTGAAAAGCTTGGTATCAAAGTGTATAGCTCGAAGGCAAATTATATTTTCTTTAGATCAGAAAAGGAGCTTTCTGCTCCGCTTCTGAAATACAGGATTCTTGTGAGAAGCTGTAAGAATTATCCGGGGCTTGACAAGAGATATTACAGAATAGCAGTCAGAACAAAGGAAGAAAACGAGTATTTTATACGTTCTCTTACAGAAGTTCTTTCTGAAAATCAGATTTGAGGTGATGCGGGGATGGCTAAAAAAATAATGATTCAGGGAACGTGCTCCAACGCGGGAAAGAGTATGATTGCGACAGCTCTGTGCAGAATTTTTACACAGGATGGATACAAAGTCGCACCGTTTAAGGCTCAGAATATGGCACTAAATTCATTCATAACAGATGACGGTCTTGAGATGGGAAGAGCTCAGGCTGTTCAGGCTGAAGCATGCAGAATTACACCTGATGTGAGAATGAACCCTATTCTTCTGAAGCCGACAAGTGCAGAAGGCTCTCAGGTTATAGTTAACGGAGAGGTTACTCGTAGCGCAAATGCAGAAGAATATCACAAGCTTAAGGCAGGTCTTAAGAAGGATGTCAAGAATGCATTTGACAGTTTAAGTAGTGAGTACGACATCATAGTAATCGAAGGCGCAGGAAGCCCTGCAGAGATTAATTTGAAAGAAGATGACCTTTCGAATATGGGCACAGCAAAGCTTTGCGATGCTCCCGTGCTTCTTTGTGGTGATATTGACAGAGGCGGCGTATTTGCAGCCCTTGCAGGAACAGTTCTTTTGTTTGATGATGAAGAAAAAGAGCTTGTAAAAGGTGTGATGATTAATAAATTCAGAGGTAAAGAAGAAATCTTAAAACCAGGCCTTGATAAGCTTGAGGAAATTATTGAAAAGCCTGTTATCGGAGTCGTACCTTACATGGATATAGATATCGATGACGAAGACAGCCTGACCGAAAGATTTTCAAGAAAAAACGCAGACAGTCTAATCGATATTGCCGTAATTAGGCTTCCTAAGATTTCGAATTTCACAGACTTTAACCCATTTGAATATATCGATGGAGTTTCTGTAAGATATGTAAAAAGCCGAAAAGAGTTTAAAAATCCGGATTTAGTTATAATTCCGGGAACAAAGAATACGATGGCAGATCTCAAATGGATGAGAGAGACAGGGATAGAAAACGAGATTCTAAAACATGCTGACAAAGGAGGACCTGTATTTGGAATCTGTGGAGGATACCAGATGCTAGGACAAACCCTTTCAGACCCAGAAGGTGTGGAGCATGGCGGCACGATGAAGGGTCTTGGACTTCTTCCTCATAATACAGTATTTTCATCTGAAAAGGTAAGAAAATCAGAAGAAGGAATGCTCTCAGATGTCGGAGGAATTTTTAGCAATCTCTCTGGCTTAGAATACAAAGGCTACGAAATGCATATGGGAACATCTGACACAGAAAAAAATATTCTGAGCAGCGGAAATATTTACGGTACATATATTCATGGAATCTTTGATAGAGAGGAGATTAGCAAAGCTGTTGCCGAAAGTCTTATGAGAGAAAAGGGAATAGATGAAAGCGAGCTTACAACCTTTGATGTAGAAAGCTACAAGCAGACTCAGTATGACAAGCTTGCAGATTATGTTAGAGAAGCCCTTGATATAGAATATATTTACAGCATTTTGAGATAGAAATGGACGGATTTTGCACGAAATATATTTAGACACTTTTAAATTATAACTATTTTGTGGTATACTAATTTAATACATGTGCTGCTTTTCAAAAATATCTGTGAAAGGGAATGTACATGTAAGTTTCGCGGCTTATATAGGCCGTATATATGATGCAGAATTTGACTAATAGGAGGAAATCCGGATGAAAAAAGATTTAGGATTAATACACATCTATTGTGGAGAAGGTAAAGGAAAGACAACTTGTTCAGTAGGACTTACAGTAAGAGCTTCTGGATATGGACTTAACGTACTGTTCATGCAGTTTCTGAAATCAGGAAACAGCAGTGAGCTAAAGGTTCTAAGAACTCTTCCAAATGTAGAGGTTATGGGAACAAAGCCAATCAAAAAGTTCTCATTCCAGATGACAGAGGAAGAGCTTAAGGAAACAAGAGAAGTTAATGGAAAACAGTTTCAGGAAATGTGCGAGCTTCTGAAAGATGGCAAATATGACATGCTTGTATTAGATGAATCACTAGGTTCAATCGAAGCAGGTCTTCTTGATGAGGATTTAATCGTAAACTTCCTTGAAAACAAGCCGGAGCACCTAGAAGTTGTTCTGACAGGAAGATATCCTTCAGAAAAGCTTGTTGAGCTTGCAGACTACGTATCAAGAATCGACAAGGTTAAGCACCCTTATGATCAGGGAGTTCCAGCAAGAGCAGGAATTGAGGCTTAAGCATGAAAATAGAAAACATCAAACCGGACCAGATAGAAAAAAAGAGCTTCGAGATTCTCTCTTCTGTTCTCGATGAGATGGGGAAAGAAGTAGATCCAAGATATGAACATATAATCAAAAGATGTATTCATACATCTGCTGATTTTGAATATGCAGATTCGATGTATTTCACTGACGGCGTAGATCAGAAAATTGCAGAGGCCATCAAAAACGGAGCATATATAGTTACAGATACTACTATGGCAATGTCCGGTATCAACAAAAGAAGAATAGAAAAGTACGGTGGAAGCGTTAAATGCTTTATTGCAGATCCAGATGTAGCGAAGGAGGCTAAGGAGCGTGGAGTAACACGTTCACTCGTAAGCATGGAAAAAGCCTCAAGGCTTGATAGACCTGTAATCTTTGCCATTGGAAACGCACCGACTGCACTGTTTTCAATCTGTGACCTTATTGCGGCAGGAAAGCTTGATCCTGTGGCAGTAGTGGGTGTTCCTGTAGGATTCGTAAACGTAGTAGAGTCCAAAGAAAAGCTTATTGAATCAGGAACTCCATGTATTGTAGCAAGAGGAAGAAAGGGCGGAAGCAATATTGCTGCTGCAATTATCAATGCTGTACAATACAAAATAAACGACTGATTTGGAGATTTTACATGGGTAATATTAGATACAAAATAGCTTTGCTTATGGCAAAGCTATCAGTCATTGCACTGAAAATAACAAAGCATAACGGAACAAATTTCCCTGGAACTGTTGCACTGAAAATCTGCCCTGATTTTCTAAAATATGTTCCAAAGCCTGATCGAATTATTGCAATTACAGGCACAAATGGAAAGACTACAGTTTCTAATATGCTAAACGACATTCTGACAAAACAGGGAATTAAGGTTCTTAACAACGGACTTGGATCAAATATAAACTCTGGTATAGCAACATGTCTTATCAGCGGAACTCCTTTGTTTGGAAAAGGAGACTACGACCTTGCTGTTTTGGAAATTGACGAGCGCTCTGCTCTTAGGGTTTTCCCTTACGTAGAGCCTAATCTTATGATTGTTACAAATCTTTCGAGAGACTCAATTATGAGAAATGCTCATCCTGAGTATATTGCAGATATTCTGACAAAATACATTCCACCAAAGACAAAATTGATTCTAAATGCAGATGATCTTCTGTCTTGTGGAGTTGCTCCTAATAATGACAGAGTATATTTTGGTATTGATCGAATGGAAGGCGATGCAACCGAGTGTACAAACCTTATAAATGATATGCAGGTTTGCCCTGAGTGCCATACAAAACTTAAGTATGAATATCTGAGATATAGCAATATAGGAAAGGCTTTTTGTCCATCATGCGGATACAAAGCTCCAGAATACGACTACAGAGCTTTTGATGTTGACAAAGACCAGATGATGATGAGATTTGAAGGAAAAGGCGAGACAGCAGATGTTAAGCTTGTAAATGACAGCACATTTAACATCTATAACGAAATCGCTCTAGTTTCTGTCCTATTTGAAATGGGATACACTGCTGCTCAGATAGCTTCTATGATTAATAGAACAGAAATTGTAAGAAGCAGATTCGACAGGGACGATATAAATGGAAAATCTGTTACAATGCTTCTTGCAAAGGATAAAAATGCGTATGCATGCTCAAGAGTATTCGAATATATCGCATCTCAAGATGGCGACAAAGAACTGATTCTCATGATGAACAGCCTTGGCGATTCGAAGCATTGGTCCGAAAATACATGCTGGCTTTATGACTGCGACTTTGAGCTACTTAACAAGGAGAATATCAGAAATATTGTTGTTACAGGCCCAAGGGCAAAGGACTACAGATTCAGACTTCTAACAGCAGGAATCTCTGAAGATAGAATTACCTATTGCGAGAAAGAAACTGATACGCCAGAGGCACTAAAATATTTTGATAATGACAATATATATATTCTTTACGGTACAGATTCTATAACTTTGGCATCAGGTATCCGTAGCAACATCAGCAAAAATATACAGGGAGGCAAATAAAAATGATAATAGAAGTACTTTATCCAGAAATTTGCAACTTGTATGGCGAGCTTGCAAATATTAGACTTGTAAAGGAATCTGCACCTGAAATCACAGTTGTGGAAACACTTATAAACGAAAAGCCAAAATTTCTGACAGAAAAGGTTGACCTTGTATATATTGGTACTATGTCAGAAAATAGTCAGCTTCTTGTAATGGAAAAGCTTGCTCCATACATGGAGGAGCTAAAGGCTGCTGTTGAAAAGGGCCAGTACATTCTTGCTACAGGAAATGCTCATGAGATTTTTGCAAAAGAAATCAAAGACACCTCTGGCGAAACTATACAATGCCTTGGACTGTTTGACTACACAGTAAAAAGAAACATGAGAACAAGATACAATTCTCTATATGTTGGAATGTACAAGAATATTCCAGTTGTAGGATTTAAGAGCCAGTTTACTCACTCATACTATAACTTTCAATATGAGCCACTGTTTATGACAGAAAGGGGACCTGGATTTAATCCTGACATAAAAGAGGAGGGCATCAGATATAAGAACTTCATGGGTACATATATTATAGGACCTCTGTTTGTTCTTAATCCGCTTCTTATGGAAGAAATTATGCATGAGATTGGTGATGAAAACTTCACATGTGCTCACAGAGAAGCTGCGGTAGATGCATATAACTTTAGACTAGAGGAGTATAGAGACCCTAAGACTGGTTTCTACTATTAAAATCAAAAGGAAAATACGGGCCGTTTATGGAATTTCCGGCGGCCCGTTTTGTTATCTGAAAGGTAAGGGAAAAGGATTTGAACAGAAAAAAATTATCGCCTATATGGATAGTTATATTTTTACTTATAATATCTAATATCGTCAGCGGACGTTTCGCAGATCCAGGGCAGTGGATTATGAGCAAGCTAATGATGCTTCCAGCTATACTTATAGGGCTTTGTTTTCACGAATTTGCTCACGGCGCCGTATCTTATATGCTAGGTGACCCTACGCCAAAGCTTCAGGGAAGATTGACATTAAACCCTCTTGCACATATTGATTTTTTTGGCTTCTTTGCTCTAATTTTTGCAGGATTTGGATGGGGTAAACCTGTAGAAATTGATCCGAGATACTATAAACACAGAAGACGTGATGAATTTTTAGTTGCTGCAGCCGGAGTTACTATGAACCTAATTCTTGCAGTGTTGTTTGCTATCATCATCAAAGTTATATTCATGGTTAACCCTATGTTTATGGCAGGCAGACTCGGTGCAATCATTATTGAGATTCTTAGAAATATAATCTTTATAAATATAGTTCTGATGGTGTTTAACCTGCTTCCTGTTCCTCCTCTTGATGGATTTGGAATATGCTCTGAGATATTTAATCTCAGAAAATACAGCTGGTATTATACACTGTACAATTACGGAGGATTGATTCTTATGGCTCTTGTACTGTTTAATATGAAGGATATTTCGGCACCAAGTGTATGAAGGAAATCAATCGCCACATGCACGTC